>JAKBBS010000216.1 GCA_021808425.1 Actinomycetes bacterium
CGGCCAGCTCGTCGATCTCGGACTTGTCGATGCCGAGCAGCTCGCCGAAGACGTAGGCATTGTCCTCGCCGACCAACGGCGCCGACCTCCAGTGGTCCGGGCCCTGGCCGGACATCGACGCCGGGAAGCCCTCGAAGCGAGCTGGTCCGATGACAGGGTGGTCCATCTCGAAAAAGGTGCCACGCCACGCTAGTTGCGGGTCGACCTCGTTCAGGTCCTGCGGGTTCTGCACTGCGCCGGCGCGGACACCGTGAGCCTGCAGGCGGCCCATCACGGTGTGGGGATCGTAGTGTGCCGTCCACTCTGCGACATGACCGTCGAGGAGGTCCTGGTTGGCGAAGCGACCCTCCTGGGTGGCGAAAAGCGGGCCGGAGGCCCATTCGGGCGAACCCATTGCCGTCAGCAACGCCGACCACTCGTCGTTGTTGAACACGGCGATCGCCACCCACCGGTCTTCACCGGCGCACGGGTACACGCCGTGCGGAGCTGCCTGGGGGTGCTCGAGGCGGTTTCCGGTCGGGTAGTCGGGTCGCTGTGTCGTGTGATCGTTGACCGTCACGTCAAGTAGCACCGGACCGAGGAGGCTGACGCCGACCTCGACTGCCGCGACGTCGATCTCCGTGCCGGCCCCTGTCGCCCGACGGTTCCAGATGGCCATCAGAAGCGCAGCAGAGTTGTAGTACGCAGCCATGTTGTCCATGTAGGAGAGTCCCCAGCCCGACGGCTCGCGACCGGGGAGCCCGGCGACGTATGACAGGCCGCTCGCCGCCTGGACGATCGGGCCGTAGCTGCGGTAGTGCTCGTGGGGACCGGAGTGCCCGTAGCCGCTCATCCTGGCGTAGATGACGTCCGGCACGAGCTCGCGGAAGCGCTCGTAGGTGAAACCCCACTTCTCCATAACGCCGGGGGCGAAGTTCTCGGTGACGACAGAGCTCGCGCCGACCAGCTGTTCAGCCAGCTCGCGACCGCGCTGGGTCCGCAGGTTGATCGTGACCCCGAGCTTGTTCCGGCTGTAATTGTTGAAAAGTCCGCCACGATTCGGGTCCGCCGTAGCGTCCTGCTGGCCGTAGTTTCGCACCTCTCCCTTGTAGAGGGGCAAACGTCTCGGCATGTCCACCCTGGTGCGGTCCTCAATCTTGATGACCTCGGCACCGAAGTCGGCAAGGAGCCGTGTTGCTACTGATCCGACGCCCATCCAGCAGAAGTCCGCCACGCGGACTCCGGCGAGAGGCCCGCTCCGTTTGCGCGGGCCTCGATCATCCTCGCCGTAGAAAGGGAACACGCCGGGTGCCTGCTTCTGAGGAATCATTATAAGAGTATTGTAGCGATCGAGCCGATCGAGGATGCGTTCCCCGAGATCAGAAGCTGCCTTCGGCCGCTCGGTCTATCCCGAGCGTGAGCAGCAGATCCTCGTGGAGCTCCATCCACACGTCGTGGTACGAGCGTTTCATGACCCCGGTGAAAGCGTCGCGTTCGCCGCCCTCAACCCTAGCGATTGCGTCGTCGAGGCGCGGCCGGTACGTCCCGACTCGGGCTTGCGCTGCCGCCATCTCTCCGACAACGACGCATGCGTGACCGTGGTGCATTCGAAGGGCTTCAACCCGGGCGGCATCGTAGGAGGGATCGCTGTGGTCGTTGGCTGTGTCATTGCGGACCTGCCATGCGACACAGAGCTCCTTGAAGGCGACGTTCAACTCCAAGAACCTCGAGTAGGACTCGCGTAGGAGCGCGACGGTTTCCTCATCGGGTTTGTGCGGCCCGGCGAGTAGGTCGGCGTGGTGCTGGCGACCTGCCGGTGTCAACTGCCAGAAGCCCCGGGCCGGGTGGAACCGGGTGAGCTCGTCTGCCTGCAGACGACCGAGGATGTCCTCGACATGCCCAGATCCGGCTGAGCACATCTCGGCGAGCACGTCGAGGGTTGCGAAACCCTTGATGCGCAGTGCGTGCATCACGTCGAAATCCGAGATCTGCGGCCCGGCGTCCGCAACCCCGACGCCAGGGCCATCGACGCCAGGGCCATCGGGCTCGTGGCCACCGTGGTCGTCGGCTGCGCCGATCTCGTCGGGCCCGAACACCTCGATAGGGTCGACCAGGCCGAGCTCGAGCAGCGCCTGGGCGACGGCGAGGCGGGCGACGGGAAGGCGGAACGGCGAGCAGCTCACGTAGTCAAGGCCGCAGGCCACGAGAAAGCGGGCTGAGACCGGATCACCCGCCTGCTCGCCGCACGCACCGATCGGAAGGGTAGGAGCCACGGCTCGCGCTGTCGTCACGGCGTGGTTGATGAGGAAGCCGACCCCTTCGCGGTCGAGAACCTCGAAAGGGTTGTGCTCGAGTAACCCGTTTCGGATATAACTCGGGATGAGCTCCGCCTCCACGTCGTCACGGCTGAACGCAAAAGTCAGCTGCGTCAGGTCGTTCGTCCCGAACGAGAAGAAGTCTGCCTCGATCGCCAGTTCCGACGCGAGCACGCACGCTCTCGGCGTCTCGATCATGGTCCCGACGCTCACGGCCGCCATGTTCGGACCTGTCACACCCGCCTCGAGCTCCGCCTGCTCGACCCACGTCCGCGCAAGGGAAAGCTCGGCTCGGTCGGTTACGACGGGTATCATCACCTCGACGTGAGGGGAATGCCCCCTCGACTGCAAGGCGCTGACGGCGCGGCTTATGGCCCTCACCTGCATCGGATACAGGCCGGGTTTGACCATACCGAGGCGAACGCCACGCGTGCCGATCATCGGGTTCGTCTCAGACAGCCGCCTGACGGCTGTCAGCTCGGCAGCTGACTTCTCGTCGAGGGTGCCAGTCGCTTCCGCGACGATCAGCGGTTCGAGAGCCGGAAGGAACTCGTGAAGTGGTGGGTCGAGCAGCCTTATTGTTACTGGTAGCCCGTCCATAGCCTCTAGAAGAGACTCGAAGTCTGCACTCTGAACTGCTTCCAATGCGACGAGGGCCTCTTCGTCGATCTGCTTGTCGTTGCTTAGGATGAGCCTTCGCACCAGTGGCAGCCGGTCCTCTGCTAGGAACATGTGCTCAGTCCGGCACAGCCCTATACCGTCTGCGCCAAGGGAGCGCGCATGGCGGGCCGACTCGGCGTCGTCTGCGTTGGCTCGCACGCCGAAACGGCCGGATCGCAGCTGGTCGGCCCACTCCAGGATGGTCTCCAGCTCGGGGGGTGCGGTTGCGGTGCTCACTGCCGCCGCACCGCGGTACACCTCGCCGGTATGGCCGTCGATGGAAATGATTTCGCCTGCGGCGATGCTGTGGCCTGCGATCGTAATCCCGACGGCATCCACCTGGAGATCCTTGACCCCGACAACCGCAGGAATGCCCCACCCGCGGGCCACGACCGCAGCGTGGCTCGCTAGGCCGCCCCGCGCGGTGAGGATGCCGGCGGCTGCCTGCATTCCGAGGACGTCCTCCGGTCCGGTCTCCGTTCTCACCAGAATGGTAGACTCTCCACGCTCCCCAGCATGAAGCGCTTCGTCAGCGGACAAGACGATGTACCCAGATGCGGCGCCGGGAGATGCGGGTACCCCGATACCGAGGACCTCGAGTGCCTCGTCGGCTCCGAAGTGTGGATGCAGGAAATGGGCAACATCTGCGGGGTCCGCTTCGGCCACAGCTTCAGCGCGCCCGAAACTGAGGTCGGCTCCGAGGGCCCGGCTAACGAGGGAGCGCAGGCGTTCCGTTGGGGACGTTCTCGGATACTCGAAGCTCATCCGATGATCGACCGTCGGTATCGTGGGGGCAGGGTCGGTGCTGGCAGTCGACGACATAGATACGGTTCTCCCTCCCTAGAGCCGGGCCGGCCGATGACCCGGTGCCTTTGGCGATTCGAGCACCCCGATACTAACGTATCGATCAATTACTGATGAGGGACTGGGGTTGCATGAGCGTCGACGAAACCTATGCGCCGAGCGTTGCCGAGTTCGCTGAGACGGCGCGCTCGTGGCTCGCGGAGCGTCTCGAACCAGCGGACGAGTCCGGCGAAGTGTGGGGTGAGGGCAGCGACGACGTATCGGTGTTTCACTGCCTGTCCTTCGAGGAGGAACGAAACCTGCTCCGCCGGCTCATGGAGTGGCAGCAGGAAAAATTCGACGCCGGCTACGGTGCCATCACCTGGCCCGTGCACTACGGCGGTGCAGGACTGACGCCCGAGCACGAGCGAGTCTATCGATCGATCGAAGCCGACTTCAAAGCGCCCGGCGGTCATGAGACGTTTGCAGTCACGACTGGTCTGATCGCTCCGACGGTGCGACTGTTTGGTAACGACGCCCAGCAGGAGCGCTTCGTGCGGAGGTTCCTGCGGGCCGACGAGCTTTGCTGCCAGCTCTTCTCGGAGCCCGGAGCGGGATCGGACCTCGCCGGTCTTGGCACAAGCGTCGTGCAGGACGGCAGCGAATGGGTCGTCAACGGCCAGAAAGTGTGGAGCTCGGGTGCGCAGTTCTCCGGCTGGGGCGAACTGATAGCTCGAAGCGACCCCGGCGTCGCCAAGCACGCCGGCATGACAGCGTTTCTCGTGCCGATGGACGCTCCGGGCGTCGAGGTGCGACCGATCCGCCAGATGTCGGGTGGGAGCTCCTTCAACGAGGTTTTCTTCAACGACGTGCGTCTAGCCGACGAGCTTCGCCTCGGCGAAGTCGGCCAAGGGTGGAAGGTGGCGCTAGCGACGCTCGGCTTCGAGCGCGGCGGGACCGGAGGCCGGGGGGTCGGAGGATCCTGGGAGCGGCTGCTCGGCCTCGCCCGGTGGCTCGATCGCACAGGCGAACCGCTGATGAGACAGAAGATTGCGTCGGTGTACATCCACCAGCGGTTGCAGTCGTTCAACCGCTCGCGCATTCAAGCCTCAGCAGAGTCGGGTCGACCGCCCGGTCCCGAAGGATCGACAGGGAAGCTTGCGTGGGTGCAGGGCCTCACCGAGATCGGCTCAGTTGCCGCAGAGCTGCTCGGAGCGAGGATCACGGCGGATACGGGGGAGTGGGGAACTTTTGCTTGGAGCGAGCACCTGCTCGGAGCACCCGGCTACAGGATCGCCGGCGGCTCCGACGAGATCCAGCGCAACATCATCGGAGAGAGAGTTCTCGGGCTTCCCGGCGAGCCGCGCTCTGACCGTGGAGCCTGGCGCGACATCGCCCGCTGAGCGCTGCTCGGCGCTGCTGAGAAAAGAGGCCCACTGAAATCTCCCATTGAATTAGGTTGGAGAGCTAACTAATCTCTTGGTCAGTTAAGAGTTTCACAACGGTCGACGAAAGGGGGACGCATGCGAGGAATACGGCATGCTCTCAGCGGAGCCATCTACGAGGAGGGCGGCGACGACACCGTATTGGTGAGCAAAGGTGATGTCAGCGGTGTGTTCGGACGTAACGGCGATTGGATCAGCGGCGAGCTTCGCAGCGCCGATCCTGAGATGTGCCGCTGGTTGACCAGCGGGGCGAACCCGTCGCCCCGGCTGAAGTCCAGTCGGCGTTTTACAGCTTTGACCTCGAAGCCAGCGGCGGGATCGTGACCCAAACGACGGAACGCCAGACCACAGGCCGGTCGCGTGGGATCTCGTATCAGCAGCTTCTCGACACCGA
>JAKBBS010000217.1 GCA_021808425.1 Actinomycetes bacterium
TGCGTCGTCCCTACAGGGTGGACATGGCCAAGTTGCTTCCGGTCATGTACGCCGGACTTGCGGTGATAGCGGTCTTTGCGATCGGGTCGATGTTCATCGACCTGCGCAGCCTCGCCAGCTAGGCAGGTCCCGCCGTGGCCGGGAGTAGGCTCAGCCCCCGTTCGTGTTACCGCCAGTGGTGGTGGTGGTCGTGGAGGGCGGGGGCGCAGAGGCCACCGTGAGGTAGAGCAGGATCGACTGCGTACCCCCCACAGTGTCAGTTACCGTGACTCGCACGTTGAAGTTGCCCGCGCTAAGCGGAGTACCAGACAGGATGCCGGCGTTCGGATCTAGGGACATCCCCTGTGGCAGCCCGGCTGCGGCCCAGGTGTAGAAGGAGATGCCTGATATGACATTCGGGACACCTCCTGTCGCCTGGAGGGTGACAGGGGAGTAGGCCACGGTCGCAGTCGCCGGGAGAAGTGTGATCGGGACGATCGTCGGCGGGGATGCAACGAGGAGCGTTTCGGTCGCGGAGACGGTGTTGCCGGCACCGTCGGTAGCGGTGAGGGTCACCGGGTACGAGCCTGTCTCGGTCGGGCTGCCGCTGAATGAGCCGGTCGGGGCGAGACCGACCCCGAGGGGAAGTCCGGTAGCCGACCAGGTGTAGCCGCTTCCGCTTCCCCCGCTAGCGTTTAGGGACGCGTGGTAGGCGACGCCTAGGTCCGCTCCGGGCAGGGAGGTGGGAGTGATGACCAGCTGCGGCAGCGAACCGACGTTGAGGGCGAGATTCACGCTCGAGGTGAGGCCTTCGCTGTCTTGGACGCTTACGGTGACCGGATAGGAACCGGGGGCGAGGGAGAGCGCGTGGCCGCCTGTCGAGATGGTCGCGAGCGCCGAAGTGCCGGTTACGGAAAGGTTCGCGAGGCTGGGGCCGGAGATGCTCCACGTGTAGGGTCCGGTTCCGCCTGAGAGCTCAACTGCGGTCGAGTAAGAGTCATTTGAGCTGGCGGCCGGGAGTGAGGTGGTCGTGACGGTTGGCGCCGGGTTGACGACCACCGTGTCGGTCTGGTTCCCGGTGACGCCGTGGGCGTCGGTCACCCTGACGTCGAAGGTGAAAGTGCCGGTCGAGGTTGGCGTTCCCGACGAGAATGCGTCGAGGCACTGCGGGGCATCCGTGCACTTCGGGTTCGTCACGCCAGGCGGAAGGGACCCCGAAGCGATCGACCAGCTGTAGTTGGGGACGCCGCTGTACTCGCTTATCACCCACGTAGCTTGATACGGAGCACCGACGTCGACGCTGTCGGGCACGGAGGCTTTCGGTGTGAATCCGGGCGGGTTGGCGAGGTTGAGGTTGGGGCTGTAGAGGATCGGCGCCCCGACCACGGCGAGCGGCACCGCAGCTTCGGTGGTGTCGCCTTGCGAATCGGTCACCACGAACAGCGGCGCGCTGGCGCCCGCACCGCCCGCTGTCGGAGTTCCGGCGATAGTCCCCGAGGCGCTCAGAGACAGGCCCGCGGGAAGGCCGCCGGACGGGACGCTCCACGAGACACCGCCCGACGCTCCCGCCGCCTGCAGGCTGGCGGAATACGGTTGCCCGACCTCGGCCGGCGGGAGCGACGTCGTGGTGATCGCCAGGGCTGAAGATACTTGCCCCGAGGTAAATCCGCTCGAAGGCGTTCCGAGCTGCGTGAACGTTGTCCCGGAAGTCACTGCCGACGGATCGGTGGACTGCGAGGTGGTGGCAGATCCGGAGGTCGTCGAAGATTGCGTCGTCGAACTGTTCGATCCGCTGGCCCCTGACGTGCTTTTCGCCGAGCGGCCCCCGCCCGACGAAGATGCGACCTTCGCGGACGAGGATTGCGACTTCGGGCTGGATGGCAGAACTATCGCCAGAAGGACAACGACCGCTACAAGCCCCAGTCCAGCGGAGAGGAACCACCAGCGAAACCTTGACCACACTGACGGTTGCACTGGATTCCAGGTGGAGCTTTCCACGACGTCCGCTTTCATTTGATGGAGCGTTAGCTAAAATGTCGGTAAGAATAGAATGAAAAAGACTTAAGAAACGTCTTAAGGCGCTGAAGGCCGCGAGAGATAACGGGCTTCTCGTGACGGTCACCTAAATGTAATGGAAGAACCAGCTGGCGCAAGTCGGCAGCAGGCAACCTGCGACAGCTGCTTTCAGTGGAACCCTCCCGGTAGCCTGGAGCCATGACGACAGGCCCGACCAGTTTCCCAAGGCGCCCCACCCGCCAGGTGATGGTGGGCTCGGTACCAGTCGGGGGAGGCGCGCCGATAACCGTCCAGTCCATGACCACGACCAAGACGGCGGACGTCGACGGGACCCTCGCTCAGATCTATGCCCTCAAAGCCGCAGGAGCCGACATAGTCCGCTGCACCTGTAACGAGAGGGCCGCAGCGGAAGGTTTGGCGAGGATCGTTCCGAGAAGCCCGGTTCCTATCGTCGCTGACATCCATTTCCACGTTGAGATGGCGCTTGCTGCGCTGGAGGCGGGCGTGCATTGCCTGCGCCTCAACCCCGGCAACCTTCGAAAAGCCGACGAGATACGCCTCGTTGCGCGGGAATGCAAGGACCGCGGTGTCCCGGTCCGGATAGGTGTCAACGCAGGTTCCCTCGATCCTCGCCTCATGGAGAAGCATGGTGGTGCGACGCCTGAAGCGCTGGTCGAGTCGGCGCAGATCGAGCTCGGCTTGTTCGCGGAGGAGGGATTCGACGACGTCAAGATATCGGTGAAGGCGTCAAACGTACCTTTGATGATCGAGGCGTACCGCCAGCTCGCCGAGGTGACGGACCACCCGCTTCACCTGGGGGTCACGGAGGCGGGACCCCCGCCGGCAGGCGTGATCAAGAGCACAGCGGGTATCGCGACGTTGCTCGGCGAAGGTATCGGCGACACCATTCGCTACTCGCTTACCACCGATCCCGTGGAAGAGGCCAAGGCGGGCCGGACTCTGCTCGAGGCGCTCGGGCTTCGCAAGCGGTCGTCGGTCGACCTGATCGCCTGCCCTGCATGCGGGCGTGCCGAGATCGACGTGTACAAAGTCGCCCAGGAGGCCCAGGCGGCTTTCGAGAATCGCCAGATACCGCTTCAGATCGCTGTCATGGGTTGTGTGGTCAACGGACCGGGGGAGGCGCGGTCCGCGGACCTCGGAATTGCCGCTGGGCGTCGTCGGGGGCACCTTTTCATCCAGGGCCAGATCGTGAGGGTAGTTCCCGAAGCGGAAATGGTGACGGCGCTCGTCGAAGAGGCTGAGAAGCTCATGGCGGAGGGATTCGAGGCTCGCCTTGCTGCTGCGGACTCGACGGCTGCAGCCGAAGCCGAGGCCGACAGGAGGGCGCTTCTCGGCGACAAGGGGTCCGACGCCAACCACTCGGAGGAAAGGATCGACTTGATAACCAAGCGTCTCGCCGATCCGCCAAGCTAGGAAGGGTAGGCGGGCTCCCGCCTCCCGGCTAAGGCCCACTTTCGGGCGGTCCCGCCTTCCAGCAGTAACCGCCTTCCAGCGGCGCCCACGGGTTGCCGGGGTATAGTATGTGGGGCCGCCTTCGTGGAGGCGGCCGAACGGGCGTGGGTAGCTCCTGTCTACTGCAGGACGCCCGCGCTTTTGTATTGCAGGCCAGTTGACCCCGTAGCTGCGCTCCCGCAGCGACGATCCTGTTGTCACGAGTCCCGAAAGGAGGAAGGGAAGAAAAATGGGCGTTTCACCCGAAGACATCGCTGCCCTAGTCGAACCGCCCCTTTCCTCCTCAGGCCTACATCTGTGGGACATTGAAATGACCCGAGACGCCCTCCGAATCTTCATTGATGTGGACGGCGGGATCGATCTCGACTCCCTGTCGAGTGCAGCTAGAGGCGTGATCGCCCCCATCCTCGACGCGCATCCCGACCTTACTCCGGAGGGCAGCTTCCACCTCGAAGTGTCAAGCCCCGGAATCGAGCGTAAGCTGCGGCGGCCCGAGCATTTCGATCGCTACGTCGGGACAGAGATCGCCCTCAAGACCAGGTTGGAGATAGCCGGAAGCCGTAGGCACAGAGGGATCCTGGTGGCGGCTGGCCCTGACGGCGTGCGCCTCGAGGCAGGCAGCCCGCCCGTCGAGATGCTCTTCGAATACGACGACATCGACTGGGCTCGCACGGTCGCTTCGTGGAACACCACGACGAAGCCCAATTCGACCGTATCCACCGAGGCGAAGGAAGCCGCGCAATGAAAAGTGAATCGACCATCGACTTTCTCGATGCACTACAGCAGATAGCGAAAGACAAGGGGATAAGCGTCGACACGCTTCTCGATGCCCTCGCGAACGCTCTGCTGGCCGCCTACAAGCGGATGGCCGACTCTGAGGAGTTCGCTTCGGTGACGATCGACCCGGATACGGGTGATATCCGCGTGTACGGCCAGGAGCTCGACGACGAGGACAACGTGATTCGGGAGTGGGATGTAACCCCGAAGGATTTCGGCCGGATTGCCGCTCAAACCGCGAAGCAGGTAATGACGCAGCGCATCCGTGAGGCTGAGCGCGACCTCAAATACGAGGAGTACGCGGGTCGTGAAGGCGACATTGTGACCGGCATCATCCAGCAGAGCGACAACCGCTACACTTTGCTCGACCTGGGCAAAGTCGAAGCGTTGCTTCCGCAGGCAGAGCAGGTCCCCTACGAGCGATACGAGCACGGCGCAAGGCTGAAGGCCTACATCGTCGAGGTCCGAAAGACGGCGAAGGGACCTCAGATCGTTGTCAGCAGGACCCACCCCGGATTGATAAAGCGGCTTTTCGAGCTGGAAGTACCTGAGATATCAAGCGGTGTCGTCGAGATCAAGGCGGCGGCTCGTGAGCCGGGCCATCGCACGAAGATCGCCGTGTGGTCAAATGACTCGAACGTGGATCCCGTGGGCGCATGTGTCGGGGCCCGAGGAGCGCGAGTGCGAATGGTCACTAACGAACTTCGCGGCGAGAAAGTCGACATCGTGCCTTTCTCCGACGAACCGCGCGAGTTCGTGATGCGAGCGTTGCAGCCAGCGAAGGTCAAAGAGGTCCATCTCGACGATGTGAGCGGCACGGCCACCGTCGTCGTGCACGACTTCCAACTATCGCTCGCCATAGGCAAGGAAGGCCAGAATGCTCGCCTAGCGGCGCGCCTCACGGGTTGGCGTATCGACATCAAGAGCGAGACTCAGATCGCCGACGAGAAAGCCTTCGCCGAGCAGGAGTGGGCGGAAGGCGAATGGGTCGAGACTGAGTCCGGCGAGATGGTGTGGCAGCCCGCTGAAGGAGGAGAGGCCGTGTCGGCTGAGCAGTGGTCGATGTCGGCCGACGAGTCCGCCGGTCCGGAGACGGTCTTGGAGGGTGGCGGATCCCCCGAGGGAGAAGAAGCAGGCGGTGCCTCATAGCCGCCGTTGCCGTTCCGGTCGGCAGGAACTTTTGGCGGAGCGGGAGTCGATGCCCGAGACCACGCCGGGACATGAGACTATATACGTGTATGTACGACCACGATGTGGCGATGGAAGGCTCCGAAACGGAGACTTTTCAAGCGAGCTGCTTCGGAGATCGCTTGAAAC
>JAKBBS010000218.1 GCA_021808425.1 Actinomycetes bacterium
CGCGCGTTTCAAGCCCTTCGAGCAAAATACCATGTCATCGAGTTAATCGATGTAGTCCTCGATCCCGAGATCAGCGAACAGACCTTCCAGGTCGACCTCACCCAGCACCGCGTCATCGACCGGCACCGAATGCCAGCGTCGCCTTCGAGGGCCTCTTCCGCGCCAGATATAGCGAACCTTGACTCAGCCGCTCCGAAGGCGTCGGCATCGGCATCGACCGAAACAGTGAACCCGTTTTACCGCGCCCCCTGCCTTCCACCTGCCGGACACGGCACCCGCGGGGCCCAAGGCAATCGTAGCTCAAACCCTCCGACCGACCGGAAAATAAATCGTTCACCTGCGAGCACCGGTTACTCCGCCTCCCGGTGACACACGTCACGAGATGGCAACCCGCCGGGTACTGGGTAAGCCGCTAGCCCCCAAGACCGTCGACCTGTACCGCAACTTGCGCAGAGCCCACATCGACCCACCTTCGCCGCCCGCAAGCTCAACACCATCACCACCGAGGCAATCCGGCGCTGGTACGCGGAGGTGTCGACTCAGTCAAGCCCGATCATGGCCGCCAAGTCCTACCGGCTCCTGCGAGCTGTCCTCACGACCGCCGTAGAGGACGGGCTCATCCAGAAGAATCCGTGCAAGGTGCGAGGCGCCGGGATCGAGCGCTCCCCCGAACGTCCGATCGTCGGACCGGAGACCGTTCTGCAACTAGCCGAAGCCATCGGACCCAGATGGCGGGCGCTCATCCTCCTCGCCGGGTTCGCAGGGCTGCGCCTCCGGGAGCTCCTCGTCCTGCGACGCCGCCACATCAACCTCGACGCGGCCACGGTCACCGTCTCCGAACAGATCGTCACTCTCGAAGGCGGCCGGCGCTTAGCCAGCGAACCCAACACTGAGGCCGGGCGGCGCACCGTGTTCGTCCCCCGCCTCGTCGTGGGCGCCGTGTCCGCCCACATGGAAGGCCTCCCCGACGACCCTGAAGCGCTCCTCTTTCCAAGCGAAAGCGGCGGACCGCTACCCGCAACAACGTTTTACAAGGGCTGGAAACGCGCCCGGGCCGCTGTCGGCAGGGACGACCTGCACGTCCACGACTTACGCCATGCCGCCGGGACGCTTGCGGCGTGGACCGGTGCCACCGAGAAATAGCTCATGGCACGCCTCGGCCACGCGAACCCGGCCGCCGCTACCAGCACGCAGCACGAGCCCGCGACCGAGCCATCGCCGCCGGCCTCGACATCATCCTGCAAGGAGTCCAAGGCGCCCCCGCGCGATAAACACGCGGTAAACCTCAGCGCATTCACGCCAGCATATTCGGGCGACACCGACGAACTGGCTGAGATCTCCTCAGGGAGAAAGAGTTGCCGCGTCCCTCACCTGCCCATGCCGCTCCGTACGTCGCTTCCTCTCTGCTGGCCTACATACTTCGCAGCGGCAGCCGCCCGACGGGTGACACCACCCGGGCGGAGGGCCTCAAAGACCCCCAGTCCATCCAAGAACGTCTACCCGGCCGGAAGCCCGTAAGGGTCGCCCGACCGGCACTGACCCACTCCTCCGACGCCCCCATAAAGTGGGACGCGCGGTAAACCGATAATCCAAATTGGGCCGGCTCGGGGCAACAAAAAAGCCACCCCGCAACAAGCGGAAGTGGCCTCTGACCTGCACTTCTTGCCCTCGTGTAGGAGGACCGACTTGGAACTTTGCTCCACGCCCTGTCGTCGTGGAAAGTCCTTGGTCAGCACTTCATCGGGCAGCTTGACCGTGCACCGCTCAGGCTGATGGCTGCCTTTCCTGGCCGTGCCTACAGGCGCCCTTCCGGTCCGACGGGCATCACGTTGCCCGGCACCGCTATGACCCAGAAGGACCAGGGCCTACGATGGGAGCCATGAGTACGCCTGACGCCGCCTATGAATGGGACCTCACCGTTCCTGGGGACGACGCCGAGCTGGCGGGCGAGTTTCGCCGCCACGGCATTCAGCCGGGCCAGCGCGTCCACGTCGCGGTCATTACCGACGGCGACAACGACCAGGGAACGGGCGAAGCACTCCCCACGTTCTTTGGCAGCTTCGACGGACCCGCCGACCTGGCGGAACGGTCCAATGAGATTCTGAGGGCGGAGTTCCCCAACGGTCGATGATCCTTGTGGACACAGGCCCGCTGGTGGCCGCCGCCAACCGTAAGGACACCCACCACACGGCATCCGTTGCCGCGCTCGCTGCGGCCCGACCACCTCGCCTCGTTCCGGGCTTGGTCATTGCTGAGGTGTCCTACCTCCTGGCTCGTGACGCCAACCCCACGGTAGAAGCAGAGTTCCTGCGTTCATTCGCAACCGGGTTCCTGGCCCTTGCCGACATCATTGTGGCTGACCTGGATCGCAGCGCCGAGCTGGTCGAGCAGTACGCCGATCTGCCCCTCGGCGCCACCGACGCCTGCCTCGTCGCCTTGACGGAACGTCTCGGGATCGTGGAACTTGCGACCTTGGATCGCCGGCACTTCAGCGTGGTCCGGCCCCGCCACATTGCGAGACTTGACCTCATCCCATAGTCGTCGGCCTCGTGTTTGACTCCACCGCACCGCCTCTCGTGACGGCGAGCAGCGCCCTCAGTCGTGCCGGCTACGAACATGCACAGATGGTCGTAACCAAACCGTGGGCCGCCGAATAAAGGATCATCCGGCCCGCAGATCGTCTGCCCACTTGACCCACGTACCTGTTGAGAGATGACGGTGGCTCTGGCGCTCGCCACCCCCACCGACGGCATGGGCGAGTGCTGATGAGGAAGGCAACCCTGTGACGAAGGTAACGGTGGAAATCCCGCCCGCTCGTGCGAGCCAGATGGCCCAGTTCTTCCTCGACGAGGGATTCGAGGTCTCATGGGACGGCCCACTGGAGAAGCGAGCTGGTGAGATCGAGCGAGAACTGGTCCAAATCGTGTTCTGGCTGAAGGACAACGCAGCAAGCGGACTCGGCGGCGGCGCGGCCTATGCCGCGGCGCAGTCGACGGTCCGCCGCATCCGCGAGAGATTCCCCTCAGTCAAGGCCGAGGTCCAAGACGATGCCGAGAACTGATTCTCATCCTGGCCCGGTCAGTCCGAATCCTCTAGTCAGGCGGTACTGTCATAGCTAAATCGCACGCATGTTCGGTGTCGGAGGGGGGACTTGAACCCCCACGCCCTTGCGGGCACTAGCCCCTCAAGCCGACCCCCTGGGGTTTTGCCGAACATCGGCAAACGTAAAACCCAGCACTCACAAGGGTTTCGCGTTTGATGGAAAGTGACGGACGTTCCGGGACGCGCGACAAACGCGCGATAATCCGGGACCTGAAGTTGGTACTCAACTGGTTAAATTCGTTTGGTCGCTATACCTCCCAGGAGTATCAGTGCCGCCCCCGTCGCGTGACGGAGGGCAGGCTGCGTGGGGCAAGCTCGGAGCTGAAGAGTCCGCAGGCAACGTCGCCTTCCCTCGGTAGCACGACGTGTGCCGCGTTTCAGATCGCCGACGAGCGACCTGACGCTGAGATCATCCAGCTCCGCTTTGATCCCTTGGGTCAAGCGTGGGCTGGGACGAAGGCATGGACGGCGAGGACGAGGGTACCGTCCGTCTCGATGTTCACGATCGTCGCGTCAAAGGGGCCCGCTCCGCTGTCGGCCACAAGCACGTGCTCACCTGCCACCGGAGGGCGATCCTCCTCCCAGCAGCCGGGAGGCACAATCGCCCGGCCGCCACGCACCGGCGCGAACGTCAGGTCAGCAACAACCCGAGGCGTATCTTCCATGCCAATCATGGTACCTGTTCAGCCTGGTCGCCGGTTGTGCGACGAGGGTCAAAGGCTCGCAGCACGGCGGCGTAGCGACCACCGAGGCTACCCCGCAGGACGCTGCGTTCTACCTTGGTCAGGGTCGCGTAGTCGGCCGTTACGGAGGGGTAAGGGCAGACGATGACATCGACGTGCCGATCAGAAAGGGGAAGGAGATCGTCGCCGTCGAAGACGTCGGTGCCAACAAGATCGCATCCGAGCGCTCGAAGGTCGCTGGCTCGGGCCAGCCCGTACCAGAACCATCGCGTGCCGCGCACGACGATCTGAGCCTCGATCTCGTCTGCTACTGCGAAGCACGAGACCGTCAGCGCCCCGGATCGCTCGAAGCCGGGGACGACACGGTAGGCGGGAGCGTTGGCGAGGGCGAGCTTCAAGGCGTTGGCGACATCCCGGTCGTCATTCATTCGGACCAGGAGCTGCTCGCCGTCCTCGATGCGCCGGTCGTCGCGCACCACTATCCGCTGAGTCACAACCTCGCTCGCCGGGTGTCAGCCAACCTCCATTCACCTCCCCCGGCGATACTCTACCCTGCGGCCAGTCAGGTAGCGAACACCCCGGGACTCAACTTACGCCCCGTCCAGGCGGCGAGACTAAGAGACCGCGCGGATAGGAGAATAGGCCTGTGAGCAGGTATTTCATGTAGAGGTAGACCATCCACCGGTCGTTGGTGCGGCCCCAACATAATCGGGGTGCTGTCACATAACAACGACCAAGTGGAGGTCTCTAAGCATTATGCGCGCGTTGGACCCGGAAGTGAAAGACGTCGTTTGGAAAGGGATCGAGCCGATCATCCCGGTCCCGGTCGACAAGCATCCGCTCGGCCGGCACCGGCGACGCAAAAGCGACCGGGACTGCTTCGAGGTGATCCTCGTGCGTCTTGTCACAGGATGCTCCTGGGAAGACGTTGGAGTCCGATCACCTTGTCGTAGGCGGAGATAGCCTCGTTTACGAATCGCGTCGACTCGACGACGCCGCTGTTGACGGCTCGCTTCACAAAAGCCCTTGTGGGGGCGAAGGAACCGGCAAGAACCCGACCGATCGAGGCAAGCTCGGCTGGAAGTGGTCGATCCTCACCGACTTGGCAGGGATCCCTGTCGGCTGGGCGATCGACGGCGCGAACCGCCACGACTCTGTCCTTGTCGAAGCCACCCTCGACGACGCCGCAGGCCGCGGTCTGCTCGCCGACATCGAAACGATCTGGCTCGACCGGGGATACGACCCACAAGTGAGCAGAGCGCGTCTCGCCGAGCGGGACATCGACGACGCGGTCATCGCGAAGAAACGCAAGCGAGGCTCGACAGCGGAAAAGAAAAACCAGCCGATGGGACTCAGATGGCCCGTCGAGCGGACCAACTCGTGGCTGTCGAACTTCGGTCAGCTGAGACGTAACACCGACAGAAAACCCATCCACCGCCAAGCTCAACTCGCCCTAGCAATCATCTTCCTACTCACAGCCGAACTCATCGATTGGAGAAACCGCTTGTCACCGGCCATAAACCCTATCCGCTGAGCCTCTAAGGGCTGACGTAAGAATAAGTTCCTAGATCGGAGCGCAATTCTATCGGCTCATGCTCGAAGGCGAGCAGCGTCGAGAACCTCGGAGCGGAGGGATTGTTGCCGCCGGCCAGACGGTCCCCCAGCTGGGACAGGTAGTCGTCCAGGCTCAGGTCGGCAGCTCGGGCCACATCGAGGTCTGGGGTGAACCGGCCGCTGGTCTCGCCGACTCGCAGTTTCATGGCCGTGCCGCGCT
>JAKBBS010000219.1 GCA_021808425.1 Actinomycetes bacterium
GGGCGTGCGGCATCGGCAGATATCCGGGCAACAGGTCGAACAACGTCGGGATGTCGCTTGATCCTTGGATACTGGCATGGCCCCGCATCGACATGATCCCCCCGCCGGGACGTCCGATGTTGCCCAGCAGAAGCTGCAGGATGCAGGCCGCCCTGATGTACTGGACGCCGACGGAGTGCTGTGTCCAGCCGACCGCATAGACGAACGCGGAAGTCCGGTCCCGCCCTGAGTTATCGCTCAGCAGCTCACAGACCCGCAAGAATTGTTCCTGCGGCACCCCGCATATCTCCTCGACCATCTCAGGGGTGTAGCGGGCATAGTGGCGCCTTAGGATCTGGAACACACAGCGTGGGTCCTGCAGAGTTTCGTCCCTTGTAGGCTCCCCGCGAAGCGCAGGGCCACCCGAGCCGTGGGACTCTCCGTGAGACGATTCGGATCGGGACTTGTCCTTCGCCTGGTCGAACTGGTCCCGGGAACCCGATGCAGCGGCGGCAGTCATGCCCTTGTACTGCCACGTTGTCTGGCGGTAGTGGCGGGTTTCCTCGTTGAACCCGGAGAACAACCCGTCGAGGTCGTCGGTGTCGCGGAAGCCTTCCTCTACGAGAGTCGACGCGTTCGTGTAGGCGACGACGTACTCGTGGAACCATTTGTCGTTCGATAGGACATAGTTGATGAGTCCCCCCAGGAATGCGATGTCGGCACCGGCTCGCACGGGTACGAACACGTCGGCCATTGCGCTGGTTCGGCTGAATCGGGGGTCGACGTGGATGACTGTCGCACCATTCTGTTTCGCCTCCATCACCCATTGGAACGCGACCGGGTGGGCTTCGGCCATGTTCGATCCCTGGATGATGATGCAGTCCGAGTTCTGCAGATCCCCCGGGAACGTGGTCGCCCCGCCGCGTCCGAAAGAAGTGCCGAGCCCGACCACCGTCGAGCTGTGACAGATGCGGGCCTGATTCTCGACCTGGATCACCCCGAGGGCGGTGAACAGCTTCTTTATAAGGTAATTCTCCTCGTTGTCCAACGTCGCCCCACCGAGGCTCGCTAGCCCCATGGTCCTACGGACTCTCTTGCCGTCGGCCTCCCACTGCCAACCCTGCCGTCGCGCTGTCAGCACCCTATCGGCCACCATGTCCATCGCCGTCTCCAGGTCGAGGGACTCCCAGTCCTCGCCGTACGGACGGCGGTATAGCACCTGATGCTCTCGAGCGGACCCTGTCGTCAGTTGAAGCGAGGCGGACCCTTTCGGGCAGAGCCTTCCGCGGCTTGCCGGCGAGTCCGGATCGCCTTCGATCTGGACGACGCGCCCGTCTTTGACATACACGTTCTGACCACAACCGACTGCACAGTACGGACAAACCGATTTAACTACGTGATCAGCGGTGGCCGTCCGAGCTCGAAGCTTCTCTGAGCGACCTGATTTCGCCGCAGCGCCGCGTGCGAGGCGATCCGGTCCAGTGATCTGGCGTAAGACAGGCCAAGGCAGTTTCTTATTCATCGTCGTCCGCTTCTTTCACTGAGATCTGTTTCATGCGACGTCAGCGCTTCCGAGCAAGCACTGCCTCGTGCATTGGGGTCACCGTGCGTCACTTCCCCAGTGTCTACCCGGAGGATCGAAGTCTGACACCTCACAAAATTTCCGGCGCCTATTGATAACATTTATGTAGTTCGAATATCATGCGTCACGAGGGCGCACGTGCAGCAGCTGACGCAGTGCTGGACAGACATTCTCGACATCGCCACTTGGGTAGATAGGGGAGTTCGATGCATAGAGATGCTGACGGAGCCGGGAAATACCGCAGGCGCTCGGACGAGCGCGGCGAGGGCGTGATCTCGGCCGCAATAGCAGTGCTGGTAATGGCTTTCCTCGGGGTGGCCATGTGGATAGCTTTCAGTGCCACCTTCCAGAATGCTGCAGCCCATGTCAATACCCAGGTCAACTGCATCGGTCAGACGACGACTGGCTGCTGATTCGGGGGATCGGGACGCCGGGATAGGGGTCTTCGGCACCCTGTTCGGCTTCTTGATCTTCATGGTGCTGCTTCTCTTCGCGGTCCAAGTGGTCGTCAGGCTGTATGCAACTTCGACTCTTAGCGCGGTGGCGATCCGCGCTGCGCAAAGTGTCGCCCAGTCGCCGCTTCTTGCAGGTGACGTTCCCAACGCCGAGGCGGCGGCGAAAGCGTCGCTCGGATCATTTGGTTCGTCACATACCCGCTTTATCTGGAAGCAGGTCGACAGCCATCAGGTCGTGTTGGAGCTGCAGGCATCCAGTCCCGAGTTCCTGCCCGGGTTGCCAGGGTGGAGCAGGATCTCTCGTACCGTAACGGTCCGGACAGAGCGATTCCGATGAGGCGCCCCTTTAGAACAAGTCGGGACGAGGAAGGCTTCGTGGCAGGTTTCGAAGGGTTCTTGTTCGGCATGTTGCTGTTCGTGGCTGGAACGCTCCTCATCGCCTACGCCTGGGCGGTGGTGGACACTTCATCGGCGACAGCGCAGGCCGCAAGACAGGGGATACGGACCTTTGTCGGCGCAAACGATGCCTCCCAGGCATCCACCGCCGCCATAGGTGCGGCGAAGGCGACGCTGGCGGAGTGGGGGAGGAACCCGGCGTTCGCCGACGTGTCGGTCAGTGGCGGAGGCCTCGTGCGCTGCGCAAGGGTCACAATGTCGGTCTCGTATCCGGCTCCGTTGTTCGTGCTGCCGTTCCTCGGCGACGTCGGACACTCAATTACGGTTACGTCGAGCCAGTCGGAGCTCGTCGACCCGTACCGCAGCGGCCTTCTTGGGACTGCGACGTGTCCGTGAAGTCCTCTGTTCGCGTTCCCCGGCGCAAGGCGGCTGAACGCGGAAGCGTCCTCGCGCTGGTGCCGGCTGGATTCCTGGTCCTGATCATCTTGGCGGCCTTCGCCATCAACAGTGCTGTTGCCTACAAAGCGAGCCAGCAACTCCATGACACCTTGCTCGCAGCGGCGAATGACGGGGCGGCTGCCGGTCTCGACGGGACTCTGTTCTACTCCACCGGTGCGCTGGAACTTTCACCGTCGAGGGTCGATCAACAGGTCTGCGCGTCTGTGAGAGCGCAGAACACCCCGGGGCTGCAGACGCAGACTATTGGAGTGGCAGTCGACGGCCTCTGGGTGGAGGTGACCGGCAGCGCGATAGCGCAAGGACTGTTCGCTCGAGGCATCCCCGGCTTCGGCGCAATTCGGGTTAATTCGTCCGCCACCGTCGTCGTAGCCAGCGCCCCGACATCCAGTGCAGCACCAATTTTCCAGCCAGCTGTCCAGGTTCACTGTTAGAACGCTGCATTTTGGTCAGGATCTTCACGGGTCTGTCACAGCCTGACCATTTGTGACGGCCCGGGGGAGGGCCCGGGGGGCCTAGGAGCGATTCTCCCCAAGAGAGCCCGGACGAGGCCGGCTTGCCACACCTTCGATCCTGCTGCACGCTCGCCAGTTTTCATCGGGTGCAACCGTTTACGAACTATTTTCAACGTACTACAGCCCATATATCCTCACGGACCATCAAAAACTTCCGTGTGACGCTTGACACTCACCCATTTTTCAGCAAGTATTCACGTGTTGTTCAGTGTGAAAATCTGTTGGATCGTGCGCGATTGGCCATGGCTGCCGGTTGCCTGAGCGCTTAGGAGGCGCGTTGAACTCAATTGTCGGTAAGGACCACGTGCGGGCCCCGCGCCCGCGCAAACGTAAGAAGATCGCAGTTGGCGGCGTTGCCGCAGCGTCTTTGATTATGTTGGCCAGCTGCGGTAGCAGTTCCAAGTCAGCTTCGTCGTCTGCGACGACGGCGCCGGCTGCCAGTGGGGGAACAGCAGCACCTACGACCGCGTACTCAGGTCCGACGGTCAACCTGACGTTCTGGTCGTGGGTGCCCGGCATTGCGGCGTCTGTGAACCTCTGGAACCAAACCCACCCGAACATCCACGTCACGCTGGACGAGGTCACGTCAGGGGCCGCCGGTACGTATGCGAAGATGTTCAGCTCCCTTCAGGCAGGCAACGCCCCTGACCTCGGCCAAGTCGAGTACTACGCGCTTCCCCAGTTCGAGCACACCGGGGGGCTGATGAACATTGCCCCCTATGGAGCGGCGAGCGTACAGAGTGACTTCGTGCCGTGGACGTGGAGCCAGGTGACTCTGGGTAGCGCCGTGTATGCCATACCTCAAGACACCGGGCCGATGGCGTTGTTCTACCGTGCCGACCTGTTCAAGAAGTACGGTCTCACGGTCCCCACGACCTGGGCCCAGTACCAGGCCGACGCACAGAAGCTTCACGCTGCGAACCCGAATGCCTACATCGGTGCCTTTTCTCCTGCAGACACAGGGCAGTTTGCGGGTCTCGCGTGGCAGGCGGGTGCCAACTGGTTCAACACGACCTCGAACTCCTGGGTCGTCAACATCAACGACGCTGCCACGCAGAAAGTCGCCAACTACTGGCAGAACCTCGTGAGCAATCACCTTGTGAAGGTCGAAGCGGACTTCGCCAACGGCTGGTACAAGGATCTCTCCGACGGGACCTTGCTTACGTGGCCATCCGCCGTGTGGGGCGAGAACACGATCGTGACAAACGCTGCTAGCACTTCTGGGGACTGGAGCGTTGCGCCCCTTCCCAACTGGGGTAGCACATCGGCCGACGGCAACTGGGGTGGCTCGACGACGGTTGTGTTCAAGGACAGCAAGCATCCAGCCCAGGCGACTCAGTTCGCCGAGTGGCTCAACACTAATCAGCAGAGCATCACCAGCTTGATCACCAAGGGCGGCCTCTATCCTGCCGACCTGACCGGTGAGCAGCAGAGCGCCGTCAACTCTCCGGTGGCGTTCTACGGAAACCAGAACATCTGGAGTGTCTTCGAATCCGGCGGGAAGTTGGTCAACACCAGCTTCAAGTGGGGTCCGATCATGTTCACCACGCTGACGGACATGGGCAACGCCTTCTCGAAGGCCACCGGCGGAAGCGGAACTCTCGCCTCGTCTATCGCGACAACTCAGTCCCAGACTGTGTCCGCGATGAAGAGCCAGGGGTTCTCGGTCCAGACGGCGGGCTGATCCGGTTGCGGGCAGGGCTTCGATGACAGTAACAACCGAGGTGTCATCGGCCACGGCCGGGGGCGTGAGCGACGTCGCTCCACGCCCCCGGAGGTCCCGCCGATCGTCAGCCCACATAGCGTTCCTAGCGCCTTTCCTGGTCCTCTTTTTGCTGTTCTTCTTGATCCCGATCGGCTACGCCGTCTACGAGAGCCTGTTCAAAAAGCAGGTGTCGGGGTTGGGTCTTGCGCCACCGACTACAAAGTTCGCGGGCCTATCCAACTACAGCGCTGTATTCGGAACCGCCAGCTTCATTCACGGGATCGAGCGCGTTCTCCTGTTTGGAATCGTGCAGGTGCCTGTGATGCTCGTGTTCGCCACGGTGCTCGCCCTGCTCATCGACTCGGTTGCAGCGCGCTTCACCCGGTTCTTCAGGCTGGCGTTCTTCCTGCCGTACGGCATTCCCGGGGTGATCGCAG
>JAKBBS010000220.1 GCA_021808425.1 Actinomycetes bacterium
TCGGCGTCTCGGTGACAATGTAACCGTAGATGGCACAGAGCGTTCGTCTAGTGCCAAGCAAATAAACGATTGATACTTTATACACGCTATGGATGTATAAAGTATCAATCGTTTGCTAGCAGACGACCAAGGCGAGGGACCCTGACGTGGCCGTTGCCTCAGAAGGGCCGGTCGTCGTCACCGACGATCTCGTGCACCACGACGACATGACGACATGACGACATGACGGTGACCGAGATCGCCGAGCGCACCGGTGTGGCCCAGAGCCTCGTGGCGGAGGCGGTTGCCCAGCTGCACGACGGAGGTGTCGTCGAGACCACCACCGACGAGACCGACCGGCCCCGCACCCGATCAGCCATCCGTATCCTGGGCACGAGGACGAGGTCCCTGGCCATTGTTTGTACGTCACGGTAAGTTGAGGTACAGTTTGTATGTGTCTGTTCCCGCCACCCTGTCCGTCTCAGAGGCACGCCAGCAGTTGGCGGAGATCATTGATCGCGCCCGCGCTGAGCACGCGCCGATCTACCTGGCCCGACGCGGCCGTCGGGTGGCAGCCGTCATCGACGCCGACGATCTCGACGGCATCCTGGAGCTGGCCGAAGACATGGCAGACATTCGCGCTGCCGAAGCGGCTCGTGCCGAGATGCGAGCTACCGGCGAGACGCCGATCCCCTGGGAGCAGGTCAAGGCGGATCTCGGCTTGGCATGACCTACAGGGTCACCTTGGCGCCCTCAGCCGTGCGCCAGCTTCGCAGGTTCGGCCCCGATGTGAGGCGACGCATCCAAGCTGCCATTGAGCTGCTCGCTGTCGAACCCCGACCACCAGCCGCGACCCGGCTCGTCGGTGGCTCGGGCGAGTGGCGGGTCCGTACCGGCAGCTACCGGATCGTCTACGAGATCAACGACAAGGAGCTCATTGTCCTCGTCCTTCGCATGGGTCACCGCCGCGAGGTCTACGACCGGTAGCCGATCTCCTTGTGCTGGATTTTAAGGAACTGTTACGGCAGAAACACCCAGTTCAGCAGGGTTAATACGTACATTTGTGGACCCCCCAAACGGAGGCGTCCGCGCGATAAACGCGCGATGAGGAGCCAAAATGATGGCAGCCAACAGCTGACAAAGTGAGGAGGGCCTGTTTCCAGAGAACCTGTCCGAAGTCACGAAACACGAAACTAAGTCCCTTCCTGTCTTGTCTGAGGGCAGCGTGCCCCCTATCAACGACCCCCTCCTCGTCCGAGTCCCACCCCGGGCTGCGTTGCATAGATTCTCTCACGACGTTGGTCCCCAGTCGTCAATCACCCTGATCCTGGTCGACGTTAGCGACTCTGGCTACATTAGCCGGCGCTTACATGCCCGACCTCCCGGGGATGCCAGCCCGGGAGTTGCAACATAGGGGTGGCGGAGGAGGACGGGTGGCGGTACCCGACCCTTCGACGCCACCAGGCGCAATCGTTCCGACCGGGTGGCGGAGTAATGAACCTGCTACCACCGGAACTGGCGGAGGATGCTTCGGATAGTCTTCCCGACTCCGTCTAGATTCCGCCGGACCCGGCGCTTGGCCAGGGGCGCGGAGCCCTTCGGCGCAGCCCGGCCGGTAGCCGAGGAAGCGCGCAGACCAGAGGGGCGAAGACGTCAGCCTCCCGCCCGCGCCCGGGGGCCCTACTTCCAGTCCCCAGAAGTCACATCGACGTCGAACCGGACGTGTGATGAGTTTCTTTAGATTTACAACAGTCCAGCAGAACCGGCGGATCAGCTCAAGCGCTCGGTGTCAGACCCCTGGCCACCCTTCATGCAACGTCACCAATCTCATCCAGGATCTTCTCAGGTGTGGCACCGAGATTCAGTGCGTGGGCCGTGATCTTCATACCGGCGTTGCGGACCGGTCTACACCGACGCGAGCTCGTTGCCCTTCGCGTAAATCAAGTGCGCCCGAGCGAGACTGTACGCAGTCGCGTACGCGACCGCCTGGTAGATATCGGCTTGTAGCAAGCCCGACACATCTCAGCCTTGTACTTGGCGTCGATCACGGCGAGGACCCGCTCTCCTATCTCCCAGATGAGGTCCGGTCGAATATCCATAGCGCCCTCCTCGTCGAGGCTGTAGCGGCGGCAGCCCGGAGTAGCTGGTTCTCAGGGATGTCGGCGACGTGGTCCTGGTAGCGGACGGCGAGGGGTATGGGCTTTGTGATGGCGCCGCTGATCTTCTTCACCGAAGCCGATCTCGAAAGACTGGTGGGCACGCCCGCCTCGAGCGCGGACGCCTCCTGGTGGACGCGGCCGACGACCTGTACGAAGACGAATACAGCCTCTGTGCCACTGTCAGTGACGGCGAGCCATACCTGGCCATGGTCCACCATCAGCACCCCTTGAGCAGAGAGTGCGACTGCCCGATGGCGCTCCCCCCGGATTGTGCGAGCACCTGGTGGCCGTCGGATTGTCTTATCTGCTCGAGACACGGTATTGATTGGCGGCCTGGCCGTGCTGCGTACCACCACGCTGGCGGCGCCAGCTCGCATGCTCGGTACCGGCGCGTAACATCGGCGGATGGTCTCTTCTCAACGCCGCCGCTCCCGGGGTGGCGAAACCCCGCAAGGTCGCCGGCCGGCCGGGCGGTCTGGGGATGCTGAGCTGGACGTCTTCGAGGAGATGCAGCGTGTGCTCGATACCCCGCTGGCCGAGCTCATGGCTACCGAGGAGGAGCGGGCACAAGCCGAGGAACTCACCCGGTTGGCGGGCGCCAGCCCGGCCATATGTCGGCTGCGGAAAGTGGTCGCGTTCGTGGGCGGTGGACGTGCTGCCACCCAGGCCGGCAACCTGAGGGGAGCGGACCTTGTTGCCCTCTCCGGCTTGCTCGCCACCGGCGAGCGAGTGCCGACCAAGGTCCGAACCATTGACGACCTGCCCGACACTGCCCACGCTTTCCGCTGGGCGGCGGCCGCCGGGTTCGTGGAATGGCGCGGAACCAGGATCGTCGCCGGTCCCATGGCTTCCGAGGTGGAGCGCGACCCGCTCGCCGCTTGGCTCAAAGCGGCTATCACCCTGCTCGAACACGGTGTGCTCGACGCCTTCCGCTCAGGGTGGCGCAAGAGCTACGTCGAGTTCCTCGACGCCAACGTTGCCGGTCTGCTCGTCGGGATGGCCGAGATGCCAGGACCGGTCCCGCTGACGGTCATCGAGGACAGCGCCTGGGATCTCGTCAGCTCCGGCTGCGGCTACCGCCGCGACGACAAGGCCGAACGCAGCCATGTCGTGCGCCTCGTCCACGCCATGGTCGCTCAGCTCCTGGACCTCGGTATTGTAGATCTCGACGCAGAGCAGGTAGAGCTGACCGGCCTGGGGGGCGCCCTGGCCACCATTGCCGCGTTCTCCTCCGCCGACGAAGACGGCGAACTTGACCTAGTCGACGCCGACGCCGAGTCCCTGCTGCTCTGCTGCCTCGAGATGCAACCCGACGAGGCCAGAGCCGAGCTGCTGTCCTGGATCCAAGCGCGGCCAGCCGAAGACGCGGCCCAAGAAATATGCGAGGCAATGCTCGACGACGACCCAGACTTGTGGCGCCTCGGCCTGAAGGCTCTGTCCATCCTCGATCCCGCCGTCGCCCGAACAGCCGCCCGCAAACTCCAGCCCGAGTCCCAGCCCGCTCTCGGTCAACTGGCTACCGAGTGGCTGCACCAAGGCTCGATCACCCGCCGGCGCTGACCGATATCCAGCGATCAGGGGCGCCCTGCCTCCGCTTCGGGGACGCCGCTGCCGGCGATTGGGGGCGGCATTTCGCTCGGAACTTGACAATTGTCAAGTTCCGTAGCCGTCGTCCTGCGCTCACCGACGGGGTCGCGAAGCCCGATTGCCCCAAGCGGAGATGAGGGACTATGTCGTGTGACCCGACGACGAGCGGCAGTGACCGTGGCCGCGTTGATCGGCTCGGTTTCCAGGGGGTGTAGCGCAGCGCGGTCAGGATGTCTCGGCTCGCCGGCTAGCGGAACTGGCCAACGCGAACTGAGAGTTTGAGCTTGCTCCAGGCCTTATCTGAGCAGATGACAGGGACTCCCAGACGTTCCGCCACTGCCATGCAAGTCGCATCGCCGAGGCTGACTGGACAAGCGAGGTCGCCCTTGGCGACAAGCGCGTCCGATTCGAGGATGACTTCGGCGGCTCGCGAAGCGTCATCGGCCACGACGTCTTCCACCTTTAGACCGAGACCCGCGAGGTTCTCAATGAGCTCCTCGGTCGAACTCGTGTTCCCGCGCCTTTTGAGGATCGTGACTGCCTCTGCGAGGTTGGTCGCGGCGATCTTTGCACCCGTCTTCAGAGCGGCATCAACCTTTCGCCAACCGTTCTCTTGCCGCACCAGCGCGACGACGGCTGAAGCGTCGACTACGAACTTGGCCTCAGCCATCGGCCAAAGAGGCGAAGAACTCCTCCAGCTGCTCCTCGCTGGTGTCGTCAGGGAGTCCGCCGGGCTCATCTGAGCGGGACTTGGCTAGGAGAGCAGCGGACTCGGCGGCGCGCGCCTTCCGGAGGTCCTCGATACCGTCGCCGCCAGTTGCGGGCTGACTGGCCCACAACTCCTCCAGAAGCGCGTCCCGTGTCTCGAGAAGGGCTCGTCCCGGGCCGAGAGCCACGGCGACGACCTCCACTCCCACCTCGAAGCCACACTGGGCACGAAGGCCGGCCGGCAGAACAGAACGGCCCTTCTCCTTGACCTCAAAGCTGTACACGTCACGCGCCACGGGTGACACTTTATCCGGTTAGTGCCACTATGTCAATGAGGTACCACCCTGCCCGGCAGATGGAACGCCCAGCGGCCTCCCCGGGCTTAGAATGCATAACGTTCGCCCGCAGCCTCTGGGTGGCACCCAGCCAAGGCCTGCCGTGCCACGCCATACTCGGCGTTATGAGATCCGGTCGGGGTCGCCGGTGTAGAAGCACCAGTAGCGCCGGTCTCACTGTGGGCGCATTACTTCTCGCAGTGGAGGAGAAACGCAATCGGAGCGTCGTGCTCGAAGACAGCCGGGAGGACGGACGCTTTCCGCGCGTGACATGGCATCCGAGCACCCATACTGTGTGTTGAGCGACATGCTCTATTCGGGAGCAAAGGGTGCCTTGTCGGTTCCGAGTGCGCGGCTCGCGTCCATCCCGGTTGTCTTTTTGGTTTGTTACATGTGGAATGCGGGGGTGGTGGTGTCGGCGATTCCGGGGAGGATGATTTTGTGGTGAAGTGAATCGCCCAATCAACAGCCGCTGGAGACCTCGAAGCCGCCGACATGCTGGCCTCAAGATTCATGCCGTCGCAGCAGTCCGCGCGATAAGCGGTCACCTGGCCGGCCGCCCGATCCCGCCACAACCCCTTTGACCAGGACTTTCTTTGGTCGGGAAGGCGGGATTCGAACCCGCGGCCTCAGCGTCCCGAACGCTGCGCGCTAACCAAGCTGCGCTACTTCCCGTAGTCTTTCCAGCTTAGTTGACCGGGATTACCACCGGAGAGGGCAGGTAGC
>JAKBBS010000221.1 GCA_021808425.1 Actinomycetes bacterium
GAGTACGTCGACGATTCACTGTCGACCAACGTCCTTCCGACCATCGCCGCCGCCGAGGTGTTCGCGGACAGGCCGCTGGCGCTCATCGCCGGGGGCTTCGACCGCGACATCGACTACCGTCCCCTCGCTGCACACCTCGCGGGGCGCGACGAGCCCTCCCTCGTCCTCACAGTCCCGGACAGCGGCGAGCGCATCCGCCGCGAGGTTGGCGCTTGCGGCGTGGACGTGGTCGCGTGTGACGACGTCGCGCAGGCCGTTCTTGCCGCCTCGAGGTGGGCGATACCGGGAGCTGTCGTCCTGCTGTCGCCGGCGGCAGCCAGCTACGGCCGCTTCAGCGATTACCGCCACCGGGGCGGGGTGTTCCGTGCGGCGGTGGAAGCCCTACAAGGAGCAGCCTCTTAGTCATTAGTGCCTTCCAGCACCCGCAAGCGCTGTCGAGTTTCGGAGCTCTAAGCGGCGACGCCGACGAGGGAGGCGGCTACCTCCGGCTTTCGCAGCTTCCAGATAAACGAATCGTAGAAAAAGTGCAGGGCGCCGATGCTCAGCACGGCCACCAGCAGGACCCGGGACGGAACGAGGTAGTACAACACGAAGAACAGCGTCGAGACCAACGCTGCGTACGCGGAGAAGAAACGGGTGCGCCCACCGGGACGCCGGGCGACGTCGCCTAGCGGGCCCGGGTGTCGGGCCTCGCCGGCGATCGAACGATTGACGATGACCAGGTATTCGATCGAGTGCGACCCGACGAAACCCACCAGGCCCGCAACCGGGTCGACCAGCGCCACTGCAAACAGAGCGCCGGTCGATGCGACGTACAGCCACTTGCCGGGATTGGCTGCAGCGCTTCGAGCCTCACCAGCAACCCACTTTGCGGCGAGATAGACGGAGGCGAAGACGATGAGCGGCAGGGCGATGGTTGCCTCTGTAGACAGCCTAGAGAGGATCCTGGCTGCGTCGCCCGATACCGTCTGAGCGCCGAACTGGGCGACGATACCGGCCACTTCGTGTCGCGCCACGACGAAGCCGAGAGGAATGACGAACCACATGAAAACCATCAACTTCTCTGTCCTGGCCTGGTTGTCGCCGGCCCGACGACCGTAGATTCGCATGATGCCGTAGCGCTGCATGAGGGTGTGCTCGGCGTTCCAGAGCCCACCGACGACTACCACCAGCAGCGGGCTCACGGTCGAAAAGATAGAGACACCGAGCACAACGACGAGGGGCGAGAGAAGGAACAAGCGTCGGTGTGATGCGAGCCGCCACGGGCTTGCGTATACGAAAGGCAGGGTGAGCGGCTGATGCGCAAACGAAAGGAACATGACCGCCGCTACCAGCACGTCGAGCACCCGCGGGGTTCCTTCGGCAAGATGGCCGGCGAAGGCCAGCGGAAGCCAGGATAACGACAGGGCCACGTCACCCGCCGGTCTGCCTATCCACCTGCTAGCTGTCACGGCTGTGAATCTATTCCCTTGCCGAATTTTTCTCTACCGGCGGACCTACCGGCCGCCCTACCGACGATCAAACCGGCGGCGACCGGCGGGCCCTGCTAAATTCAGAAGTGCCGTCGCTTCCCCACGGTGAATGTCTGTCTCAGGACGTGAAACCTCGTGCCGGCGCGAGTTGCAGTAAACCCAGCTACGACAGGAGCCTGACGGGTTTCATGGTGGTGTCTAAAGCTTGGACGAACCCTCGATTGAGAGGCGGTCGCGTTAAGCACCCGTACCGGTCGTGGCGCACCAGGCGATCGATGTTTGCGCTGGTAATTCTGGGCTCGCTGGCCACTTCAGGCGCAGCGTTCGCTGTGCCGGCGTCTGCTAGCGGCGTTGCCTCGGACCAATCTCAGATCTCCCAGCTCGAGGCGCGAATCACGAGCCAAGGCGCCGCCCTCCAGCAGCTCGTCGCCCGCAGCAACGAGACGCAGGGGCAGCTTTCGACTCTCCAGGAGAAGCTGTCCACTGAGCGCCAGCAGCTGCTTACCTACCAGGCCAACGAGGCGGTAGCGGCGTCGAACCTTCGCAAACTAGCGATCCAGGAGTACGTGGACGGCCCCGCGTCGGCTGCTCAGGTGCCCGCCTCCGGCTCGTCACTCGTAGCGAGGGCGGACTCGGCGATGGTCGAAGGCGAGTACGTCCGAATCGCGGGCCTCAACGTCGCGCAGGCGATGCAGAACTACTCCTTGGACGCGAAACTCGTGGCGACGACAGCTGCAGCCACGCAGAACCTCTCCAACGAGGCCCAAAAGACGGTGTCCGCCCTGGCTGCGCAGCGTCAAGCGGCCGTGGCGGCGTTGGCCGCCGACGAGACGACCCTCAACCAGGTGAAAGGTAACCTGGCCCAGCTTCTTGCGGCAGCTCAGGCCAAGCAGGCGGCCGAACAACTCGCAGCCGAGAGGGCTCTGGTCGCCAGAGTCGTCGCTGCCCAAGCGGCCCAGGCACAGGCGGCGCGGGCCGCGGCAGCTTCAGCGACCAGCCGTCCACCCGTCGCTGAGCCTCCCGCAACGGCGCCCCCGACGACGCAGCTTGGGGAGCCCTTGACAGTCGCACCGGTGTTTCAGGCACCGGCAGCCGTTGCGCAGAGCCCAGCTGTGCAGTCGCCGGTCGTCTCCGCGGCCGGCTATGCGAACCCTCTGCGAGGTGTGTCTGCGCTACATCCGGAGCGGATCGACCAGGGTGTCGACTTCAGCGGCTACGGCCCTATCTACGCGATAGGCGACGGGGTGGTGCTATCCACTTTCAACGGCGGCTGGCCAGGGGGAACCTTCATCTCCTACCGGCTGACCAGTGGTCCTGCGGCGGGGCTGACCGTTTACGCGGCCGAGGATATTTTTCCCACAGTCCAAGTAGGTGAAACGGTGACCCCGGGTACCGTCCTCGGCACCTTGTACGAGGGACCCGCCGGCATGGAAACCGGGTGGGCGAACGGCGGTTCGGGCTCGACGATGGCCTACGGCGCTGGGCAGTTCGGCGGGTCGAACACGACGATGTTCGGCTACAACTTCTCCCTGCTCCTTCAATCTGTGGGGGCGCCCGGCGGGGTCATGGAGAACAGCGTTCCGACTGGTTCGCTTCCCTCGGGCTGGCCTAACTGGTAAGTGGCCTAACACTGGTCACTCGGATCGGAGCGCCAAGCGCCTCGACTGCGAGTACGATGCTCCTCGACTGCGAGTACGATCGGATCGGAGAACGTTCAGATAGGCAACGAGTCCGTGTAGGGGACTCCGCTCTTCGAGACGTAGTTCGTGTACTCGCGGCCATCCCACCATCTGTAGTCCCACCGACCCGACGGATCAGGCCGCCACGCCGGTGCCGATGCTACGTCATAGGCGGTCGCCGGATCGGCCGGCGGGGTCGTCCACGCAGACCCCGGTTCTTCGTAAGGGGATACCGGTTGTCCCCCGTAAGGTGATGTCGCTTGCCCTGGATACGGACGAGAGTAGTTACCGCCGAGCTGGCCGTAGGGTGGGCGGCCGCCGTAAACCCGGCCGGACCAGTCGGTCTTGGGGCGCATCAGGGCTATGACGACGAGGCCTATAGCTCCGAAGACGAAGCTGAGCAGGAAACCCAGGCCCGGACGGCCTTTACCCCTGCCCACCAACCAACCAGCAAAGCTGATCAGGAACCAACCGAGAAACATAAATTCGAACATTCGATTCACCTACTCAGCCGGGCACCGCTTGTGCCTACCATAAGCGTACCTAATCGGCAAAGAAATGCGCCGCCTTGAAGCGGCGGAAGTTAGCGCGTCATCCGCCGAGCTGTGCCTGCATCTGCTCGCGCGACACGAGGCGGAACGACGCCCGGTCCATCTCCCGCCCGTCGATGTTAACGCTGAAGAAATAGGGCCCAGGCGCCGGCAACGGCAAGCCGAACAACGGAACGGCAAGCGGCATCACGGACTCGTCCCCGTCGATCATCGTAGGCATCCGAACAGCCGAGAACACGACGGCGATCATCCCTTGATCCGCCGGGTTCGCCTCCTCCGGCAACTGGTCGCTCAGCAAAACCCGCCGCTGCGCCCCGTCAGCCTCGGACACCAACTCGATCGTCATCAAGTGTTTGGCGTCGGTTTCAGTCCACGCAATCGAGACGAGAACAGCCAGAAAAATGTTCACAGGGAACGGCGGCTCTTCGGTGTTGCTCGCAAGCATCGAAATGCCAGCGCCGCTTATAAAGAGCTTTCCCCCGCTCACCTCGGCAAAGTCACACAGCAGAACCTTGGCATCCATGTCGTCGATCGCCTCCCGGGCACGTCCGCCGGGACCTTCCAACGGCCGGACCCGAACATCTTGACATCTCTCAGAACACCACCACCTTCCGCGATCACCGAAACCTCACTAATCGGACATTCAACCCGTATCACTCACGACCCGAGACAAGTGCATCGGACAGGAGGAGTCAATGGAAAAACGCCACGAGGTTCTCACCGACGACGTCTGCACAGACACCGACGAGCGACTCGGCGAACTGCACGACCGATTGGTGACCTGGTGGGCAGGCGGGTCGGTCGAGGGAGCCGAACTGGCCGGGATCTGGGATGACGCCCTGCGGCGTTTCGACCGTCGACTTCAAGAACTTCTCGACGCGGGCTATCAAAGCGAGGACCTCCTCGAAGAACCCGCGACCATGCTCCTCGACTGCTTCGAGCGTTCTTTGAGCGACCACGACAACGTCCTGGCAGCCTTCCCCTACGAGTTGCCCGACGGGTGGTTGGAGTGGCTTCCCCCCCAACCGAGCGACTGACTACTACTATCCCGGCGTTGGACCATCAGCCTGTCATGTCACTACCGGAAGGGCTGAAAAATGAATCCGGAGACCATCGACGCCGAGTACGCCCAGCTCGAGCAGGAGGTGCAGTCCACCTCTCAGACCATCGAAGCGTTAGCAGGGAAGCTTCAGGTAGCAGCCGGCGCAGGTGTCTCCAACGCCCGCGAGTGGCTCCCCAACCTGAAGTCGATTGCCTTGTCGGTTCAGCAGGACCACCTGCAGATGCAGTCGTTGATGCAGGCTGTGCACGACTTCTCGGTCAACCACATGTCGGATCCCACTATGGATGGGGCCTACGGTGGCGCGCAGCCCGGCTTCCAGCCGGCGTACGCCCCTCAGCCCGCATACCAGATGCAGCAACCCATGGGCGCCGGGATGAGCGGCGGCATGCTGGGCCGCTTCATGGGCGGCGGCTTCGGCCGGGCGATAATGACCGGAGCCGGCTTCGGAATCGGCGACGACCTGATCAACAGGATCTTCTAGGCGGAGGTTTCGGACCGCCGATATTCTGAGCACAAGTTTCTGGCCTGGTGCCTTATGATTTCACTGTGAGCTCTACCGCCTCTGGGCGTTCAACCCCTGTTCCGCCACGTTCAGGGCAGAAAGGTCGAAACAACGCCGCGCGCCCGTCCGGCACCTCCAGGCCCGGCGGCGGCAGGCCCGGCGCCGGTCGGACGCCGAGCGGACGTCAGGCTCGTCAGG
>JAKBBS010000222.1 GCA_021808425.1 Actinomycetes bacterium
ATTCCTGTGAGCTGGGAGGCGAGGGTTTGGATGGCACCGATGGTCCCGGCCGGGGTCGTCGTCATTGCGGAGGCGCCCCCGAGCCGGCCTTGAGCGACCATCGCGCGCCGGCGATGTCGTCAAGCACTGTCGACTCCTCCCTTGCGCTCGCCTGATCCCACTCCGAGCGGCGACGCTCATCTAGACGTTCCAATGAAGCCACCCTCTGTCCTGCCAGAACCCAGGCCGCGTTGCACTCAGCGGCTTTCTTTTCACACTCGATGACGACGGCGGAGGCTTGCTCTACGGCTTCGGCAAGTCGCAGCTCCCGGCTGCGGTCGTCGAGGAAGTGATCACGTTCACCGGGACCCCGGAAAGGTCGTGCAGCCACGAGGTGATAGGCGTCGCGAGCAGCAGCATGAAGAGCTTGGGACCTGCGCAGACGGTGATTCGCGTCTGCAAGGCTCTGGCGCGCCACCTCCTCCTGCGCCCTGCGCGCCCGAAGCACGGTCTCCAAGGAAAACGTGTACTTTTTCACGACACGGCCGCCGTTGCCAGTTCCATGCCTACCGGGACAGGCTCGGCGAGAACCTCGCCGAGCAGACGCCAGGACTCGTCGAGCGAGACGATCTGTTCTTTCGCTTGTCGTAGGAAGCAGTCGATGTCGTCGCGCAATCGCATGGCGGTGTCGACGAGTGGGTTCGTACCCGGGACGTAGGCTCCGATTTCGATCAGGTCCCGCGCATCTCGGTACGCGGAGAGGATCCGCCGCATCTCCCTGCTGAGCACCCGCTGTTCCTGCGAGGTGATCATCGACTCGACGCGCGAGACCGACTCGAGCACTTCAATGCTCGGGAAGTGTCCAGAAGTCGCCAAACGCCTGGACAGAACGACGTGGCCGTCAAGGATCGAGCGCGTAGTGTCCGCTATGGGCTCGTTCATGTCGTCGCCGTCCACAAGAACCGTATAGAGGCCGGTGATGGAACCTACCTCTCCGGCGCCTGCACGCTCGAGGAGCTTCGGAAGGAGGGAGAACACCGACGGCGGGTAGCCACGGGTCGCGGGCGGCTCCCCCGCTGACAGCCCGACCTCGCGCTGAGCCATTGCGAAGCGTGTAATCGAGTCCATCATCAAAACGACGTCGTTTCCCTGATCGCGAAACCATTCGGCGATCCGTGTAGCGGTGAACGCCGCCCGGATCCGGACCATCGCCGGCTCGTCGGATGTCGCCACAACAACGACGGAGCGCGCCAAGCCTTCAGGCCCGAGGTCGTGGCTTATGAACTCGTTGACCTCCCGTCCTCGCTCGCCTACCAAAGCGAGTACCGAGACCGCAGCGTTCGTTCCGCGCGCAATCATGGACAGAAGACTCGACTTGCCTACTCCAGACCCAGCGAAAATCCCTAGTCGCTGACCTCGACCGCAGGGCACCATCGTGTCAAGCGCTCGAACGCCGAGGGAGAGCTGGCGGTCGACCAGCTCGCGTCGCAGCGGGTGCGGCGGAGTCCCATCGACGCCTACCTGCTCCCAATCACCTTCGATGGGTTTCCCGTCGATCGGTCTGCCGAGACCGTCCAGGACTCTGCCGAGCAGCCCCGAGCCTACCGTCACCTGGAGTGGACCGCCCGCCGGCTCCACGCGGTCACCGAAGCGGACCCCGGTGAGATCCCCGAGAGGCATGCACGCGAGGGAGGAACCCTCGACGGCGACCACCTCCGCGTCTAGGACTCCCCCTGCGCGAAAGACTCGTAACGCGTCGCCGACGGCGGCTCGAACACCGTCGACCTCGACACGTAGGCCGACGATACGGGTGACGTGACCGGAGACTTGCGGCTTGACGGATTCGCTCAGACGGCAGCGCAGAGAATCTGAGATTACTGGCACTGCTGCTGTCCTTTCGCTGTTGAGGGTCCGGTCAGGTGCAGATCGTCGAGTACTTGGCGGGCGCGCCCTAGCGCCGAGCTGATCTGGGCGTCGACTTGGCAGGCGCCAGCGACGACGAGACACCCACCCAGCTCAATCGACGGGTCGCCAACTACCTTCACGGCCGAGTCGGGCACGAGCTCCTGGATGTCTTCGACGCCGAGAGCGTCGTCGGGGTTGACCCGTACCACGATGTCTTCCCCCTCCGGAATCAACCGCAGGGCGCGGGTGGCGGCGGCTAGGGCCGGGCGCGTTGCGGACAGTTCTTGTCCGAGGATCGCTTCCGCCAACCCGCATGCCAGCTCCACTACTTCGACCTCGCCGAGCGATACCACCTCACGCCGGCGGGCGGCGACGAGGTCTGCGCTGGCCACGAGCGACTCGGTAAGCCTGCGAAGGGCTGCGGCACGGCCAACCTCCGCTGCGGCCAGGAACTCGGCCATCGCCGCGTCGTAGCCTTCCTGCCACGCCTGGTGGCGAGCCTCGACTTCGGACTCCTCCGAAATGGCACCGTGGCTGCCTGAGATGCCACTGGGGCAAGACAGCAGCGACACGACAGGGGCGTCCGCGCTGTCCTCGCGCCGGACAATCCTGCGACGATGCACCTTATACGAACTCATCATCGCCTCGCGCAAGCACAATCTCACCGGAGGTTTCAAGATCGCGAACTATCTTCACTATTGCGCTCTGCGCCGACTCGACTTGTGACAGTCGCGTCGGGCCGAGCGAGTCGATCTCTTCGAGGAGGTCCTCCGACGCCCTTTCGGACATGTTGCGCATGAACCGCTCGCGAATTTTCTCGCTCCCTGCCTTCAAAGCTATTGCTAGGTCTTTCGGAACGACGTGGCGCAAGATGAGTTGCAGCGAGCGATCGTCCAGACTGATCAGGTCGTCGAACACGAACATCTCGTTGCGGATCGATTCCGCGAGGGCCGGGTCTTCCTGCTCGAGGCGGTTGAGTATCTGCTTCTCCGTGCTGCGGTCGGTCAAGTTCAGGATCGCTATCGTCGACTCCATCCCCCCGACGGGGCTGGTAGCGGCAGCACCATTTCGAAGCAGAGACGAGGCCTTCGACTCGAGCACCTCGGCGAGCTGGCGGATCACGACGGGACTAATGCGGCCCATTGTGGCGAGACGCCGGATCAAGTCGACCCGCAGGTCGTCCTCCATACCGGCAAGCAGCTGAGCAGCCGAATCGGCCGGAAGGTGGGCGAGCATTACCGCAATGGTCTGGGGATGCTCCTCGGCGACGAGGTTGCCCAGCTGGCGGATGTCGATCCGTTGGATGAAGGCGAGTGGCTGCTGGTCCCGGTCTTCTACCAGCTCTCCGAGGACCGCCTCGGCGCGCTCCGCTCCGAAGCGCTCACGCAGCAGCTTGCGGGCTACATCCACTCCGCCTTGCGCCACCTGCAGGTATTGGCTGGCCTGGGAGTTGAACTCGGCGAGAACCTTGTCGACGTCTGACGGCTCCAGTGTCGGCAGTTCGACCATCGCAGTCATGATCTCGGTCACGTCAATTTCGCTCAGCGAGCGAAGGACCTTCGACGCCCGGGATTCATCCAGCTGTGCAATCACTATCGCCGCTCGCTGAGCGCCTGTCAGAGTCTTCATCAGCCGACCGCCTTAGGCGAACTGTCCGAGAGCCACGTGCGCAGCATGCCGGCCACGTCGTCGGGCTGGTGGTCAATGAAGTCGTTGATTGTCAACGCCCCACTGCTGGCGGAGAGCTCGACGCCGCCGACTGCAGGCATCAGGGCCGTCGGGTTGAACTCTCGTGCTGAGCGCAGGGCCTCCATATCGCTCGGACCGAGGACCGTCGGCGCGAGACGGGCTTTGCGAGCGGAACGCCACAGCAGGAACAGGACGATGGCGATGATGAGAAACACCACGGCCGTCTTTATGAGAGAGCCGAGCGCCTTGCTCTGCCCTGCCGCGGCTGCCGCCTTCGCCGCTGTCGCGGTCTGCTGCGCCACCGAGGTGTTGAATGGCATCGTCGAGAAGGCGAGCTGATCACCTCGTTTGGTATCAATTCCTGCGGCAGCGGCGACGCCGGCTTGAAGTGCTGTCAGGTTGACGCCCTTCGGTACGGCCGTAGAGTTGATCAGTACGGCGACCTGCTCCGATTGGAGCGTGCCTGGTGCCTGCTGAACCGTCTGGGTCTGCTCGCTCGTCTCGCAGGTCTGGCTGGACGTGCTGTTGGAGTAGTTTCCTGTCGCTCCGGCGACAGTTGTCGCGGTCACGGCGCCTGCCGCGCCGCCGGGCGGCGTGCCGGTACCGGTGTAGCTCTGACTGGTTTGGCTGTTCTGGGTGCAGAAGCTGACCGGTTTCCCGTTCGCCCCGAGCTGAATGCTGTTGGTCGTGGTGGACACCTGCGAGTAGTCCATCGTCGCGTTGACCTGTACATCGGCGTTGCCGGCTCCAACGACGCTCGCCAGGTACGCGTTGACCTTGGCCGCCACGCTGCTGTCGTACGAATTGGACTGGCCGCCTCCGCCCGATCCACCGGCGGTGACACCAGGCCCGGCAAGAAGGTTTCCGGTCGAGTCGGCCACGGTCACGTCCGCCGAGTTCAGGTTCGGGATGCTCGACGCGACCAGATGCACGATAGCTTGAACGTCCCCGCTGCTTAGAGACTGACCGGAGGTCATCGTCACCAGAACGGACGCTCCTGTGGGTGTGTCCTGGGTGAGCGAGAAGTTCTGGTTGGCTGGGAGGGCGATGTTGACCTGGCTCGAGGCGACACCCGAAATCGAGTCGATCGTCTGCTCGAGCTCGCCCTGGAGCGCCTGCAGGTAGTCGGCTTGCTGGGTCATGTTGGATGTTGTGATGCCAGTCTTGTCCAACAGCGACAGCCCCACGGTGGAGCTGGCAGGAAGGCCTGACGCGGCGAGGCTGACACGCTCGGAGTTCACGTCGTTGACGGGGACCATGATCGTCGAGCCGCCGTTGGTCAGCTGGAAAGGAACTTTCGCCGACGTGAGCTGGGTCGTGATGCTCGACACGTCGGAAGCTTTCAAGTTCGTGTAGAGCGGTGCGTAGGTCGCTTTGCCGGTGAGCGACATCATCACGAACCCGCCGGCGACTGCGGCGACGATGGCCGCGAGGGTGACAGCCTTCTGGCCGGGGGTGAAGCCGCTTGCGAATTGCTTTGCACTGGCGCGGGCGCGCTCGGCGATGTTGACTGGAACTAGCGCCACTTCAAACCTGCATATTCATTATCTGGGTGAATGCGGCGACCGCCTTGTTGGTAACTGCTGTCGTCACTTGGGTGGCGACCGACGCCTGCGTGGCTGCGATCATGGCGTCCGCAAGGTTCCCCTGGCCCGCCGCCGCTTGGGCGGCGGCGCTCGAAGCAGCGTTTTGGACCTGCTGAAGCTGATCGATCGCACCACTCACTGTGTTGGCGAACGCCCCCGAGGTACCCGCCGACGACCCCGCGCCCGAAAGCGCTCCGGCGCCGGCACTGGCACCCCCACCGGGAGCAGTGCCGGAGCCGAGCGGGGATATGGAGGGTAGTGATGATATCGGAGGTATCACGTCAGCTTCCTATCGTCAGTGCCGAC
>JAKBBS010000223.1 GCA_021808425.1 Actinomycetes bacterium
TCGGTATCGAGCAGGAGTACACCCTGTTCAAGGGCAGCCGGCCTCTCGGCTTCCCCGAGCACAACGGGTACCCAGCCCCGCAGGGCCCCTACTACTGCGGCGTCGGTGCCGACGACATCTACGGGCGTCCGCTCGTGGAGGCACATTTAGACGCGTGCCTGCAGGCAGGTCTTGCAATCTCGGGTATCAACGCCGAGGTGATGCCGGGCCAGTGGGAGTTCCAGGTTGGCCCCGTCGGCCCACTCGAGGTCTCCGACCAGCTATGGGTCGCGCGCTGGCTGCTGCATCGTGTCGGCGAGGATCTCGGAATATCTGTCACTCTCGACCCGAAGCCCGTTCGGGGCGACTGGAACGGCGCAGGATGCCACACCAACTTCTCGACCAATTCCATGCGCGAGTCCTACGACGCTGTCCTAAAGGCCGCTGAAGCTCTTGGCCAGAACGCAGAGGAACACGTGGCCGCCTACGGCCACGGAATCGAGGATCGCCTCACCGGTCACCACGAGACCGCCCACTACAGCGAGTTCAGCTACGGAGTCTCCGACCGGGGTGCGTCTGTGCGGATACCATGGCAGGTGGAAAAAGACGGCAAGGGTTACCTCGAAGACCGCAGGCCGAACGCGAACATGGACCCCTACGTCGTCACTCGGCTGATCGTCAACACCTGTTGCTCGGCCCTGGTCTAACAATCAGGGTCGTCCGGCGCAGGAGTCAGGGGGTGGGTTCCTGGCTCTTGCCCCGGGTCTGCGCGTTGTCTAGGCGCGGAATGACCGGTAGCGTAAGGGAAAATGTCTTTCGCTGCGGAATCCGCATCAGCTTCCCCGGCTAGCTTCCCGGCGGACACTCCGACGGCCTCGCCAGACATCTCAACGCGGGTCGGGTCGGTCGGCCAGACCCCGACGCTGGTGCGCCGTGGCTCGAGAAGGGACAGCGGCCTCGGGTGGGCTGATGCGGCCATGGCGCGCCTTTTGAGGGTACCTCTTGGCCGGCCGAGAGCTAGCGAAGCCCAAGCGCAAAGCCTGTTTCGGACCTCCATTGTGATCTCGGCCGTTAGGTGCGTATTCAGCTATCTGGCCGTGCCGATCGCGTTGCCCTTTCTCGGCTCACTTAGCAATGTGGCTCCGGCGGTGGAGATCATCCTGAGCGTGGTGGCACTTGCATTCGACGTTAAGGCCCTCAGGAGATTTTGGTTGGCGTGGCACTCGTGGCGCTGGGCGATGACTCTCGTGTACACGGTGGTGATGGTCCTGATCACGGTTCTGCTTGTGTCGAACGTCGCTTCTCTCGTCTAAGGCCGCTCCGGGCGACGCGGGCCGATGTCGGTTTGACGAGGGATCCTTGAACTGCGACCGATGCCAGCACGACGACAACAACGATCCCGAAAAGTCGGGGGTCCTCGCCGGTGGCCCCCCCGAGCAGGTACGTGCCGAGCAGGATAGGAACCGCGCCTTTTAGCCCGGCGAACGCTACGAACATACGGTCAGGTCGTGAAAGCCCCGAGCCCGCCAAGCACCCAGCGACTGCGAGGGGTCGGGCCACGACGGCGACTATTGCCGCTAAGGCGAGTCCGGGAACCCACGTCGAGGTCTTCGCCAAGACAGTCAGGTTTACGGTGAGGCCGAGAGCCACGAAGGCTGCGATCTCCCCGAGCGTCGCGAGGGTGGCGTGGAACTGGCGAACTTGCGTCTTGTGCGCGAACTGCTCGTCGCCGGCGACTATCCCAGCCAAGAAGACGGCGAGGAAGCCGGAACCTCCCGCGACGGCGGCGAGCCCGAAGATCGCCGCGGCCGCAGACAGGGAAACGATCGACTGTTCCCCCGGGCCGCCAAGGGAATCGGAACGCAGCAGCCATACGAGCCCTTTGCCTCCGGCGATGCCTATCAAAGCGCCGAGAGACATCTGCATCCCGAACGTAGCGCCAGCGTGACCTAGGCCGCTGAGGTCGATACCTTTCGCCCCCAGCAACGCCACCATCAAGGCGATGCCGACCGGATCGTTCGCGCCGGACTCGCCTTCGAGCACGGTCGTGACCGTCCCGCCGAGCGGGTATTTCCCGAGCAGGGAGAACACGACGGTAGGGTCCGTTGGAGCTACGGCGGTCGCAACGAGCAATGCCGGGTACCACCTGAAGCCGAGAGCAAAGTGCAAGGACGCTCCTGCGATGCCGGCTGTTATCAACGTGCCCGCCACGCCAAGTGTCACCACCGGGCGCGCTGCATTCAAGATGCGGCGCCTGCCGATACGCATTCCGCCGGCGTAGAGCACAACAACCAACGCCACGGTTACGACCTTCGATACGGCCGCCTCGCCGAGGTGGGCTGCGCTCGGCAGGAGGCGTGCAACGATAGCGGCGCATGGCAGGACGAGGACGGGGAGAGGGACGCCGGTCCTTTTGCACACCCGGCCGGCGCCGAGAACGGCGATCACGCTTATGGCTAGGGCAGCGACTGCAGCGGCGAAAGGAACCGGGTCAGGCAAAAGGACTCCGATGCTCGGACGCAGCGAACTGCGTTCAACAGTGCCGACCAGGCTTCCCGGCTCGCCGAGGCCCAGGTTAGCCGCTCGAGGGGTGCGGATAAAGCGATGACTCGGAGGTTTTGTGTATCATTTCGGTCATTGCAACTGCAGGACGATCCACGGCAACCGGGATCACAAACCACTCAGGGGTTGTACTTCAAAGAAAGGTTTGAATCGTGGCGGAAAAGCCGAAGGCGCTTTCAGAGTTCAAGGACTTCGTGTTGCAGGGCAACGTAGTGGACCTGGCAGTAGCCGTGGTGATCGCTACATTTTTCGGGGCGATCGTCAAGGACATGGTCGGCTTGATCCTGTCGCTTCTTGCGATTCCGGGGAAGACCTCCCAATCCTTCTCCAGCCTTAAGTTCACTATCGGCCACGGGATTTTCAGCTATGGGCAGCTGATTCAAGACGTTCTGACCTTTGTCATAGTTGCAGCGGTTGTGTTCTTCGCAGTGGTGCGTCCCGTGAGATCGCTGCTGCTGAAGCGCCAAGCCGCGCCTGACCCTGAGAGCACCGATAGGCCCTGTCCCAAGTGCCTGAGCGACATTCCGAAGGCAGCGACCCGCTGCCGTTACTGCACCTCGGAAGTGGCGGTCGCCGCCGCCTGATCGGTCGCATCTTGGCGCAGGGTTCTCGGTTCGGCGTAACGGTGACTACTCTCGGACCGTGCCCCGACTGCGCCTAGCTCTCGCCCAGTTCAACTCCGTCGTAGGCGATCTCGAGCGCAACACTGAAGGGATCCTCCGGGCCTTGGAGTCCGCGACAGCGGCGGGTGCGGACGTAGCGGTCTTCCCTGAGCTCGCCGTCACCGGCTACCCGCCGGAGGATCTTCTTCTCAAGCCCGGGTTCATCGCCGACAACATGCGGGTGGTCGAGCGCATCGCGTCCGCGACACGTCACTGCGTCTCGATCATCGGTTTCGTAGACAAGCGCACGGACATCTACAACGCAGCGGCGATATGCGCTGGGGGCACAGTCCGAGGTGTCTACCACAAGCAGGTTCTTCCGAACTACGGGGTTTTCGACGAGCAGCGCTACTTCACGGCGGGGAGCGGTACGTCCGAGCTTTTCGGGATCGCCGGGGTGAAGGTCGGCGTGTCGATCTGCGAGGACGCCTGGAGCCCGACCGGTCCGATCGCGACGCAGGCTGCAGCAGGCGCCGAGCTCGTCGTCAATATCAATGCCTCGCCATACTCGGTCGGGCGCGTCGCCGAGAGGGAGCGCATGCTTGCGACGCGCGCAGCAGACGCCAGCTGCTCGCTCGTGTACCTGAACTGCGTCGGAGGCCAGGACGAATTGGTCTTCGACGGAGCCTCGATGGTCTTCGACGCCGGCGGTGAGCTGATCGCGTCGTTGCCCCAATTCGAAGAGCTGGTAAGCGTCGTCGACGTCGACGTCCGGGAAGTTTTTCGGAAACGCTTGATAGACCCGAGGGGCCGGAGAAGCGTGGAGGCTCTACCTGTGCGCTTCCTCGGCGATCATCACGACCATCGGTCGGAGGGAAGCGCAAAGCAAAACCCCGTAGACGCAGGCGAAGGACTTGGCGAGTCAGGAGTCCCGGGTCGCGCGAGCCGCCTCGGGCGCGAGGCCGAGATCTACCAGGCCCTTGTTCTCGGCACCAGGGACTACGTTCGCAAGAACGGGTTCACTGACGTCGTGATCGGCCTTTCTGGAGGCATCGATTCGTCTCTCGTCGCTTTGATAGCCGTCGACGCTCTCGGAGCGGATCATGTGCACGGGGTCGCGATGCCGTCGCGGTATTCGTCTAGCGGTTCAACCGACGACGCACAGAAGCTCGCTGCCAACTTGAAGATCAGCTTTCGAGTCGTTCCCATCGAAGGTCCCCACGTAGCGTTCCTAGAGCTTTTGGACGGAACTTTGAGCGCTGACTCTCCTGGTTTGGCTGAGGAGAATCTCCAAAGCAGAATCCGAGGGTTGATACTCATGGCGCTGTCGAACAAGCTCGGATGCCTAGTGCTCACGACCGGGAACAAGAGCGAGGCGGCTGTTGGCTATTCGACACTTTACGGTGATACAGCTGGTGGTTTTGCTGTCATAAAAGATGTCGCCAAAACCACCGTATATCGTCTCTGCGAATGGCGTGACCGGGTCGGGCCTCGCCCTTCGCTACCGCCGGATGTGATGACAAAGCCCCCGTCGGCAGAGCTTCGCCCCGACCAGCGAGACGACCAGTCCCTGCCGGCCTACGACCTGCTCGACCCGCTGCTCGCTGCGTTCGTCGAGGACGACATGACAGCGACCGAGCTCGTCGAGGCGGGTTTCGACGAGTCTTTGGTTTCGCGGGTCGTGCGGCTCGTGGACCTTGCCGAGTACAAGAGGCGTCAGACCCCTCCCGGCATCCGCATCACAGCCAAAGCGTTCGGCCGGGACCGGCGCATGCCGATCACCAACGGCTATCGCTGACTTCGAGCCTCGGTAGGATAGCGGGATGAGCACGGTCGATCTGGCAGACGCCCCGCGACGTGCTCGGTCGCGTCGCGGCGAGGGCGACAAGCTTCGCGAGGACATCCTCGAAGCCGCCGAGCGGATGCTCGTCGAGAGTAACGACCAGTCTTCGTTGTCGATCAGGGCCATCGCGAGCGCTGTCGGCGTGACCCCCCCGTCCATTTACCTTCACTTCGCGGACCGAAACGAGCTGCTTTTTGCTGTCTGCGAGCGCCAAAGCAGAGAAATAGAGCGCGCTATGGAGGCCGCTTGCGCCGGGGTCGCTGACCCTTGGGAGAGATTACGTCGACGGGGTAGGGCCTATCTTGCCTGGGGCCTTCAGAATCCGGAGCACTACCGGATCTTGATGATGAGCCATTCGGATGCGACCCCCCAACGCTTCACCGACGAGCGCCTCGCTGGGATGGCCGGCCTTCAGGCTGTCCGCGCCGACCTCGTTGCCGGGATCGAAGCGGGAG
>JAKBBS010000224.1 GCA_021808425.1 Actinomycetes bacterium
GGAGCATCCCCACCACCGAGGTGGCCGTGAGGCCACTGGCGCCATCCCTGGCCCGGCGGATCGACCGCCTTGGCGCCGGCAGTGCTGACCGGGGAGGGCTTGCCATGCTGGGCTCGGACCTCGTTGCCTACCAGGACGCAGCCTATTGCGCCAGGTGGCTCGACCTGCTCGAGGGCGTGGCAGCAGCGGAATCGTCGGTAGGTGCCGGAGAGACCCGCGAGCTGACGATGGCGGTGGCGCGCAGCTACCACAAGTTGCTGGCATACAAGGACGAGTACGAGGTCGCCCGCTTGATGTTGAGCGAAGACGGGCTCGCCGCCGCACGAGCTGTCGGAGGCGATCAGGCCGCCGTCACGTGGCACCTGCACCCGCCCGCCCTGTCTGGCGCAGGTGTGAAGGGGAAGATCCGCTTCGGTCCGTGGTCCCGCCCGGCTTTCGCAGCACTCGCTCGCGCAAAGCGACTTCGCGGTAGCGCGTTCGATCCTTTCGGGCGAGCCCCGGTACGGGTCCTCGAACGCCAGCTTCCTGTCGAATACGAAGCGGCGATCGACGCGATCCTCCCACACTTGAGCGCCGCCAACCTTGCGGCAGCAGTCGAGATAGCCCGTCTCCCCGAGTTGGTCCGCGGGTTCGAACGACTCAAGGTCGAGCGAGCGGCATCTTACGGCAAGGCGATTGCCGAGCAAGTGCTAGCGCTCAAGCTGGCATCTGAGTTGTGCAGTGGCTAACAGCGTTAGCAAAGCCATTGGAAGGTTAAGTGAACGAACCGGCGAGAGCGGCGCGGCCGCGCAATAGCGCGACGGTCAAGGCCACTTCCTTGCGCGCAGCGTTCGCGTCGTGCCGCCTGGTTCGCCGATCGCTCGCAGCCGTGCTATTCCATTGCCAACGAGCGTCTTGACTTCCTCGTCTGACTGGCCCAGTGTTGCTGCGATCTCTCGGTAGTTGTGCCCTCCGAAGTAGGCGAGGACGATCACCCGGCGCTCGGCTAACGAGAGCGTCGAGAGCACATCGGAGGCGTTGCCGGCGGCTCTCGCCGACGACTCTTCTTCGACGTCGATTGCGGTCATCGTCGCCAGGCGGGAGCGACGCTCGGGGTCGGATCGCAAGGCGTGCACGGCCTTGCGGTGAGCGACCGCCAGCAGCGAGGCGCGAAGCGATGCTGCGTCGCCACACACATTTCGCCCTGCCCTCCCCAGTTCGAGGAATGCCTCGGCGGTCACGTTCTCGGCTTCGGCCGCGCCGGCGACTTGGCGGGCCATGCCGTAGACCGCACCGCCATGAAGCATGTAGGCCTCTGCAAGTCCCCCCGTACCGTCGCCGAGAAGCGTGTCCGTCTTGGCAGCGTGGCCAACTCCTGCGTCGTGGCCGTCCCTCGCGCTGCGGTACTTTTGCCTGCGGTCCTGGTCGCCGGAGGCGCCCCGCTCAACCGCTTGACCGAGCCCACCCGTGAGATGACCGCTCAACCCGTCGCTCCCAGCCAAGGTTCGCTCGTCGGCTCGGCTCGCTCGGGAGCGGGACCCTGCCGACGGAGCGGACGACGAGTTTGCTCGACTCGGAGGCCGGGCACGCGTCCCCATGCCAGATCGACGATGCGCCCAAGCATCTCTGGGGCGTTATGGACGACCAGTTCGAGGTCATGGCGTCGGTCCGTGGCAGCCCCCACGAGCTCACGGGTGCCTGCGACGTCGATAAACCCGACGCCTGCCAGGTCGATATGGGCCTCCTTCGGCGGCCCTCTTCCTTCGCTTCGATCGCCGTAATCGACGACGGCTTTCAAGATCGTCCTGAAGCGATCGCACGTTGCTATGTCGACCTCGCCGTGCACGGTAACGACGCCGTTCGCATAACGCGCCCATAGGAGTGGCGAGCTGGACATCCCATTCACGTCGCTCACGACAGTCCTCCGGAGGTGAGGTCACCGGGGTCTGGAGCGACGAAGATGAAAGCGGACCACGCGGCCCGTCGAGAACATATCACAGCGTGCTCGCGCCGGCGGACACTCCCAGCGCGAGTGGGAGTCTCGAGGCCGCACGCTGCTGTGTTCGGATGAGGTAGGGTCGAGATGGCCGTGGTTGGTCGCTGACCCGGCTACGCTGGATCTGGTCCTCGTTGAGCGTCTGACCTCTTCTCGAAGGACACCCGCGCATGGAACACAGGTCACCGCCGGCTGAGCGCAGGCGCAAGGGCACCCGGCGCGGCACCCATGGCCGCTGAGCGGCTCCTACGGATTCTGAGCCTCCTCGCAGAACGAGACGGTTCGAGCGTCCCCCGGCTGTGCGACGTCGCAGTGGAGGTAACGGCGGTGAGCGGGGCCGGGGTCATGCTCTTCGCTGACGGCAGGCCACAGGCCTCCCTGTGCAGCACCGACGACGTCTCGTTGCTTATCGAGGAAGCCCAGTACACCTTAGGCGAGGGGCCTTGCGTGGATGCCCACCGCTTGGGGCAGGTCATCTCCGAGCCGGATCTCGGGGGCGCGAATTGCGCACGCTGGGCGGCCTTCTCGCGCGAAGCGTTCGACGCAGGCGCCCGGGCCGTGTTCGGTTACCCGATCCGCCTCGGCGCCGCCCGCCTCGGCGCCCTCAATCTCTACCGGGACCAGCCCGGAGCGCTCAGCGACGACCAGCACATCGACGCCCTCGTCATGGCTGATGTCGCCGCACGAGCGATCCTGACCGCTCAGGCCGAGGCCGCCTCCGACCACCTCGGCGCTGGCCTCGACGGGGACATGAACCTGTGGGCGATCGTCCATCAGGCGGCTGGCATGGTCTCTGTCCAGCTCGCGATCCCAGTCTCCGACGCCCTCGTCCGCCTCCGGGCCCACGCCTTTGTCACGGACCGGCTCGTCGCACACGTCGCCCTCGACGTGGTCGAGCGGCGCCTGCGCCTCGACATCGACGAGTGAGATCTAGTCCAGATTTAGTCCGGACGCTATCGTTGCGAGCTGAAGATATACTTCAGGCCCGTCGGTAGCCCAGACCACGCCACCACCGGCCGCCTCTTGAAGACAGGTGTCATGATGCCAAACCAGGCGCTGCTCGTGCAAAGCCTCGTCGATCTCGCCGACAACCTCGTCGATGATTTCGACGTCGTAGACGTTCTCAGCCTGCTCAGCGATCGCTGCGTCTACGCTCTCGACGTCACCGCGGCGGGAGTCATGCTGGCCGCACCAAGCGGGACGCTCGAGGTCATCGCCTCATCCAGTGACACCATGCGGACCTTGGAGATGTTCCAGCTACAATCCGACGAGGGCCCCTGCTTGGAGGCCTACCGAACCGGCCGGCAGGTAGTGAACATCGACCTTGCCGCTGTTGGGAGCCGCTGGCCGACCTTCGCTGCCCACGCCACCGCCGATGGGTTCGGGTCCGCCCACTCATTTCCGCTGCGCCTCCGTCGGCGCACCCTCGGCGCTCTCAACCTGTTGCGTATTGAACCCGGCGCCCTCGACGAGGCGGACATCGCCGCCGCCCAGGCCCTCGCCGACATAGCCACCATCGCCATCGTCCAGCACCAGATCGTCATCGACGCCCAGACCCTAAACAGCCAGCTCAGCGCAGCGCTCAACACCCGCATCGTCATAGAACAAGCCAAAGGCAAGATCGCCCAGGCCACCGACACCGATATGGACCGGGCATTCCGCCGGCTGCGACACCACGCCCGCAACCACAACCAGCGACTCGGCGACCTCGCTGCACGAATCGCCCAAGGCGCGATCGACCCCGGCTCCTTGGACCACCTCCCAGCAAGCGGCTGAGGTGGCCGTCGCTGTCGTTCGGCGGCAGCGGGTTGGGCGGTCGTCTCAGGCGCGCCGGATTGCGCCTCATCTGTCCGCCGTCCCTCGGTACGCGAGCCGTCCCGTGAGGTCTGCCGATACCAGCCAGAGGCGCGTCGCAGATTCCGGATCGAGTGCCCATTGCTTTACTCCGTGCGGATGCCGTGCGAGTTCTGCGTCGTTGGCCACGGTGTAGGCCTCGCGCCCGTCGTCTAAGTAGTGCCCCCCGGTCCGGGCGAACTGCGGAGCGACGGCGGCGACAATAGTGGTGGCGGCCCCTTGCTCGACCGTCTTGTACGAAAAGACGCCGGCGGCCTCGGCGGCGTCCAACGACTCCCTCTGGCGCGCTGAGAAGTTCCGTTGCAGGCCTGTAGCCACACCACCGGGGTTCACCGCGTTGGCGAAGATGCCATCGGCCGCCCAGCGACGGGTCGCTTCGACGGCGAATAGGGAGTTCGCCGTCTTCGACTGGGCGTACGCGATCTGGGGGTCGTAGCTGCGTCGCTCGAAGTGGAGGTCGTCGAAGTCGATGCCGGCACGCATGTGCGCCGTCGAGCTGAGTGCGACAATCCGTGCTCCGTCACGTTCGGACGCCCCCGAAGCTAGGGCGTCGTGAAGGCCGACGGCGAGGGCGAAGTGGCCCAGATGGTTGGTCGCGAACTGCAGCTCCCAGCCCTCCCGGGTCCGTTCGAGGCCACCGGTGACAAGGCCGGCGTTGTTGACTAGCAGGTGGAGTGGACCGCCCCACATTTCTACGAAGTGCGTGACGGAGTCCAGGTCTGCGAGGTCGAGCCGAAGGACGTGCGGCCGGTTCGCTCCGGTCGACTTCTCAATTGTTTGCGCGACGGCGTCGCCCGTCGCGACGTTGCGGACGGCGAGGGTCACGTCTGCGCCAGCCGCGGTTAGCGCACGCGCGGTTTCGACGCCGAGGCCGGAGGAAGCTCCCGTCACGATCGCCCGCACACCGCCGAGATCGACACCGTTGAGGACGTCGGCGGCGGTGCTTGAGGCGGTAAAAGGCGTCGAGATTAGTTCGTGAGCAGTCATGCACTCATGATTGCCGAAGCGTGTCGAACCTTATGAACTGCGCCAGTGGGGAACGGGTGCCCGGGCGGGGAATCTGTGTGAGCATCACGGCATATCGGCGCAGTCCTAAGCACGGCTCCATCCTGAGAGAGCAAACGACCCGGTTCTGCCTCTACGTGGTGCCGGAAGAGTGGTACACGGGCCACGGGCTGACGGTAGTGCATCCGAAGTCCTCGGGGGCTACGTCTGCGACCGACTGTGCGAGTTGCCAGCAGTGTCCGCCGGGGTCCCCGAGAGAGCAGTCGCGCTCGCCGTATTCCCGGTCGACCGGCGCCTCGACAACCACGGCGCCAATGCAGCAGGCTCGGGCAAATGCAGCATCTACGTCGTCGACCCGCACCCGGATCGTGAGACTGTTTCCACTCGGCTTCGGGCCGCTCCGATCCCCGCCGACGTCGGCCACTATCACCGCCCCGTCGACCCCGACTGCCATTTGGGCACGGTGGTGCTCGCCGATGCGCGTGCGTTCCACGAAGCCGAATGCGGCGGTCAGAAAGGTGACTGCAGCGCGTACGTCCGGGTACACCAGGATGGGAACCACCGTCGAGGGCGGTACCGACCGATTCTTTTTCACGAACCTCCTTG
>JAKBBS010000225.1 GCA_021808425.1 Actinomycetes bacterium
GTGGCCTGGTCTGCATCATCGTCCCGTCGGGGGGCTACGAGCACCGCTACCCGATCGACGCCTGGCGCTACTACCCCGACGGGATCCGGGCGCTCGCGCAGTGGGCCGACCTCGACGTGCTCAGCGCCGAGACGGCATGGGAACCGGCCGGTGACTACACCGACGACTCCGCCCTATGGGCAGATACCGTGCTTGTCGCAACGAAACGCCAACCCCGCCCGCCCGCAGCGGCGAAGGCCGAGCTGCTACGGCGCGTGACGCGCCTGCAAGCCCGGCGACGCCAGAGCGTCACGTGACGACGCCGATCTGAGGTGGGGTAAGGTCACAGCGTGACCACGCCCCGAGACGACAATGGCGACGTGTGGGTCATCGTCCGCTGCCACAACGAGGCTTCGGTGGTCGCCTCGGTGATCCGGGAGCTGCGGGCAGAATTCCCCAACGTCGTCGGCGTCGACGACGGCAGCAGCGACGGATCCGGGAAGCTCATGGCCGAGGCGGGTGCACGCGTGGTAAGACACTCGGTCAACCTCGGCGCCGGCGCCGCGCTTCAGACGGGTGTCGAATTCGCTCTCCTCGACCCGGCAGCCGAGTACCTGGTGTGCTTCGACGCTGACGGCCAGCACCGCGTCTCAGACGCAGTCAATATGGTCGAACGGGCAAGGGGCGAAAGCTTCGACCTGCTCGTCGGGTCGCGTTTCCTCGGCACCGCGCCTAGCGGAATGCCCTTCGCCCGAAAGGTGGTGCTTCGAGGCGGGCGGATCTTCGAGCGTGCCACGACCGGCATAGCGTTGAGCGACGCTCATAACGGTCTTCGCGTGCTGAGCAGGCGGTTCGCGGCGGGCCTGGCGCTGACGAGTTCCGACATGTCGTACGCCACCGAACTCCTCGAGGCCGTCGCCGCGAGCGGCGCCCGCTACGGCGAGCATCCAGTCGAGATCCGCTACAGCGCCTACTCGCTAGGCAAGGGGGAGCGGTCGATCAACTCGGTAAATATTGCCTTCGACGTTCTGGTGAGGGCACTGCTAGGAAGGCGACGTTAGTGACACCGATCAAGGCCCTTCTAATCGCTGCGATTCTCGGAGTGCTCGTGTGGGCGTTCCGCCATCGAGGCCGGGTCGCCATGCGCGCCGGTATCAAGATCGCTGCAGTCACTCTCGCCGTCGTAGCGGTGGCGGCGGTCGCCGACCCGAGCCTCACCCAGGACCTCGCGAACCTGGTCGGGGTCACGAGAGGCACCGACCTGATGCTCTACGTGCTCGTCGTCGTGTTCGCTTTCACCCAGGCCGGAACGTACTTCCGCTTCAAGGAGCTGGAGATGCGCTTCGCCCGGGCGGTTAGGTCCCAGGCGATCGCCGAGGCGATCGAGCGTGACGGGCTGCCCGGGGTCTAATCGCAGGGCCGAAGTGGCTGCCGTGTCCCGCTCTCTCTGAGCGCGCGACCGAAGGTCGGAGTCGTCTCCTAACGACGGTAGCGAGCAGGGCAAGCACGGCGAGCACAAAGGCGGCTAGGGCGATGTTCGTGTGCGGCGGAGCGAACGAGAAGGTGACAGTGCTGACGCCGGCTGGGACTGCCACCGCCTGGAACACTTTTTCATAAGTGCCGACCGTCGTCGAACGTCCCGAGACCGACGCGGACCATCCGGGCATCGACAGCTCCCGTCGGATGATCACTCCGGGCGTCGAGCACGACACCTTCGCCGACGAAAGGGTGTAGGACGCGACGCTGCAGCCGGGGGTCGGGGAGCTGACCAGGGCGGCGGGATGGGGGAGGCGGTAGACCTGCACGACAGGGTCGCTGTAGACGCGGACCAGGCGCTCGGAGGCTGGAAGTTTCGCCAAGGCGGCGCCGCTTGGAACCACCAGGTACTTGACGCCTGCAGCCTCGTAGACGGGGAAGTTCGTGGCGAACTCCTGCATTGCGGTCGGCCCGGACGGCGACGCCGGGTTGCCGGCGAAGATCAGGGGGTTCGCGTTCTGGTCGAGTTTCGTGGTGATGTAGGTGGAGAACGCTTTGGGCACGGGCAGGTCGTTGACGTCCAACTCTGAGAGCTGCCAGTAGGAGCCGTAGTTCGGCTGGATCGGGCCGAGCGTGTAGAAGCGGTAGTCGCCGAGGTGGGCTTGCAGGAAGTTGATAGCGGCGGCGTCGACCTTGGCGCTTCGCGGCGCGGAAAGCTGCGGGGTGACGAACATCGCTACGACGTCCGTGCAGAGCATCCCGGCGAGCAGAACCGCCCGGGCCCGGGGCGAGCGCAACGCCGAGGCGAAGGCGATGACTGCTACGACGCCCGCGGACCAGGCTATGGAAGCCCACGCCCAAGCCTGGTTGTGCGGGGCCCCGGCGACGAACTTGAGCTCGATGAACGCCTGGTGGCCGGCGGCCGCGATGATCAGTGTCCCTGCAAGCGCAATCAGCAGCGTCTTGATGCGATGGCGCTTGGCGATCAGCTCGTCGACGCCGAAAGCAGCGAGGGCCGCCATCGGAAGAGTCCAGGAGGCGGGCGCGTTACGGTAGAAGGCGGTCGAGGAGACGCCGGGGATGTAGTTGACGAAATCCATCACGGGGCCGACGCCTGTGGTGCGGAACAGCCCGATGAGAACGAAGACTGCGAGTGCGATCTTGATCCGCCGCTCCGGGCGGGAGGTGAGGCCGACCAAGGCGAGGAGAGTGACTGCGATCCCGGCGTAGCCGCCGACGTTTCCCCAAAAGATCAGGAACCGCTCGATGTGGTCGTACGCGGGGTTCGCCCAGGCGAACACCGGCCCGAGCACGTAGGGCATGACGAACGCCGGGTAGATGAGCCCTGGTATGAGGAAGTCCCTCGCGTACTGGTGGGCGTGACCGCCGATGTCGGCGCTTTGCAGGTAGGTGACGAAAGCGACGAGCAGCGGCGCCGACAGGCCGAGCCCGGCGAGCCCGCCAGCTGCGAGGCGTTTGACGAAGCCGATCAGGTCCCGCCCCCGCAGTTCGCTCGCCCTGACCGCCGCCCACACCAGCGCGAGGAGACCGTCGAAGAACGCCACCTCCGGGAAGCCGGCGTAGACGCTGAGCGCCAAGGCGATCGCGACGAGCGGCCAGCCTGAGGCAAGACCTCTCCCTGCGCCTGTCTTGGTGCGCCGCTCGGCGCACTGCTCGATGCCGAGCAGGAGAAGCGGAGTGAACGCAATCGGGTTGCCCGGCCCGTGGAACAGCCACGCGAACGTGCCGTTGAGAGCGAACGCTATCGAGCCGACAGTCGCAGCAACGGGGGACTTGACGAGTCGGCGCAGCAGGAAGAAAGCGGAGATCCCCGCTATCAACTCGAGCGACAGGTGGAACAGCACCTGGCCGTTTGCGAGCAGGTCTAACATGACCAGAGGGAAGAACGCCGCCGACTGCATCTCACCGGCGAGCGGGGCGCCGAGACCCTCGAAGGGGTTCCACCACGGCACTTTGCCGTGCAGCCAGTCCATGGCGGCGAGATGACCGAGCGCTTGGGATGTGAAGCCGATGTTCGGGTCGATGTTGTTCTGGCCGGGGAGCAGACCTTTGACGACGTTTGTCGCGACGCCTGAGTCTTGCAGGATCGGGTTCGGGTCGAACACTCCCGTCAGGTACAAGATATTGCCGATGAGCACCGCGACGACGATCGCTGCGCACGGCAACAGCCACGACCGGCCGGGCGACGGGCTCGGGGTCGTCGGGGGCGGTGCCTGCGAACGCGGCGGAGCGGCGTAGGTTGTCACTGGGGTTCGCGGGCTTCCTAGACGGCGAGCACGAAGGGGCGGTCGCGCTGGAACAGCGGGCTGTAGTACGGGTCGACGTGGGTGCGCGGCTCCCAGCGCCTGCCGAAACGCACGCCGTCGTCGGGATGCTCCCAGCGGCCGCGGGTGCCGCCCTCGCAGTGGTAGAGCTCCGCGTAGGGGGTGTAGACGATCCGGTAGCCGGCCTGGCGTATCCGCTCGCCTAAGTCCACGTCGTTGTAGGCGATGCGCAGATCCTCGTCGTTACCTCCGACGCGTCCGAACACCCCCGGGCGGATCATCGTGGCTGCGCCGGTGACCGACGAGGCGTTTCGGATCACGTCGCCGCGCGAGAAGTACCCTTGGTGGTCGATGTTCCAAGCCCAGCCGACGGTGCCGGAGAGGATCCCTTCGTGCTGGACGCGCCCGTCGGGGTAGTAGAGGCGGCATCCGACGGCGCCGACCTCGGGGCGCATGGCGTGTTCGAGGAGAGCTTCGAGCCAGTCGGGTGTGATGACGATCGTGTCGTTGTTTAGGAATACGAGGGCGTCGGCTTTGCACGTGGCGGCGGCAAGGTTCATCTGTCGGGCGTAGTTGAAAGGCTGCGGGTATCGCAGCACCCGAAGCGGCGCCTTGGCCAAGTAGGCGAGGGTGTCGCCGTCGTCGCTTCGGTTGTCGAGGATGACGATCTCGTAGTGGCGGTAAGTGCTGCGCTCCAAGATGCTGTCCACGCACGCTTTGAGCATGTCGACACCGTTGTGGGTGGGGATGATGATCGACACTTTCGGCGATCCGGGGATCTGGTAGCGCACCCGGTAGGTGCCTGTTGCCATGCCTGGCTCGACGCTGCCTGGGGTGCCGCGGCGTTCGAGGGCTTCGGTCAGTGCTGACGCGGCCGGGTCGGGTGCCGCGCTGGGCAGGGGGTCGGCTGGTGGTTGGGTGTGCTTTCGGGCCGAGTAGAGCGGCTCGGGGATATGGCCCACCCGTCCCGTGACTTCGCTGATGCGCAACGCCAGGTCATAAGCGGCGGCGGGGCCCATCTCGGCCCTAATGCCACCGACGGCTTCGACGACGGAGCGCCTGTAGACGACCAGGTTTCCGATGTAGTTCGTCGACATGAGCAGATCCGGGGACCAGTCCGGTTTGATGTGCGCTTCCACGCGCTCGCCTCTGTCGTCGATTGTGGCAGCAGCTGCGCGCCGGGCCGGGAGCCGGTCCTCGTCGGTATAGACGACGTCGAGGGCAGGGTCGGCCTTAACCCAGCGTGCGATCTGTGCGAGGGCGTGGGGTTGCAGGACGTCTCCTGCCTCTACGAAACATATGTAGTCGCCACTCGGCGGGGTGGGTGCGTGTGGTGCTTCGTGTACCCGGGCGTCGTGTAGTGCTTCGCCGATCGCCTCTTGTACCTCGGGCGTGGCGCGTTCTCCGTCGAAGGCGAGGACGAGCTGCCAGTGCGGGTACGCCTGAGATCTCACCGATTCGATTGTCTGTGCCAGGCCGGCCGGGTCACTGCTGTCACCCGAGAGGACTATTGACACCGTAGGAGGCGTCTGGCTGTCGAGAGCGTCGGATGCCATCGCCTGGAGCATTTCGGGGGTCGGCGTGTGCGCGAGCTGCCACAGGCGGTAGCGGGCTTCACCGTCAGAGGGGTTGCCGGCGCTTACGTCGACGTCGGTCACTCCTATCGGCGGGCCTCCGGGT
>JAKBBS010000226.1 GCA_021808425.1 Actinomycetes bacterium
CCGGCGGTGCGGTCGCCCCGATCGGTTCCGCCGTCCCCCTTGGTGCTAACGCCACCGCCGCCACCATCGCTGGCGTGGACGCGCAGACGACCGCCGCTGACATCTACAACGCATCCACGGTAACGACCAGCACGCTCGTGCTCGCCACCGATTACAACTTTCCCGATGCTCTGTCTGGGGCCTACCTGGCTGGCGGCGGCCGCAACCTGGGGATTGCTCTGAGCGATCAGACGGCACTCCCCCCCGCCACGCAGCAGATCATCTTGAAGAACAAGCCGAGCACGATCTACGTGCTCGGCGGTCCGGTGGCGATCAGCCCGGCCGTCATCACCCAAATTCAGTCGCTGTACCCAGCCAACACCCCAGCGCAACCCAACAACCAGCCAAACATCGTCCGGCTAGGCGGTGCCGACCAGTTCGGCACCAACCAGTTGATCGTGGACCAGGTGCCTTACAGCCCCACGGCCGTGACCTTGCCGTCGAACTCGGGCACCACCTACAACGACACCACTGGTGCCAGTTCCAGCACCTTCCCGACAACCGGACAGAAGACGGCGATCGTGGCCTCCGGGGTTAACTTCCCAGATGCGCTGTCGGCTTCGCCGCTTGCCTACAAGGACGGGATCCCGATCATCCTGACCACCCCCGACACCCTGTCCTCCACCGCGTCTGCGTTGCTGGGCAGCCTTGGGATCAACCAGGTGATCATGGTTGGCGGTCCGGCCGCCATCTCTGATGCGGTCGAAGGTCAGATCAGTGGTGCCACCGGGCTCAACATCCCGGTCCTGAGGGTCGCCGGCCAGGACGCTACCGACACAGCTCAGAAGCTAGGGGCCCTGGACGTCGCCAACTTCGGCTTCGCCAATCTGACCACCTACGTCGCCCGTGGCGACTTCTACACCGATGCGCTGGCTGCTGCGCCATACCTGGCAGAGCAGAACACGCCGATCGAGCTCACGGAGACACCCACCGTGGTGGGCCCGTATCTCCCGGCGTACCTGGCATCGCAGGGCGCTGCCAGCCACAACACGCTGACGCAATTCGGCGGTCCGGCTGCTATCACCCCCGCCACCCAGAACTCGTTGCTCAGCGACATTGCGGCCGGAACCACTGCGCCGTAATAGCTGAACCGCGGTAGCAACCTCGGAAGAGGGTGTAGTCAGCATGCCAGCGGCGGGGGCAGAGCCCCCCGCCGCTGGTCTGTGTGACCCTTTGGGCAGCGGTGTCGCTGGATCTGGAGGTAAAGCGACCGGTGCTTTTCCCTCCCAAGCCGTGCCATCCAGCGGGGGCGGAGCCTGCGAATGGCTCGGAGGACACCTTTGTCCTCCGAGCCTTCGCTCTTTACCGAAGCTGCCCCTCGTGGGCAGGACGCTACGGGCTGATCTCCCCGTTGACAAGGAATATCTCACTTTGCGGGGTCGCCCCAAATTATTACCCACTATGCGTGGCCGTCCGGTGCCTGAGCGCGGGCGAGTTCCCAGGTGGACGGCTTGCCACTCCAGCCTCCCCCGTCGAACACCGTGGTTCGTCGGGGTTCTGGCGACCCATGACGGCATCGTAGCACTGAGTGCTACGATGCCGTCATGGGCAGAGACATCACGCAACGGCAACTTCGGAACGACAGCGGCGAGATCATGCGAGCACTGGACCAGGGCGAGAGCTTCGTTGTCACCCGAAACGGCGTACCCGTCGGTGAACTGACTCCGCTCCGGCGACACAGGTATGTGAAGGCCGAAGCGGCCATCGCCATGTTCCGTGGTGCTCCAAGCGTCGACCTGGCCCAGCTCCGCACAGACCTCGACAGGACCGATTGCAGCGCGCAGAAGCGGCCTTCGATCCCCTTCCATTCGACGGAGAGGCTGCTCGCGCCTACGGCCGGATCTACGCCAATGAGATCGCAAGCGGACGAAAGGCGCGTGGGACTCGGGCACTGGATCTCCTGATCGCAGCGACCGCTTGTGCAGCCAACCTTCCGGTCTACACGCGCAACCCGGAAGACTTTCGGGGTCTACAGGACCTCGTGGAGGTCATCGCGGTCTGACGAGCGGGTGGTTCCTTCTCGGTGCTTGAAGGCCACGCTCAGGACGTCCCCTCGGGCATCTGCAGGCAGCCGACGACCGAGGGGTTCACTCCCTCGACGCGCAAGGAGTCCGATGAGGGTCTGATTTGCGTATGGAGATGACAGCGGGCGCGACGTTGGTGCTGTCGAAAGGAAACTGGGTGTTGAGGTAGCCCACCTCGATCCCGGCGTTTTGTGCCGATAAGGCCGCTCCCTTTCCCGCATCCGAGGAACTTGGTGAGATGCTGTGTCCGGTGGCGGAGAAGTCCTGGGCACCGAGCAGCTTCAGCACCGCGTTCCTGACCGACGCCATCTACCGGCGGCCGGCTTGTGAGACCGCCGAAGCGCAAAACCGCGCCGGAGGGTCCGCTTGGACGCTGCTTTTCGCCGCCACCCCCATGGGGACCGAGATGGGGGCGCAGGCATGGACCTCATCTACGTTTTCGACCACCTCGCAGCCGCTCAGATTGACAACGACTGCGTAACAGACGGATCCAGGACGAGCTGCTCGGAGCGTGGCGGCGATTCGTCCACGAGGGAAACCCGGGCTGGCCTCGCACCATGAAACGAGGGCCTGTATGAGCCAGGGGGATCGGACACGCACGAGCAGCCGCGAGCGTAACCCGGTCGCGTCAATCGTCCGAGTCCTCGGCGTCATGGCAGAGTCCGATGAGCCTTCATTCGGGGTCAGAGAGCTCGGTCGGCTTCTCGACTCCCCGCCCAGCTCCATCCAACGGACACTCGAGATAGGCGCCGACGTAAGCCTCGTCAGGATGTCACCGGCCGGGCGGTGGGAGCTCGGCTGGGAGCTCTACCGCTTGGCATCACTCGCTCGACGCAAACCGGACGGACGCTCGCGCTACATGCACGCCTTCGAAGCCGAGATCCACCACGGCAGCGAACAACGACGCGAAGGCCCTAGCCCGCGACTTCGTCCGGCTCCTCGTCGTCGAAGAGCTACCCCCCGACATGCCAGGCGACAACAGCCCAACCCCTTCGACGGGGAGGGGGTTTCGCGCTACGACACCCACGGTGGGCCGTAGGCACTCGTATTCGAACCTGCTCGACGTGCGAAATCGGCTTCTGCCGCTTGATACCCACACGCGCCTGTCCTCAGCAAATGCACGACCCGGTGTATCACGTTAGCCCACCAACGCGATACGCTGGCCACATGCGAAGCCTTCGGCTTGATCCAGACCTGGACAAGATGGTGCGCCGCGCGGCGGCAGCGAAGGGCGAGTCCGTGTCCGAATTCCTCCGCCGAGCCGCGGCAGAGCGAGCCGAGGAGACGTTGGCCGGCAACCCGAGGGAGCGCTTCGCTGACGTGGCCGGGGTGGTCCACGGTGGTGGCGGTCGAGCTCGCCGGACCGGTGCCGCCTTCAGCGAGACGCTGGCGGAGGACCGAAAGCGCCAGTGACGCTCACCGACGCGGGTCCCTTCATCGCGATCATCGACGCCGACGAGCCCGACCACGCTTCGTGTATGGATGCGCTCGATCAGCTGACCCTCCCACTAATCACGACGTGGCCAGCATTCACCGAAGCGATGTACCTGCTCGCTCGCGCCGGCGGCATTCGAGCTCAACAAGCCCTTTGGCGCCTCGTGTCGACTGACCGACTCGTCGTCGCAGACCTATCGCCTTCCGCCATCGACCGGAGCGCTCGGTTGATGGACCAGTACGCGGATCGACCGATGGACCTGGCGGACGCCACCCTCGTGGCACTAGCGGAAGAGCGCGGCGATCGGCGGATCTTCACCCTCGACACCGACTTTCAGATCTATCGGTTTCGAGGGCGGCAGCGCTTCGAGACGATCCCGACGCCATGACCGCGCAAGGCAGTCCGGACGAGAAGGGGGACTCGCGGCGGTGGTGTCGCTTTTCGGACGGCGAGGCCGGCCGAACAGGCGGCTTCTGGCCCTTCTCGATGTAGCCGATGAGATCCTTGTTCGGCCGGAAAGGAGGCGGCTCGGGCCGACTCTTCGCTGGCTGCGGGGCTGGAGCGCCCTGAGGCGCCTTTTCGTCAGGCATGCAACCGACCTCCCATAGCCGTCAGTATGCCGGTGACGACCAGGGCGGCAGCGATGGCCAGACAGCCGACGGCCGCCCGAACTCGCCATCCCTTCTACCTCACGAACGTTGCGGCCTCCTTCACCATCTCGATCTGGTGTCCAGTAACTCGAGGCGCGTCTCCGCCTCGGACGCGGGGAGGTTGACCTGCCGGAGTTGCTCGACCTCCAGCACCGGATAGCGACGAGGGAGGAATGCCCACGCCGCGGGGATGGCGGCGACAACGGCGACGGCGAGTCCAACCTGAAAGATCGCCCTGCCCGAGACGGCAACCTGCGCCGTGGCTCCGAGCCCCACCAGCAGGCCAGCGAATCCCAGGACAACGCCAGCCTTTCCATCGAGACTCTCGGCGTGCGCGTTCATCGTCTCGCGCTCTGCGGCAACCTGCGCGAGCACGATGACCAGCGAGGGGAGCCGCTGATCATCGTCCACCCCGATGAGGGTACGAGGTGGCGGTGTCAACGAGGCGAACTAGCGCCCTGCCCCCGTTGCCCTGCCGCTCGTCTGTAAGCGGCGATAGCCTTGCCGAGCACCTCACGCCTCGGGGCGCTGGTCCGCTCATAGCCGAGCTCAGGGATGACGACGGCCATGATCTCCCCGGCCGTGCGCAGCTGGCCGTCCGAGTTGATCCACTCGATGAACATCACCAGGTCGCGTTCGGAGTACTCGGTGATGGGACGTCCGTCGGGTCGGAATGGCTTCGGTCCCCTCCCCCGGCTCGGCGGATCAGAGGCGCCTCCGGGGGGATCCGTCAGCGGTGCCTCGGTAGCCGTGACGGGCTGGAACCGGCGCGGCGCGCCGAGCTCGCTGAGCGCCTCGTTGAACGCCAGCACCGTGGCTGATACCTCGCGCTCTCGGTGTGGGCGCTACGGGACTCGAACCCATGACCTCAGCCGTGTGAAGGCTGCGCTCTAACCAACTGAGCTAAGCGCCCTACAATTATGCACTTGAACTGGTGCTATGTGCCTTGCGACGCTCTCAACGTCCTTGCACAGCGGTACTATAGCGCATAACCTTAGGGCGTGGTCAAGACCAGGACTGAGAAAGTAGCCAACGCGCTGCCGCCCTGGTCGGCTCCCAGCGCAGGCCAGCTCGGATCCCTCGCCCGGTCCTTCGATAGAAGCCTGCGGGCCATGAACCGCTCTGAATCCACCCGGCAGCAGTACCTGATGTCCGTATCGCAGTTCATCACCTTCCTGCACAACGCTGGCATCCCCGAGGACCCGGCCAAGCTCGGCCGCGAGCACGTCGAGACCTTTCTC
>JAKBBS010000227.1 GCA_021808425.1 Actinomycetes bacterium
GTCACACTACTCTCGCCTGAATGCCGCTCGAAGACGGCCCCCGGGAACCCGGACCGTTCCCCGTAGACGACCTTCTCAGCCACCTCGGGGCGTGGCGAGCGCTCCAGAGCGTGTCAGATGCTGCCGCCGGTAGAGCGCGCACCCGCGAACTTCTCGCGCAGTCGGCGAGCGTCGGCACTTGGGAAGGGCTTCTCGTGGACATTGCAGAAGGATCGACGCCGATCGTAGCGACAGCGGGGGCCTTCGAGGTCTCCGGAAAGCTTGTCGGAGTCGCTAAGGACTTCGTCACCGTGGAGGCGAGCAACGGGCGGCCGGCGCTACTCAGGATCGAGGCTTTGACCTCGATCAGGCAGGTCGCCCGCGGCGCGCAGGATCGGAGGGGACGACCGGCCGGCAGTCGTACGGCCACGCCAGAGGTGAGTTTCGCCACCGTGCTCGACCTGCTTTGCTCAGAGCGCGCTCCGGTGGCCATCATAACGTCGTCGGCTACCATCCGGGGAGTCCTCGACTCCGTGGGCGAAGACGTTATAACTGTTCGGGGGTCAATCCTGGGTCCGACCACCCATATACGACTAGGGGCGGTCATCGCCTGTGAAATCTGCTGAAGACCGGGCTCAGCACATCGACGGCGACCACCTGTAAATGGTCGCTTCGCAGCCCACGTCGTTAGTCCTCCTCGAATGCGGGGGTCGCCTCCTCGGTTTCGGCATCCTCGCGCGCAGCGCGGGGCTTCGGTTCCGGATAGAGATGTTCCAAGGTGCCAGGTTCGATCTTCATCCGTGAGATGAAGTCGGTGATATCCGTCGCCTGGACTCTTATGACACGACCCATCTTGTAAGCGGGAAGCTGCCCCTCATCAATGAAGCGGTAGAGAGTCCTCAAGGTCACTCCCAGCCGGTCACATGCTTCGCGCGTTCCGAGCCACTCGATTGTTTCGCTCATGCTTCAATCCTACCTTCAAAGTAGACAAGAAGGTGGTTTCTCGATAGATTTCATGGCTAGTGCGGTGGCTGCCCACAGAGTATTCCGCTCGACGGCACTTGCTGGGGCGCTCCTCGGTGCGCCCTCACAAGTCGGCGTCCCAGGCCTCGGAGCCGACCACACCCGTGCCTGCGGCGGGCGTCGTCTCGGGTCGACGGGCGCGCCGCGTGAACACTCGAGCGCTCCTCGGAGGGCTTCTCGTGAGTGCCGCCGGTGTCGCTGTCTTCGCGTCGGTGCTGTCCGGTAGCGGGGCAAAGAGTAGGGACTACGTCGTCGCAGGCCGCTCGCTCCCAGCGGGCAGCGTGATCGAACCGTCAGAGCTTTCCGTAGTTGCTCTTACGCTGCCGGCCTCAGTGGCCAGACAGGCCTTCCTCACCGCCGCATCCGTAGTTGGCCGGACACTTTCCGGCCCGATCTATGCGGGACAACTGATCGAGTCATCGATGCTCGACACGCTCACCCCGACCCGCCGCCCTGTAAGCGTCGCCGTCAACCCCGACTCCTTGCTCGGACTGGTCCCCGGAGAGCTAGTCGACGTGCTGTCCGCGTCGCCGGTCGTATCTAGCGGAGTGGCGGCGCAACCCGGCGGCTCCGCCGCCTCGACCTCGCAGTCTGCCGGCTCCTCGCAGTCTGCCGGCTCCTCGCAGGCGACCGCGTCGCCGCAGGCGCTTCCGGCGACGGTAATCATGCGCGGCGCGCTTCTCATCTCGGTCGGCCACGCGTCGTCGGGCCTTGCGGGGACCTCGGGCGGACTTACCGACGTGACCCTCGGCGTGTCCAACCTGAGCGAGGTCGAGATACTCGTGGCATCCTCGCAGCGTTCGACTGTCGAGTTGGTGCTGGCCGAACCTTCAGACGGTGTCGGCCCGGGCGCGGGCGGCTAGCGGTGGCCTCCCCGAGGAACGAACGCTTCGTAATTCTGGGTCTTGCCCCAGCGCGCTCGGCGTGGTTCGACGCTTTGGGCCAGTGGGCGATGTCCGCAACGATCCCGGCCGAGTTCGTCAAGTGCGTGTCCGCGGACGAGGTGAAGGCCCGGCTCGCTTCGAGTCGGATGCACTCGGCGGTGGTAGTCGACGCATCCTCCCCCGGTTTCGATCGCGACCTCATAGACGCCGGCTCTCGGGCATCCGTGCCGGTGATCGTCGTTGCGAACGACCACGGGCCGCGGTTCTCCCTGGGTGATCTCGGGGTTGCCGCTCTCCTGGCGCCGGCGTTCAGCCAGGCAGAGTTACTTGACGCATTGGAGGCTCACTGCGTGGCACTCGGGCGGGGCGACAATCTCCCTCCGATCGTCGACGACTGGACCGAGTCACTGTGGTTCGGCCAGCTCGTCGCGGTGTGCGGTCCGGGAGGCACCGGCACGTCGACTGTCGCCGCGGCACTCGCTCAGGGATTCGGGTTCGACGCCCGCTACGGAGGCCAGGTGCTTCTCGCCGACGGGGCGCTGTGCGCCGAGCAGGCGATGCTGCACGACAGCTCGGACCTCGGTCCCGGACTGCAGGAGCTCGTCGAAAGTCATCGCCTTGGGCGACCCGGACCCGACGAGATCAAGAAACTTACCTTCGACGTTCCGAACCGCAGATACCGGCTACTGCTCGGCCTGCGCCAACCGGAAGCGTGGGTCGCCCTCCGGCCAAGGGCGACGGACGCTGCGATAGCGGGGCTTCGTCGCAGCTTCCAAGTAGTCGTCGCCGACGTGACAGGCGACGTCGAAGGCGAGAAGGAATGCGGGTCCGGCGACGTCGAAGACCGCAACCATCTCGCAAGGGTACTGACAGCGCAAGCCAACGTGACAGTCGTCGTCGGCACGGCAGGCCTGAAGGGGATCAGCTCGCTTGCGGGCCTCATTCGGCGCCTTGTCCGCTCAGGTGTGGAGCAGAACCGCATCCTCGCAGTCGTCAACCGCGCTCCCCGCCACCCCGCCACCCGGGCGGAGTCGTCGCGCGCTCTGGCAAAGATCCTCGTAGCTTCTGGTATCGAGCTTGCGCTCGCCTCTCCGCTGGCGCTTCCCGAGCGAAAGGTCGAGGACGTTTTCCGCTACGGGGGCCTTTTCCCCGACGCCCTCGTCCGGCCGCTCACCCAGGCCGTGGATTCGCTTGCGAGCCGGGTAGCCGATACCGGCCGACCTCTGGCGTCGCCAGAACGCGTCGCTCCGGGGGCGCTTGGCACGCTATCCGACGGGTAGCCCCTTCCGAAAGCCACGATGCAGCTGTGTCTGCCTCGAGGAAAGCAAGTCCAGTCATGCAGCCGGGATCGATGCGACTACGTCGTGGACGTGGATACCCAAACCAGGCACAGATCCCTCGAAAGGCGCGTCGCCGAACGAGAACACCCCACCGTCAGAGCCCACAAGCCAATACCCACCACCAGACGGCGTCGCCACAGCAGCAGCAATGTCATTCACATGAACACCCAAACCAGGCACAGATCCCTCGAAAGGCGCGTCGCCGAACGAGAACACCCCACCGTCAGAGCCCACAAGCCAATACCCACCACCAGACGGCGTCGCCACAGCAGCAACAATGTCACTCACATGAACACCCAAACCAGGCACAGATCCCTCGAAAGACGCGTCACCAAACGAATACACCCCACCGTCAGCACCCACAAGCCAATACCCACCACCAGACGGCGTCGCCACAGCAGCCACGACATCATTGACGTGGATCCCCAAGCCAGGCACCGACCCATCGAATGGTGCTCCACCAAAGGAGAACACACCGCCATCGGCACCCACCAGCCAATACCCGTGGCTGGTAGGACCGCCCCCTGCCGGGTTACCTCCCGTCGGGGCTCCCCCGCCAGTAGGCGTTACCCCGGTAGAACCTCCTGCATTGCCCGGAACCGTAGCCGCCACGAAGGTCAGGCCGTTGGACGGGTTCACGGGCGTGACATCGGCCGCCGTGTACACCGAGAAGTCGCTGCCCGGGTCGACACCTACGGCTGGATTGACTACACCTGAGACAACGACACTGACGGCCCTGCTATCGGCGAGGACGACCGGGCTGTCGACCGCCACCGTGTTGCCGCCTTGGAGCGCGACCACGTGAGCGGAGGCGCCATTGACTGTGTAGTCGGACGCCTGGCTCGGGAAGACGGTCCCCGCCGGTCCCGTGAGGGTGATCGACTGACCGGCCGAGAGGCTGCCCAACGCACCCGTCGTGTAGCCGTAGGTCCACGAAGAGCCTTGGCCGGCAACCAGCGGCGACGCGTTGACAGTCACCGCTGCCACGACGGACGGGAAGCTGATCGCTCCGACCGGGTTGGCCGGTCCGTCCGCCGTGGTCTGCACCGAGAAGTCGGCCGCCGGGTAGGTTCCGCCAGCCGGGTTGGTCATCGAAGCCACGACTACCTTCACGCGTGCGCCCGCGGTGATCGTCGCCGGTAGCGTGATAACCACAGTGCTCGGGGTGCTCGTCGTGCCGGCCGTCACGGAGACGCCGTTACCCGCTACAGTCCCGTTGACCGTGTAGTCGGCACTACTTGTCGGGAAGGTTGCCGAAACCGGCGCGTCGAGAATGATCGAATCGCCCTGCGTGAGGCTCCCGGTCGCGCTCGTCGTCAACCTGTAAGTCCATACTACTGGCGTCGCCAACGGGGAACTCGACGTGGCCGCCAGCGACACGTTGGTCAGCCCTGAGCCGAAGTTGATCCCTGTGGCCGGCTCTGCGGGGCTCGTGTCTGCGCTGGTGTAGACGGAAAAGTCGCTCGGCGGGTCGTTGCCTGCTGATGGGTTGGTCACGTTGCTGATGGTGATGCTTTCCGAGGCGCCAGCGGCGATGGTCGACGGTACGGTGATCACGACTGAGTCAGCCGAGTTGCCGACAGTCACCGCCGTCGCAGTCGCATTACCGAAGGAGTAATCCGAGGCGGTCGAGGGAAATACCGTGCCGGTAGGGGCGGCGAGGGTGACCGTCCCGGTGCCGCCGGTCAGTGCGCCGGTGGCGCTGGTCGTGAAGCCGATGATCCACGACGTGGACTGGCCGGCTTGGCCGAGGGTGGCTGCGACGGTCACACCGGTCACACCCGACTGGAAGGTCAAGGAATGATTGAAAATGGCGGGGGCGTCGGCGGTCGTACCGACGAAGAATGTGCCCACCTGATAGGTAGAGGCGGGCGGGTTCGTGACGCCGCTGACCACCACGGTAACTGCGGCATTTCCTGCAATGGCCGCTGGAACGTTGACGATCACGGCGCTTGGGAAGGCAAGATTGGCAAGGGCCACCGACGCCGCCACGGTGTTGTTGACAGTGTAGTCGGAGGCGGCGGTCGGGAAGGTCATCCCGTGCGGGGCGACCAGCACTATAAAGTCACCGGCACCGAGGCTGCCGGTCGTGCTGGTGGTAAAGCCGAAGGTCCACATCGCCATGCCACCCGC
>JAKBBS010000024.1 GCA_021808425.1 Actinomycetes bacterium
GCCACGAAACGGAGAACCTGTACGAGCGAAGCCCGAGTTGCGCCATGAGGTCCAGGTCCTCTTCGAGACGGTCGTAATGGCTGCAGGCTGTGTCACCGGTGTCGCCATTGCGGACCGCGCCGGGCTTATGGGAGAACACATCCCAGATGGATACGCCGCGCCCGTCACGGTGGACCGCTCCTTCGATCTGGTAGGCCGCAGTCGCAGCCCCCCACGTGAAGCCTTCAGGAAACCCATCGCCGGTCCCAGCAACCACGAAGCCCCTCCTCTGGTAGTGATGCGCAAACATGCGGCAGGCTTCGACACTAGTGCCACCGGGCGGCACCTCCGAGCCGGGCAGAAGTCGTGTTGACGTCCCGTTTTGCGTCTGCAATAGTTGGGCATCATTTTTAAAAGTATGTTTCATTTCTCGAAAGTCAGCTAGTTGGGGAGGGACGTGATGGATAGACTCATCTCACACAGGCGCAGGGCGCTTGGCGCAGCCGTCGGGGCTCTTTGCCTACTGGGTGCTGCATGCGGCTCGACGAAGAGCTCGAGCGCCTCCAGCCCGACAACTGCAGGGAGTTCGGCGACATCGTCGACTTCTCAAGCGACGTCAGCCGCCAACACTCCGACTCAGACGATCAACGTGGGCGTTCTTCCGATAGCAGACGTGGCGCCTTTGTACTTGGGTATCAAACAAGGATTCTTTGCGGCGCAGCATCTCGATGTTACTGTTCACAGCCTTCAAGGCGGAGCCGCCGTCGCGAGTGCAGTCGTAGGAGGTTCCCTACAGTTCGGCTTCGGTGCCACCGCGAATATCGTCCTTGCACGCGCTCATGGGCTTCCCCTGCAATTCGTAGCCAACGGTGACCAGGCCGGATCCACTGCAGCGACCGCCTGGTCCGGAATCCTCGTCAGCGCCGGCAGCGGCATCACCACGATCTCCCAGCTCGCCGGCAAGACCATCGCCGCCAACGCCACCGAGGGCGAGAACGAGCTGGCTCTAGACGCCATACTGCTACGCAATGGCGTGGCACCCTCGTCGGTGCATGTGGTAGCCCTCGCGTTCCCGACAATGCCTGCCGCGTTGACTTCGGGCCAGGTGCAAGCGGTGACAGAAGTCGAGCCGTTCGTGTCATCCATACAGGCGAAAGGAGGCAAGTTGCTCAGCCCGCTCTTCGAGGGTGAGCAGCCTTCAGAAATGGTCGCGGGCTACTTCGCTACCTCGAAAGAGATCAGTAGCGACCCGGCGCTGGTCACCCGGTTCGTCACCGCTATGAACAAGTCGCTCGCGTACGCCGCGGCCAACCCCGCCGCTGCCCAGGCGATAATCCCGACCTACACGAGCATCCCAGCTGCGGTGGCGTCGAAGCTTATCCTGCCCGTTTGGAGTCCTACGCTCAACACGTCGAGCATCCAAGCACAAGAGCAATTGATGCTGCAGTTGGGCTGGATCAAGTCGGCCGTAGCAGTCTCCAGCCTCGTCTGGGCCGGTGCAAACGGCTGACATAGGCTCGACGGCGGACGGCGTACGCTTGGCCGATCCGAGACTCGTCGGTCCAACCTCACAAGCTCCGCGAAAGTTCCGGCGCTCTGGGCTCGACTTGCGACGGGCGGCAAGACAGTTCGGCGGCGTCGCGGTTGCCGTCGGGGTATGGGAAGTCGTGAGTGTTAGCGGAGCCGTCACAAACCAGGCGCTCGCAAGTGTCAGTAACACCGCCGTGGCGATTTGGACTCACGCTGGATCGCTTGCCGACGCAGCAGGCGCCACGCTCGAAGCTTGGGGCGTCGGTCTCACAATTGCGATCACCGCCGGGATCGTCCTCGGCACAGTCGTGGGCCGCTCGAGGATCGCCGAGGCATCGACCGAGATCCTGGTCAGGATGATGAGACCCCTACCTTCGCTGGCGCTGATTCCGATAGCGATACTTGCCTTCGGACTCGGCCTCAAGATGACCGCGGGACTCGTCGCGTTCACATCGTTCTGGCCGATCTTCATAAATACGCGCTACGGAGTCCGACAGGTAGACAACCTGTTCATCGAGACAGGACGAGTACTGGACTTAAGAGGCGCATCACTTCTCGCCCGCGTGGTCCTTCCCTGCGCAGCTCCGCTGATCGCAAGCGGCATCCAGGTGGCTTTCGGCTTGGCATTGGTCGTGACGGTATCGGTGGAGCTTGTAGGAGGCACTGGCGGCATCGGCTCGTTCGTACTGCAAGCACAGCAGGCCAATGAAGTGCCCTTGATGTATGCGGGCATCGTCGCGGGTGGGACACTCGGCTGGCTCTTGAACATCGCCTCGACGGCAATCTCGACTCGACTTCTTCCCTGGGCGGATCGCAGGGAGTCCCCGGCATGAACCTCGCAATGCGTACCATCGCGACGTCTCGACGACGCAGGCAGCGCATCGGCTACTGGGGCCTCGGTTGGCTGGGCCTGGCCCTCGCCGCCCTCGCTTGGCAGATCGCTTCGCTGCTGTGGGGAAGCTCGATAATCCCGACTTTCACGGCATCGGCCGCACGGTCCTGGGACCTTCTAGACAGCTCGGTGCTCACCAAAGACCTGGTCCCATCGGTGGAGAGAACTCTCCTCGGTTTCGCGATCAGTGCAGTCCTCGGCGTCACGGTAGGGATGCTGACCGGGTACTACCGGGCATTTACCGACTGGACCAAGGCCGTTTTCGCGTTCATGCGTTTCATGCCCACACCGCTCTTGGTGCCGGTCGCACTCGTCGTGTTCGGTCTCGGGAGCAAGATGGTGGTCGCGATCATCGTCACAGCCGCGGTCTGGCCCGTCTTGATCAACACCGCAAACGCAACTGCAGCTCTCGATCCGACCGTCGTCGACACCGCGCGAATGCTCGGCCTCAAAGGAAGGGCGCTACTTCAAAAGGTGCTCCTACCGGCGGTGAGCCCGCAGGTCTTCGCCGGCCTGCGCGTTGCGATCAGTGTCTCCTTGGCCGTGATGGTCGTGTCCGAGATCCTTGGCGGCGGGTCGGGAATCGGCTATTTCATCGCTAGCGCCCAGCAGTCTTTCAGGATCACCGCAAGCTACGCTGGTGTACTGCTGCTATGCCTTCTCGGCTGGGCGTTCGATACTGCCTTCCTGCTCGCCGAGGGCAGGCTCCTTGCGTGGCAACGCGGTACCGTCGGGGGCGGCCAGTATGCCTGACCCGATTCTCTCGCTTCGACACCTCGGGGTCACACTGCACGGAAGGGACGGCTCGGTCAACGAGGTAACCGCCGACCTCAGCCTCGACCTCGGTCGCCGCGAGTTCGTGAGCATCGTCGGGCCCTCGGGGAGCGGCAAGACGACACTCCTGCGCGCAGCTTCGGGGCTTCGCCGTCCGGACAAAGGAGACGTCCTCTTCGACGGACGGCCGCTCGTCGAGGTGGCACCGGGGATATCGATCGTGTTCCAGGAGTACAACAAAAGTCTCTTCCCGTGGATGTCGATCGGGAAGAACGTCTCACTTGGCGCACGGAGATTGCCGCAAGCGCAACGTCAAAGCCACGTCGACGCGGCACTCGCGAGCGTCGGTCTTGAAGGTTTCGCATCCAGATACCCGTGGGAGCTTTCCGGAGGAATGCAGCAGCGCGCTGCCCTGGCCCGTGCGATGGTTTCGGACCCGAAGCTTCTCATGATGGACGAGCCGTTCGCGTCCGTCGACGCTCTCACCCGAGGTCACCTCGAAGACGTCGTCGCGGACCTGTGGGAGCGTTCCTCGTTCGCGGCGCTTCTCGTAACCCACGACGTCGGCGAGGCCGTCTATCTCGGCGACCGGGTCCTCGTGCTTTCGGCTAGGCCGTCCCGGATTCTCGCGGAGATACCCGTCGACCTTCCGCGGCCGCGCTCGCAGCGCCACACCCGACTCCTTCCCCGCTTCGCAGAGCTCGAAGCCGAGGTCTTGAGCCACGTCGAGTCGGCCGGCCGAAGTGCAGCGCTTACGCGGCCGGAGTCGGTAAGCGAAACACAGCCCACGGAGCGACTCGCGTGATCTCAGTCGGCGATGCTACCTACGAAACTTGCAGGAACCTCGGCCTGACGACCATGTTTGCAAACCCCGGCTCGACCGAGATCCCCTTTCTGTGCAGGCCCGACAGCGGAATCCGGTTCGTTCTCGCTCTACATGAAAGTTCCGTCGTCGGCGCGGCAACCGGCTTCGCGTTGGCTACGGGCGATCCCTCCCTCGTCGTGCTGCATACGACCGCTGGATACGGCAACGCGGTCGGGGCACTCGCGACTGCAAGGGTCAACCGCGCGCCGCTCGTGGTCATCGTCGGCCAGCAGGACCGCCGTCACCTTGCGCTCAGACCGTTCCTCGCAGGCGACCTCGATGGGCTGGCAGGCTCCTACCCGGTCTGGCGCTGCCAACCGGCGCTCGCGACCGACGTCCCGGGAGCCATCGAGCAGGCCTGGCATGAAGCCAAGATGCGTCGCGGCCCGGCGGTAGTCGTCGTCCCCATGGACGACTGGGACGCTGAGGCGAAGCCGGGCTCCAGGGTTGCCGCACGCCGTATCGTCGACGCATCCGGGGCAGATTCGGGCGCAATCGACGACTTGGCGGCTCTCGTGGAGGCCTCTACCTCACCTGCGATCGTCACTGGGGCCGACGCCGACAGCGAGAAGGCCTGGGAAGCGATCGTCTCCCTCGCAGAGCGGCTGCAGGCTCCGGTATGGCAAGAGGCGTTTGGTGCAAGGGCCGGCTTCCCGCAAAACCATCAACTGTTCGCCGGTCACCTACCGTCGGGCCGGGACCGGCTGCGCTGCTCGCTTCGACAACACGACCTCATAGTGGTCATCGGCGCCCCCGCGTTCCGCCAGTACCCGTACGAGTCGGGGCCGCTCGTAGTAGACGGGGTTCGGGTTGCGATGATCGTCGACGACCCGGACCTGGCACAACATAGCCCGGCCGATCTCGCGATCATCGGGCCGATACCCGCAGTGTGTAGTCGGCTGGCCGACCTTGTCACGGTACGGCGTCCCCAGCCCACCCGAGCCGAAAGTGATGTCCTTGCCACGCCCGAAGGGAACGCTGCAGCGACAGAAGCTAACGACATGCTCCGGCCATCCGACGTGTTGCGCGGCATCGCGCGTCGAATCGCCGAAGACTGTGTAGTGGTCGAAGAATGCCCGTCAAGCCGTCCGGACCTGCACAGGATCCTCCCCGCCCGCCGTCCACTCGGCTTTGTCAGTGCGGCCATGGGCGGACTCGGCTTCGCCATGCCGGCTGCAGTCGGAATCCGAATAGGCCTGCCGGATCGACAAGTCGTGGCGGTAACAGGTGACGGTTCCGCCCTCTACGGCATTCAGGCTGTCTGGACGGCAGTTCACTACAAGGTCGCAGTCATCTTCGTTGTCCTGTCGAACGGACGTTACGCAATAATGGACCACCTCGCCAGGAAGCGAGGCGTCCCAGGGCCGTGGCCCGCTTTCAGCGAGATCAACGTTGCGCGGATCGCCCAAGGGTTCGGCTGCAGGACACGCCGCGTCGAAGGGCACCGCCAGCTCGAGGAAGTGCTTGACGAAGCCTTGAGCAGGCGGACTCGACCAGACGAACCGTTTCTCATCGACGCCGTCGTGCGCGACGACTCGGAGTTCACGCCGTGATCAATCGGCGCGTCACAGACGAAAGGATATACACCCCATGAAACTCGTGTCTTTCGACGAAGGGCGCGTCGGCCGCCTGACAGATGGCCAGATAGTCGAGTTGGACTGCCCTTCCCTGCGGGCCTACTTCGAGCTGGAGGGCGATGTGCGAGAGACAGGAGCCGTCCTTGCCTTGGACTCGGTTCGACTGAGGGCGCCGATCGTCCCGAAGAAATTCTTTCACACTGCCGGGAACTTCCGCGAGCACCACGAGGACCTAGCGCGGGTCAGTTGGTCGCATCCGGTCAACAAAGGCATCGTCTTCTTCCAGAACGTGGACGCGATTATCGGGCCCGAGGATCCGATCGTCTACCCCGGAAAGCTCACCGAGGAGCTGGACTACGAGCTGGAGATGGCCATCGTGATATCCAAGCCGGGCAAGTTCTTCAGCGCCGACGAGGCTGCGGACCATATCGGCGGCTACGTCGTCTTCAACGACATCACCGCCCGTGACATCCAACGCAGGGAGATGGAGTCAGGCGTCTTTTCCTTCTCGAAGGCGATCGACACATTCTGCCCTCTCGGCCCTTACGTTGTGACCGCCGATGAGGTGGGCGACCCGCACGATCTCGACATGGAGCTCCGTGTGAACGGGCAGGTACGCCAGAAGTCGAACACCAGCCGGATGTCTGTGTCAATCCCACAGCTTGTCGCCTACCACTCGCCGCAGGTCTATTCGGCAGGCGACCTGCTTACCACCGGCACCATTGCCGGGGTTGCAGCCAGCACCAGCGACCCGTTCGCCAACTACCTGAAACCCGGGGACGTGGTCGAGGCAGAGATCGAGAAGCTCGGAATCCTGCGCAACCGGGTGGTTGCATGGGAGGACGCTCACGGCATTCCTGCTCCGACCGGCGACGAATGGCTTTAGCCATTCCTTCCAACGGGCAATTAACCGAAAGGAAGCAATTAATATGACATTTACGCCGACACAAGAGGCGTTTCCACGCCAGCTCAGCTTTCCACAGACAGTGTTTCCCCGCTTCGAAGGCAAGTGGGTGCTCGTGACGGGAGCCGGCACGGGGTTCGGCGCGACTTTGGCGCTGCGTGCTGCGGCCGAAGGGGCGAACGTGGTCGTGCACTACCACGCTTCCGAGGAAGGAGCACGTCGAACAGCTTCGGGAGTCGAAGCGCTCGGCCGTCAATCTGTCATCATACAAGCTGACATCAAAAGCTGGTCCGACATCAAGGCGATGACCGATCGGGCCTGGGATCTGACCGGTGGCCTCGACGTGCTCGTCAACAACGTCGGAGACATCGCTACCGATCAGATGTCGTGGCGTGACATCGACGAGGCCGTCATCGACCGGGTTCTAGCTGTCGATATCAAAGGAACCATGTTGATGATGCACGAGAACGGCCTACGGATGCTTGACCGCGGGCGTGGCTGCATCGTCAACATCGGCTCGACTGTCGTTGTGCGAGGCAGCCCGAGAGCCCCGCAGTATGCCGCCGGCAAATACGGGATGCTCGGCCTCACCAAATCGTACGCTGCTGCGTTCGCTCCGACCGTACGGGTAAATGCGTTCGGTCCCGGTTTCATGGAGACCGAGTCCACTTTGGGGCGCGAGGACTGGAACAATGGGCGTCGCCAGCGCGTGATCTCCCAGACCCCAATGAGCCGCGTTCCGCCGCCTGAGGAGCTTGCCGCCGCAGCGTTGTGGTTGGCGACCGACGATGCCTCCCACATGACCGGCAACTTCATCATGTGCGACGGCGGCTACAGCATGATCGGAGCGTGAACATGAACGTGCTTGGGAGCAGGCCGCGCCAGCGCGCTCACCGCCCTTCGAGGATCGAAGCAACCCGGCGACGATGATCCCACGTCTAGCGAACCTGGCCGGCCGCGCCTGGCTTTGGTGGGACTCGGGCGCGCTCGACGTCTTCGACGCGAGCGGTGGTCGCTTCGGCCCGGAGCTGCTTTCATTGTTCGAGGACTGGGAGCGTTTCTGGGGGTGGGCCACGAACCTTGAGCCTGCGTCTGTGGGAAGCGTCGATGTGTCGCTTCTCGGGCCGCCCGTCCCGAAACCCCGCCAGGTCTTTGCTATCGGGCTCAACTACCGCGATCACGCAGCCGAGGCCGGATACGATACCGACGGGTTGCCGCAGGTCTTCACCAAATTCCCGAGTTGCCTGGGCGGACCCGCGAGCACAGTGGCAGCGGTCGGGAGTCGTATGGATTGGGAGGTCGAGCTGGTGGCGGTCATCGGCCGCCAGGCAGAAAAGGTCAATGAGCAGGACGGTTGGCGCTTCGTCGCCGGGCTGATGGTCGGCCAGGATCTCTCGGCGCGCGACGTTCAGCTCGCCGGGGTTGCCCCGCAGTGGAGTCTCGGCAAATCCTTCAAAGGATTCGGGCCGACAGGTCCCGCCGTGGTTGCACCCAGTGCCCTCGACGACCCGGACGACCTCGAGATCGAATGCAGCCTCAACGGCGAGGTGATGCAACACGACCGTACATCGAAGATGATCTGGTCCGTGCCACAGCTCGTCGCTCGGCTGTCCTCGGTATGCACGCTTTTGCCCGGCGATCTCATTTTCACCGGGACTCCAGCCGGCGTCGGCAATCGCCGTAATCCGCCGATTTACATGGGTGCGGGGGACAGGCTCGTCAGCCGGATCGCCGGCCTAGGCGAGATCACCGTCGACGTCGTCGAAGCCCTGTCGCCGCTGCCGCCGCTGCGAGACCTGCGCTAATCACTGCGCCGCCAGCGAATACCGCCCCCGAACCCACAGTCGCATAAAGCGGTGCGCCGGTAACGGCTGCGATACCGGCTGCTGCGGTTCCTGCTGCGCCGAACCAGCCCTGGCCGGTAGCCGCCCGCTCGTCAGGGAATACCTCGCCGACGAGCGCGTACCCGCTCGGGACGGCCACCGCTTGCACGCACGCCTCCGCGACTCCGAGCAAAGTGATCACCACAGGCGACGGCACGAACCCGTAGGTCGCCATGAAGCAATCCGCGATCACTAGCGCTACTGCTGCGCAAAGCAGAGGTCCGCGCCGCAACGCGAGACGACCCCCGAGCGGTGCGAGCACCACGAACGGTGCTCCAAACAGCGTCAGGCTCAGGCCGATCAGAAGAGCGCTCGCACCCCGATCGGTGAGCAGCCGCGACCAAAGCGCGTCGTACAACCCGTTGGGCAGCTGCGCAGAAGCGCCGACGAGCAAGACGACGATGACCATAGGGATCGGGATTCCTCGCAGCTGCCAGCTCTCCTTCGCACCGGGCACTTCGGGTGGGTCCCTGCCCGGCTCGGGCCGGTCCACCACCACGGCTGCGCAAAGCACGACAGCGAGGAGGAAGCCCACCGCCAAGAACGGAAGCCGGATACCGCCGAGGGAGTAGAGAACGCTTCCAAGCAACGGTCCGATCGTGATCCCGGCCATCATCGACGACGAGATGCGCCCGAGGCGCCGGCCGCGCTCGGCACCGACACGTCCTGCGCCTGCTTGGCGCAGAGCCGCCGGGAGAAGGATCCCGAACGCCACCCCACCTGCTGCGCGTGCAGCGACGAGAAGCCACAGACTTCCCACAGACGCGAAACAAACCTGCGACGCCGCCCCGAGCGCCAGCCCGGCGAACAGAACCCGCCTGGCGCGAGCCCCGTCCAGGTGCGGGGTGACCGCGAGTTGCGCGACGAGGCCGGCAAAGAAACTCGCGCCGGACATCATCCCGAGGCCGTACGTCGGCAGGTGATCGTTTCGCTGGATCCTCGCCAGCAGTGGGAATAGGACACCTACACCGACAGCTTCCAATGCGACTGCAGCCGCCAGGACGACGAACAACAGGTCGGTGCCGGTGGCGTATTGGCCTCGCAGTGCGCGCACCGTCGACTCAGGGCTCTCGGGCACCTCTTTATGCTACGGGCAGCTTTGAGGCGTGCACCGAGGGTGCCAGCATCGACGGTGGACTCGTCCGCCCATGGCGCCGGAGCAGTCCCACTACTATCGAGATCATGCCACGATCAGCCTGGGCGGATGGACTCGCAACCTGGAGGGAGGGAGAGATCCTGGAGGCGTTTTATCCGACGCCGGCTCTCGGTCCGGCACCCGACGCGGACGCGAGCCCGCCCGCATCGGTCCTCGACGGCGAAGCGACGTCGCCTGCCTGGCGGTTCGAACGTGAGGACCCGACGCGCGGCGTTCGCCGGATCCGACTCCGAACCTTCATCGAAGATCTCGACCACCCGCCAGCCACGGTGGAAGACGTCTACCTGAGGCTGCATCTTCTTTCGCACCGTTTGGTCGTGCCGAACGACGTCAACCTCGACGGTATCTTCGGGATCCTCCCGAACGTAGCGTGGACCTCCATTGGGCCGGTCCACCCCTCCGACTTGCCGTCGGTCCGGTCCAAGGCCGCCGTGGCCGGCCTCCACCTCGAAGTGCACTCGGTCGACAAGTTCCCCCGCATGGCGGACTATGTAGTCCCATCGGGCGTCCGCATAGCTGACACCAGCCGGGTTCGCCTAGGTGCCCACCTCGCTTCGGGCACGACAGTAATGCACGAAGGTTTTGTCAACTTCAACGCAGGAACCCTTGGCACAGCAATGATCGAAGGCAGGATCAGTCAGGGAGTCGTCGTAGGCGACTCGTCGGATATTGGTGGAGGAGCGTCCACCCAGGGGACGCTGTCGGGTGGCGGCAAGGAACGGGTGGCCTTAGGAGAGCGCTGCCTTCTCGGCGCGAACTCCGGACTCGGGATCGCCCTCGGAGACGACTGCGTCGTCGAAGCGGGATTGTATTTGACGGCGGGAACGGTTGTCTCGCTGCCGGACGGAACGAGAATGAAGGCACGGTCCTTGAGCGGGCGCTCCGGTCTGCTCTTTCGCCGCAACAGCCTGAACGGCACCGTCGAGGTTCTCCCACGAACATCCTCGTGGGGTGATCTCAACTCCGACCTTCACGTCTCTCAGTAGTAGCGCAACCAGGTTCGACGGGATCTATCCTTAAGGCTGACCATGCTGGCGAAACAAAGACGGTCCCTCATCCTTGACCAGGTCCGACGCTCCGGCGGCGTGAGAGTCTCAGAACTCACCCAGATGCTCGCCGTCTCGGACATGACTATCCGGCGCGACCTCGACATTCTCGCCCGTGAGGGATTGCTGGAGAAGGTGCACGGCGGCGCGACGATCGGCGGCCACTTGTCGACCGAGGAGCCCGGCTTCGAAGCCAAAGCCAACAGGGAGCTGCGCGAGAAGGACCTCATAGCGAGCTCCGCATCAGCCATGATCATGCCCGGCTCGGCGATAGCGCTGTCAGCTGGGACGACTACATACGCCCTTGCGCATCACCTTCCAGGCATTGCGGGCCTTACAGTGGTGACGAACTCGATCCGCATCGCCGACGTCCTCTGGTCATCGGGGAACATTGAGCCGACCGTGATCCTCACCGGCGGCGTGCGCACACCATCGGATGCCCTAGTCGGGCCGATCGCCCTCAACACGGTCAGGTCGCTGCACTTCGACGCGGTGTTCATGGGCGTCCACGGCATGGCCGAGCGCACCGGGTTCACAACACCGAATCTCACCGAGTCCGAGGTCAACCGGGCGCTCGTCGAAGCCGCCAGGCGCCTCGTAGTCCTTGCCGACCACACCAAATGGGGCGAGGTCGGCCTGTCCACCTTCGCCTCTCTCGGCGAGGCAGACGTGCTCATCACCGACGACGCCATATCGCCCGAAGCCCGCAGCGTGCTCGCAGACGCGGTCGGAGAGCTCGTAGTCGTCCCGACGAAAGCCGATCTTATGCCGGGCGATGTGACACGACTCTCGGATCGCGTCGGCGACAGGCCCGGTGCCTCAGCTTGAATCCCCACACGGAGCCCGCTTCACTGCCAGTTTCTGGATCGTTCTTCGCTTACCTCCGAGGCGGCGGTGTAGCCGTTCTTTTGGACACGTCCGGTCCGGGACTCCCATCGGTCGTGTATTGGGGTGCAGACCTGGGCATGCTGACAGACGAGCAGGCGGCCGCCTTGGTGGCCGTCACGGTCCCCGCAGTCGCACACGCTGGCCTGGACAACCCCGAGCGTTCGGCGGTCGTAGCCGAGCGGTTTCGTGGCCAGGCCGCCCCACTCGGCATCTCCGGACGCAGACCCGACGGCAGCTGCTGGTCCGTGCGTCTGCTACGAGATCGCCCCCTGAGCATCGCGACACTGGATCAATTTCCTGCACCCGAAGGCGATGCTGCAATCGATAAGGCGCACGAGCCCCTGTCGTGGCTCCGGCTGCATGCGACAGCCTCGGATCCGGACGCCGGGTTGGCGGCATCGGTGGATTTCGCCGTCGACACCAGCGGGATCGTCACGCTGCAGGCGTCTGTCACCAATACTGCCGACACTCCTTTCCAACTAGAGTCGTTGGCACTGTCATTGCCGATTCCTGATAGAGCGGCCAAGATCCTCTCCCTTTCGGGTCGTTGGGGTTCCGAGCGAATAGCCGATCAGCTTCCGGTCACCTTCGGAACGTGGCTGCGCGACTCTACGGAGGGACGCTCCGGGCACGACTTTCCCATTGCCTTGACCGTCAGCAGCAAGGACTGCGATTGGAGGAGCGGTGAGGCCTGGGCCGTGTCGCTATGCTGGAGTGGGAACCACCGCCACTTGGTGGAGCGACGTCCGGATGGCTCCACATGGATCAGTGCGTCGGAACTTCTGCTCCCCGGCGAACTCGACCTAGGCCCGGGTGAGACCTACCGGGCGCCCGCGGTCCTGGCCGCTTGGTCGGATAGCGGTTTCGACGGCATCTCCGACCGTTTCCACTCTTATCTCCGCTCCCGTCCGAGTCACCCCCGCTCGCCTCGCCCGTTGACCTTCAACAGCTGGGAGGCGATGTACTTCAATATCAGCGAAGAGCGTTTGATATCGCTAGCGCGGAGTGCCGCCGCGGTTGGCGTCGAACGTTTTGTCGTCGACGACGGCTGGTTTCACGGCCGAACCGACGATCGACGAGGCCTCGGCGACTGGTGGATCGACAAAGGTCGCCTGCCTCACGGGCTTCGCCGTCTCGCTGGCACCGTCGGAGATCTCGGGATGCAGCTCGGCCTGTGGGTCGAACCCGAGATGATCAGCCCTGACAGTTACCTCGCTCGGGCGCACCCCGAGTGGATACTCGGCGTTTCAGGCCGACTCCCACCCGAGGGACGCCGCCAGCAAGTGCTCGACTTGAGTCGCCCCCAGGTCTGCACTTACCTGCTGGATCAGCTCGACACCCTCCTCGGCGAATACCCGATCTCATATCTCAAGTGGGATCACAATCGCCCGTTGACCGACGCAGCCGACGCCTACGGGAGGCCTGCGACACACCGCCAGACGCTTGCGCTCTACGAGTTGATCGCCGCGTTGAAGGACCGCCATCCGGGCCTCGAGATAGAGTCGTGCGCCTCCGGGGGAGGTCGCGTGGACCTCGGGATGCTCCAGTTGTGCGAACGAGTGTGGGCGAGCGACTCCATCGACCCAGTCGACCGCCAGCAGATCCAGCGCTGGACTTCGCTCGTGCTCCCACCGGAGATGATCGGTTCGCACATCGGAGCGCCACGGGCGCACGTCAGCGGACGTCACACCGACCTTTCGTTTAGGGCTGCTACCGCCCTGTTCGCCCACGCCGGCATCGAGTGGGATGTATCCGCTCTCGGCGACGACAACCTCGACTACCTTCGCCGCTGGGCAGCGCTCTACAAGGCACGGCGTGAATTGATCCACAGCGGGACTGCCGTGCGGTTGGAGCATCCCGACACGGCCGTGATCGTCCACGGTGTCGTCGCCAAAGACAGAGGCGAAGCGCTGTACTGTTTTGCGCAACTCGAGTCGAGCCGCGCCGGTCTTCCCGCTCCCTTTCGCCCGGACGGTCTGGATCCCGGTCGCGTCTACAAATTCGCTGTCGAGGAAATCTTCTCCAAGCCGGTAACTGTCGCGAGGAGAGCACCGCCCTGGTGGCCAGGGCCGGTCGAACTCACCGGCCGTGGCGCATCCCTCGTAGGCCTAACCGTGCCAATTTTGACACCCTGTCAGGCAATAGTCATCCACGCCGAAGGGCTATAGGACGCTTCTAGGAGATGCGCAACCCGTCCCGTGGATCGAAGACCCTGGCGTGGTCCGGCTTGACGACGAGGTGCACGACCTCACCCCGAGCCGGTGGGCGGCGGCCGTCAGTCCGTGCAACGATCTGCGACAGACCGGAATTCGGTCCGACGAGGGTGGCGTAGGCATAGGCGTCGGCGCCTAGCTCCTCGACGATCTGAACTTCGACAGCTATGCCCGCACCGGCATCTCCGATCGTCACGTCCTCAGGACGGAAACCGATAGTGACCTCATCGACCTGCTTGGCCGCAGCAGCCGCAAGGATCTCCCGGCTAAGCTGCACGGTCCCGCCGCCGACTACAGCGCCGTCAGAGTCAAGGCGGGCGGGGACTAGGTTCATGGGGGGCGAACCGATGAAACCGGCGACGAAGACGTTTGCCGGCTGATCGTAAAGTTCCCTCGGGGATCCGACCTGCTGGAGAAGCCCGTCCTTAAGCACTGCGACGCGGTCCCCCATAGTCATCGCCTCGACCTGGTCGTGGGTGACGTACACCGTGGTCGTACCCAGTCGGCGCTGGAGAGCGGCAATCTGGGTACGCGTTTGCACCCTTAGCTTGGCGTCGAGGTTGGACAGGGGCTCATCCATTAGGAAGACCTGGGGCTCCCGAACGATTGCCCGGCCCATCGCAACCCTTTGGCGCTGGCCACCTGAAAGTGCTTTGGGCTTGCGTTCTAGGTACGGCTCCAAGTCGAGCAGCTTCGCCGCCTCCTGAACGCGACGAGCGATCTCATCCTTGGGAACCTTGGCGATCTTAAGAGCGAAGGCCATGTTGTCCGCAACCGTGAAATGGGGGTAGAGGGCATAGTTCTGGAACACCATCGCAATGTCGCGTTCGCGTGGCTGCAGGTCGGTAACGTCACGGTCGCCTATACGGATCGAGCCTTGATCCACCGCCTCTAAGCCGGCAAGCATGCGCAGCGAAGTCGACTTCCCGCAACCGGAAGGCCCTACGAGTACAAGAAACTCCCCATCCTTGATATCTAGCTCGAGCTGGTCGACCGCCGGCTTCGTCGATCCAGCGTACAGCCTCGTGGCCTTGTCAAAAGTGACGGTTGCCATATTTCCCCTCTCCTATCGTGCGGGCTTTCGCCAACTGACGTATTCTATAGCACACCCATCGTTGACACAATACCCAACATAATCTCTCATTTAGACACGTTCGCTTTCACATTCCAACAGACGCGGATATCGCCGAGCCGAGCGCCCGCACCCGGCCGACGTGCAAAATGGTTGTGAAGCGTCGGAATAAGACGAACGCGCCAGTCGAACTCTTAAGACAGCGCCCGTGGCAGTCGAAAGGCGGATGTGGGCTCTATGCGGGCACGACTCATATTGAAGCTGATAGGCCTCGTCGTAACAGTCGTCCTCGGGATAGTTACGTTTCGCTCCTTCTCGCTTTCGTCATCGTCTCCGTTACAGCCATCGAAGCTCGTCGGCAACGCAGTAAGTGGGCTGTGCGCCGACAACCAGGCGATAGCAGCAGCCGGTGGTGAGGGGACCGGAGCAGCAACCACCGAAGCGACGAGCGGTGGAGCGGGCGCCAGACTGCCACTGGGCGGCAACACTGCGAGCCTTGCGCCGCTAGTCTCCGACGTCGGTCTCACACCGAGCGTACTCAGCTGTCCGCCCACTTCGACCGGCCCCGCCGGATCGGGAGGCTGACGCAGTCCGCGTCGGACGAAGCTGAGCCGAGTTCTTCTACCTCCGCTCTCCCGTTCGACGGTCAGACTGTCTGGAGGAACTGGCACGGCCCAGTCGCGCCAGGAGAGCTTGAAGAGCTAGCAGTTCACCCGGGTTGAACTCCAAGTCGCGGGCGCACTTGTCGACCAGACTGATTGCGTGCAGCGCGTCCTCGGAGTCGACTTTAGCCCGCTGGGTCTTCTCGGCGCCCGCGCTTGCTGCAAGCCGGTCGCGATATGCGCCAGCGAGGACTGCCAACCCGGCTCGCAGCTCATCTGCACGCTGACGGCGGGCCTCTCTGCGCTGGCGATCGTCGAGTTCTGCGACTGCCGGACCGCCGGCTTTCCCTCCCTTGGCGCCGCGCGAGCTTTTGGCCCTCTTCGGACCTCCGCTGACCTCAGCAGCGCGGCGGGCCGCCTCGGCGAGGTTGGAGCGTTCCTCCAAGTGACGGGCGACCAAGGGCGATGCGCTCGATTCGAGAAGGTCGATCAGTTCGTCCGCTATGGAGGCCGCCGTCGCGTTGCTTTCGTCAAGACGCGCTGGGATCGAATACCAAGCGTCGCGACGAGCCTCTACCTCAGGGTCGGATGCGAGACTCGCGGCCCGGTCCAGGCGGCCGGCCGCAGCCTTTGCGAGCAGATGCGCTCGCCCCGGGTCGATCCCTCCCGCCTCGAGCACTTCGGCGACTTGGTTGATCGTAAGAGCCGAGAAGCCGACCTCGACGCAGCGGCTTGCGATAGTGACAAGCTCAGGAGGCATAAAGTCGGCAAGGATGATGAACACAGTCGTGGAGGGGGGTTCCTCCACTGTCTTCAAAAGAGCCGGCCCGGTGTCTCGAACCAGATGGAAATCGTGTAGGACGATCACTTTTCGTTGCGACTCCAAAGGGCTGACATGGGCTGACCTCACGGCCTCCCTCGCCGCGGACATCCCTATGAACGCCCCTTCGCGCTCGACAGAGACGACATCGGGGTGCATCCCGGCGAGGGCCCTCCTACACGATTCGCAGGTCGAGCTCCCGTTTGCGTGCAGCCCTCCATCGGGGCACACGAGGGCGGCGGCGAAACTGCGCGCTGCGGCGCGCTTGCCGCTTCCCGCAGGCCCGAGGAAAAGGTACGCATGCACAGGCCGTACAACAGCTCGTTTCAAAAGGGCGACCGCGTCGGGTTGGCCGGTAACGTCAGCGTAGAGCTCGCTCATGTAGGTCCGGCCATCCACGTCTTATTGTGTCATGCTCTCGGATGGTAGCTAGGAACCATCGTCGCTAGCGGCCGACTGTACACGCGCGGCGACCTCGTCAAAGCTCCCGAGGCCATCCACCACCCGCCAATGAACAGGATCGGAGCGGGCGAGGGCGGCGAACCCGCCCGCCACTCTTTGAAAGAACTCCTTCTCCTCAGCTTCGATCCGGTCGACTGGCTCGGGACTGAATGTGTTCCCGGCTTCTCTGCGTCGTTCGACCAAGCGCCTCGCGACTTCCCCGGCACCGACGTCGAGGAGGATGACCCGATCAGGAGATACCCCTGCGGCCGCCCATTCCGACAGGCGGGCCAGGTCGGCCGGGTCGAGCTTACGCCCGTGCCCTTGGTAGGCGATTGTGCTCGCACTGAAACGGTCACAAACCACGTCGCGTCCGCTGAGCAGCGCGGGAGCGATGACGTCTTCGACATGCTGGGCGCGCGCTGCAAGCATCAATAGGGCCTCGGCGCGCGCCGCCACCGGCGGGGATTCCGGGTCGAGTACGAGCGTCCGCAGTCTCTCCCCGAGAGGAGTACCTCCCGGTTCCCTGGTCAGCAACGCTCCTAGCTCTGCGGCGAGCCGGGTCGCCTGGGTTGATTTCCCGCTGGCCTCGACGCCTTCGAGAACAATAAACCTCCCGCGACTCCCGGAGCGTTCCAGCGACCGAGGAGCCCCGCCGGTCTCGGGCCCCGGACTTTCGCTGCCACCGTCCCCGTCCAAGGCGCGGGGGGCGTCAGCCACCAGCCTTCTTCACAGCAGCTTTCCTCGTAGGAGCCTTCTTCACAGCAATACTCTTCTTCGTCGGAGCTACCGCCTTTTTGGCGGCACCAGCCTTCGCCAACCCACCGACCTTCTTCGCCGCGCCCGACTTCTTGGCAACTCCGGCGCTTCGCGAGCCGGCAGCCTTCCTCTTCCCGCCCGGTGATCCCCGGCCAGGCCTCGGTGGAGCGTTGCGGCGATCCGTCAGGAGTTCGGCGGCCCTTTCGGTGGTGATCCCGTCTACCGTGTCGCCTTTACGTAAGGATGCGTTGGTCGAACCATCCGTAACGTAGGGCCCGAAGCGCCCGTCTTTGACGACTATCACGACGCCCGTCTCGGGGTCTGCACCTAGTTCGCGAAGCGGCGGGGCCGCTACTCCGCGGCCTCGTCGCTCTTTCGGCTGGGCGAATATTGCGAGCGCCTCGTCCAATGTCACGCTGAACAGCTTCTCGTCGCCGTCGAGCGAGCGTGATTCGCTGCCGCGCTTTAGATAGGGACCGTAACGGCCGTTGGTTGCTTCGATCGGCTCGCCGGTGCCCGGGTCCACGCCGACGGTGCGCGGCAGGCTGAGAAGGCGAAGAGCGTCCTCGAGCGTGACGGTCGAAGGGTCCATGCCCCGCAGCAGCGAGGCGGTTCGGGGCTTCGCCGACTGCGACCCAGGTGAAGGCGACGCAGAGTCTCCGTGTGCCTCGGTCTCCTGTACGTAGGGGCCGAAGCGACCGCTCTTCACTGTCACTGCAAGCCCGGAATGGGGGTTGACGCCGAGCTCCCTATCTGAAGAACCGGCCTCCAGAAGCTCAACTGCCTTGTCGACCGTGAGCTCGTCGGGGGCAAGGTCGTCGGGCAACGAGGCGCGCTGGCCTGCTGGCGCGCCGGATCTCGCCGAAACAGCAGATGCATCCATCTCGCTCGAACCGCTAGCGTCCACGTCGCCAGCGACTTCGCGCTGCACGTAAGGACCGTAGCGGCCGACCCTCACGACGATCCCCGAGTCGGGTCCGCCTATCGGGATCGAATTCACTTCCCGGGCGTCTATCTCGCCAAGGTTCTCGAGGACCAACCCTTTGAGGCCGGGCTCGCCGTCGGCGTTACCGGCCTTCGAAGTTCCCCCGTTCGTCACGCCGCCTCCGGCCGTGCCACCGAAATAGAACCGTGTCAGCCACGGGATCGATTCCCTCGCCCCGTTCGCTATCTCGTCGAGGTCCTCTTCCATCGACGCGGTGAATCCGTAGTCGACAAGTTCCGCGAAGTGCCGTTCGAGCAGCCCGACGACAGCGAATGCCGTCCACGATGGGACGAGGGCGGAGCCCTTTTTCCACACGTAGCCACGGCTTTGGATGGTGTCGAGGATCGAAGCGTAGGTGGATGGGCGACCGACCCCCATCTCCTCGAGCGCCTTGACCAGGGACGCCTCGCTGTAGCGGGCGGGCGGGGAAGTGGAGTGCTCGTCGGCACCGAGCGACTCGAGATCGACCCGGTCTCCCGCTGCGAGTGCGGGCAAGCGAACCTCGCGGTCTTCTAGCTCGGAGTCGGGGTCATCGGAGCCTTCGACGTAGGCCCGGAGGAAGCCGGGGAACGTGATCACCCTACCGGAGGTAGCGAACACAGCATCCTCCCCCGAGCTCGACGTCGCTCCTATGCGCACGGAGACACTCCGCCCGACGGCGTCGGCCATCTGTGAAGCGACCGTCCGCATCCAGATCAACTCGTAGAGACGCTTAGCGTCCCCGCTCAGACCGGTCTGTTCGGGCGTCTTGAACCTGTCCCCGGCCGGGCGGATCGCCTCATGGGCTTCCTGCGCGTTCTTCACCTTCTTGTCGTAGCGCCGAGGAGCGTTCGGCACGTAAGTGGCCCCGTAAAGCGTCCGCGCTTGAGAGCGGGCAGCCTCCAGAGCCTCCGCCGAAAGGGTTGTCGAGTCAGTTCGCATGTAGGTGATGTGGCCTGACTCGTAAAGCTCCTGGGCGACGCGCATCGCCCGCGCAGCCGTGAAACGCAGCTTGCGGCCCGCCTCCTGCTGGAGGGTCGAGGTCATGAAAGGAGCGTGCGGGCTTCGCCTCCACGGCTTCTCCTCCACCGTGCGCACAGCGAAGTCGGCACCTCGAAGCCTCGACGCGAGATCTCCGGCAGCTCCTGCGTCGAGCAGGATCGCACCCTCGCGGGTGAGTCGGCCGCCCTCGTCGAAATCCCGACCTGTCGCGAGTCGGCGCGAGTCGACTTCCACGAGCGTCGCCGTGAACGCCTCACGCGGGCTGCCCCCGAGGAAGGAACCTACGAGATCCCAATAGGAGGCGGCCCGGAAGCGCATCCGTGCTCGTTCACGCTCGACCACCAGCCGGGTCGCGACCGACTGGACGCGCCCCGCAGACAGTGACGGCATGATCTTCTTCCACAGGACCGGACTCACTTCGTAGCCGTAGAGTCGGTCGAGGATGCGGCGAGTCTCCTGGGCGTCGACAAGGCGCCGATCCAGGTCGCGCCAGTCGCGAACCGCCCTCTCGATCGCCGCCTGCGTTATCTCGTGGAACACCATCCGCTTCACGGGAACTCTCGGCGCAAGCACCTCGAGAAGATGCCACGCTATCGATTCACCCTCCCGGTCCTCGTCGGTGGCGAGGAACAACTCGCTGGCGTTCTTGACCATGGCCTTCAGCTTGCGGACCTGGTCGCGACGCTCCGCCGACACGACGTAAAGCGGCTTGAAGTCATTATCGACATCGACGCCCAAACGAGCCCAGGGCTCGGACTTGTACGCAGCGGGAACGTCGGCAGCGTTTCGCGGGAGGTCGCGTATATGGCCTATGGAAGACTCGACGTCGTAATCGGATCCAAGAAAGCGCGAAATGGTCCGCGCTTTCGCCGGGGATTCGACGATCACAAGAGGTTTTGGCATCGAAGCGCTCGTTGGTTCCAGGATTTCTCTATGTGTCGGAAAAAAGAATGGTGGCGCCTCTAAAACGACAGCCGCCTTGCTCAGGCTAACGCGACGGGAAAGAAGAATGGGTGACGGCCGGGACCCGTTCGGAGTCCCGGCCGTCGTAGCGCACTCACGCCACCTTCGGGAGGCCGACCTAGACCTGCCCTGCGCCGACCGTTTCCGTGGGGCTTCCGGGGGTCTCATCGCCCACTGGGGCCATCTTGCGCTTGGAGAAAAGCACGCCTCCGAGGATCACAGCCCCCGCGACCACTGCGATGACGGTCCGCAGCGCAGTGTCGGACTGCAAGCTTATGATCGCGGGCAGGACGAGCAGGCTCACGAGGTTCATCACCTTGATGAGCGGGTTGATGGCAGGTCCGGCTGTGTCTTTGAACGGGTCCCCGACTGTGTCACCGATTACGGCAGCCTTGTGCGACTCCGAACCTTTGCCGCCTTCATGTCCGTCCTCGATGTACTTCTTCGCGTTGTCCCAGGCACCACCGGCGTTGTTGAGGAAGTTCGCCATCAACTGCCCGGTGAGGATAGTCCCCGCAAGGAACGCACCGAGCGCCTCGTATCCGATGCCAAAGCCGACCACGACAGGCGAAAGGATCGCGAGCAAGGCGGGCGTCGCGAGCTCGCGCTGCGCTGCCGCCGTGCAGATGTCGATGACCCGTCCGTACTCAGGTCGCTCGGTTCGGTCCATTATCCCGGGATGCTCACGGAACTGCCGCCGTACCTCTTCGACCACAGTGCCTGCGGAGCGCCCGACGGCGCGGATCGCCAACGAAGAGAAGAGGAATGCGATCGAGCCGCCGATGAGCAAACCGAGGAAAGTCTTCGGGTTGGCGACATTGATGATGCTCTGAGAGACAGTCGTGAAAAGGGCGTTCGCGGCTTTACCGGTAAGCTGGGGTACGCCTTTGGCGTTCTCGGCGATCGTCTGTATGTAACTTGCGAACAGTGCGACCGCGGCGATGACCGCTGATCCGATCGCAAAGCCCTTCGTGATCGCCTTGGTTGTGTTGCCTACGGCGTCGAGGCTGACCATGATCCGCTCCGGCTCGCCGTGGAACTCACCGCTCATCTCCGCGATACCCGCTGCGTTGTCGGAGATCGGCCCGAAGGTGTCCTCCGAAACCACGATTCCTGCGTTCGAGAGAAGTCCGAGGCCTACGAGCGATACCAGATATAGCTCGTATTGTATGTCTCCCTTGCCGAGAGCGATCGCAACGACGATCGCAAGCACGATCGCGATGATCGCCGGCGTTGCCGACTCCAGGCCGGTGCTTATGCCCGAAAGAACCGCTGTAGCCGGCCCCGTACGCGTCGATTCGGCGATGTCGCGGACCGGGCTCGTCTCGGTCGACGTGTAGTACTCGGTCACTCGACTTGCCACTTGTCCGAGCACGACGCCGGTGGTCACCGCGAAGAACACCCTGTAGCTGTGGACGTACCACGCGGAAACAGCGAGCGTTCCGAGGATGGTCAGCACTGCGGATACAAGAAGGCCCCTGTTGATCGGCGCCATCGCCGTGCGATCCTTGGAGGTCGCCTTCACCGCGAAGATCCCGATGATTGATGCCAGGATGCCGATGGCAGGCACGATGAGCGAGAAGGCAAGCCCCACCTGACCTCGGCCCGGGAACGCGGCGTTCGCGAGAATGAGGGTGGCGACCAGTATGACCACGTAGGACTCGAAGAGGTCTGCTCCCATGCCGGCGCAGTCGCCCACGTTGTCACCGACGTTGTCGGCGATCGTGGCGGCGTTGCGGGGGTCGTCTTCGGGTATGCCGGCTTCAACCTTGCCGACCAGGTCGGCGCCTACGTCGGCGGCCTTCGTGAAAATGCCGCCTCCGACTCGCATGAACAGCGCCAGGAGCGAGCAGCCGAAACCGAAGCCGACCAGGGTGGCTGTAGCCGTGTTCTGGGTGAGCATGATGATGGTGGTCGCACCGAGAAGACCGAGACCAACGACCATCAGTCCCGTGATTGCCCCGGTGCGGAAGGCCACCTTGAGCGCGCCTTGCAGCGAGCCGTCACGCGCAGCAGCGGCGGTGCGCACGTTTCCCCGCACAGCCGTGCTCATGCCTATAAAGCCCGCCAACCCCGACAAGGACGCGCCAATGAGAAACGCGATTGCGCGGAACAAGCCGGACAACCCGTAGGACAACACGGTGTGCTTGGTCGTCACACCATTTATGGTCACCGTCTCTGTCACTTTGCTGGCGGTGACGAAGACGAGAATTGCGAGTGGGATGACTATGATCCCAATCGCCTTGAACTGGCGCACAAGATACGCCTGGGCGCCTTCTTGAACCGCCTTGGCGATCTCGATCATCGAAGGGGTGCCCTGATCGGCGGCGAGCATACCCCGCATCAACACCAGTCCGGTGACGATTGCTACGAGCCCGCAGGCCGCGGCAAATATAAGCCACGCCCATTCCGTGCTGTGAAGGTGGAACGGCTGGTAGCCGCCCTCAGCGACGAATCGCATCTGCAGACGGTTCCTTTCTATCGGTTTCGGATGTTTGAATGTCAACTGCACTGCTGGTGTTGCTTGGTTGGCTGGCCTGCTTAGCACCGCTGCTTTGGTGGCCGCCAGACCTGCCGCCGGTTTGCTGGTCGTCCGCCCGACTCACGAGGATCACCCTCGCCAGCTTCTCGCCCAGCATCCGCTCTTGGCCGTCGACAGAGACGACCAGCGGTCCCCCGAAAGGCTGCTTGTCTACTATCTTCACCTCGACGCTCGGGCGAACACCGAGGCCGTCGAGAAATGTCACCACTTCGGCATCGATCGACCCGGGTAGCGCGACGACCGCCCTGTCGCCCGGCGCCAGGTCGTACAAAGCTGGCATCGACGGCAAGTCGTCGCTGCCGCTGGTCGGGATAGGGAAACCGTGAGGGCAGGTGGCCGGCCTGTCCAAAGCCACGAACAGTCGGTCCTCGACTTCCTTCGGCAGGGAATGCTCGAACGACAACGCCAAGCGGTCAGCCTCTGACCAGCTGTAGCCGAGGTAGTCTGCCAAGAAGCGTTCGACAATGCGATGTCGGCGAAGGACGCTCATCGCAAGGCGACGGCCGACGTCGGTGAGCGCCACACCATGGTAGGGAGTGTGCAAGACAAGGCCCCGATCGGCGAGCTTTTTGACCGTGGCCGTCATTGCACCTGGAGTCACGTTGAGCGACGATGCGAGGTCGCCAGTGCGCGCGCCCGAAGCGTCGCCGGTCGATTCACCCGGTTGCAGGGAGGTGATCCGCCAAATAGCTTTCAGCGTCTCGCGCTCTGACTTGTTGAGGGCTGCATCCATAATTTCGCAGCCGGAACTTTAGATTTTACTTAGTTAAATGTCAACACATTCCTCGGAAAACTCTTTCTGAGGTGCCGTGCGGGCCCAGATGTCGGCGCACTCGCGGCACGTCTCCTCAGGCACTAGGCCGAGGCGCATTCCCAGGGCGAACATCCTGCAGCCAAGGCAGAGGCCGAAACCAGCTTCCAGGCCTGCGGCAACGATGAGCAGGCCGAGCGCAACCTTCGCCCCGCCAGTCCTACCCCGGCGGAAATGGAGGAACATCGCGACGCTTGACACGGTCAACCCGACGGCCTGGGCGAAGCGCTTCGGGGGTCCCGGGGAGTACTTGTGCTCCACGCCGAGCCTGGGGGTAACAATGCGGGTTGCGAGCTGCCCGAGCGGGCTCAGGCGCGGGCCGGACGCGACGCGGGCAGCGAAGCCGTACACGAGCGGAACCATGAGCCAGGGCTGGTCCGCCAACACTGCGGTTCCTGCCATCGCGACAACTCCGCCAGCGACGACCCGGGCGGACGTTTCGTTGACCTGTTCGGGAAAGCCGAAAATCTTGCTCACCCAAGAAACACTACCGGGTTGATCGGGATTTCCGTTGTGTGATCGTCTGGAGGAGTCTCGATCGCCTGCGTGCTCCGATTCCGGGCGGTATGCAACCCGAGCGGCAGCTAATCGCGAGTAACGACCGTCCGTACGATTTCGGTCGTAGCGTCGCCCGAGCCGGGACCCCCGAATATGGTCATCCACACCTGTGTCCCCGAAGGTGTCGAGTCGAAGCGGAGCTCGTCCACGAGCGACCGGATGAGCGGGATGCCGAGGCCGCGTTCGAAGGTGAGCCGCTCGGGGTCGGTGACGGGTGGGTGCGCTGAAAGATTCGACGGATCAAAACCGGTACCGGAGTCCGCAACGCACACTTCGAATCTCTCGGGTGCCTCCCAACAGCTAACGAACACTGGCTCCGACTGCTCGGCGTCGACACCCTGATTGGCCTCAATTGCGTTGGTGCACGCCTCCGACACGGCCAGTTTCAGATCGTCGATCCGATCCGCCGCCAAGTTACGCCTGCTCGCGGCGAGGGAAGCGACGACGAGACGGACCACCGCCACGTACTCCGGACGGGCCGGGATCGCCAACTCGAGGGACTTCGACCTAGCCAACACGGCTCGCTCCGAGCTCAGCCGGCCATACAGTCGTCAACCGAAGCGCCGATCCGAAAGACGGTGGTCAACCCTGTGATATCGAACACCTTCAGGATTCGCGACTGGGTACACACCAACGCAAGATCGCCGTCGTTACTCCTGAGCCGCTTGAGGCCGCCCACCAGCACCCCGAGACCGGTGGAGTCCAAGAAGTCGACCGCCTCGAGATTCGCGATCAGCTGGCGGTGACCCTCGCTAACCAATTCGACAAGCGCCTCGCGAAGGCGCGGCGCACTGTAGACGTCCAACTCCCCCCGAACCTCGATGACGGTGTAGGGGGGGCGACTAGTGTCGACATGCAGACCGAGCTCCACGACGGTCACCCTAGTTCGCAAATAGCTTAAAAGCCAGCTGTTGAAGCTAGTTGGAGCTCGATGGATGCCGCTAAAGTGTAAGCGGCACTCAGCGCCTCGCCCTCGTAGCCGCCGGCAGACGGGATGTCGCTTTCCAGAACGCGCTCCAGGATCACCTCGCCGTCCAACCAGTCTGAGGATACGTCCCGGGCGAGGATCTCGAGGGTGCGAAGCACAGACGAGTCAGCAACGGCTTCGACGCTCGCCCGGTGACGCTCGTAGGCCCCGGCGAGCCTCGGAATAAGAACCCTGTAGGTGCACACTAGTCGCGACAAGGTCGACTCCTCCTCGCTCAAGGCTTTGAACACGGTCGCCAGGCGATCGCCCGGTAGCGCTACCAGTACCGCCCGGTCTACGTCGGCCAGCACCGGGAGTCGGTTCCACCATTGCTGGGCCCTCCACGCGTGGTGGCCGGCCTGACGGTCGAAAAGAAGTTTCGCGTCGGGTGTCGAAGTTGTCTGCACCCAACCGCCTAGCAGAGCGAACAGGTTCGACTCGACCCAGTGATGGCGTGCAACGACCCGGGAGGACTCTTCCAAACCTAGGAGTGCTCCCGACGCGTCCGGCGCCATCACAGGGAAGCGGCCGCTCTCGACGCAACGCCATGGTGGAGTAGATCGAACATGGCTTCATAGACATGGTCTGGGTCGCCGAAAGGGAATTCGGGCTTGCAGATCAGAAGCGAGACCATGCCGTGAACAGCCATCCACAAAAGCTCGCTGCCTCCGAGCGGGTCGCTCATCGGATCGAACACTCCCGCTTCGATCCCGGCAACGAGGTCGGCGCGGACAGCCTGAAGGCCGGCCATCCCAGCGAGGCGCTCGTCGGTGAAGCGTTGGGGGGTCGCATCCGAATGGCTCATCATCAAGATCCGGTAGTG
>JAKBBS010000228.1 GCA_021808425.1 Actinomycetes bacterium
CATCCAGAACTCAGGAATGGTCGAGGCCATCTGGTAGCCGAGGATCAGGCGGCGGCACTTCCAGCGGCCTCTCCGGTACGACCGCCAGGCCACTACCGACGTCGAGGTACCGCCCTGCTCGGCCGACGCGACGGGCCCGGCCGGGGCGTGTACAACGCAAATTGACTATCTCCATTGTAGGGAGCGTAATTTGTGAGGCAGACGGGTGAAGCCAAAGTGAGCGAGCGTGGGCAGATGGCTCTGCCTGCCCAAACCCGGCATCGTTGGGGGCTCGATCAAGGAGGGGTGATCAGCTGGATCGACATGGGAGACACGGTCCTTCTGGTACCAGGGGGCTGCAGGAGCTGCGCGACGAAGTCTTGGCCCACGCCGACTGGGAAGCGGCGCGCTCCGGGTTCGGAGATCCGGACCTTGCGAACCAGTAAAACTGGGAGCTGTGACAGTCCTCGTTGACGATCACACCGTCTCGGGATTGATCCGCTCGGAAGTCGATTGGCCCCCGGGCCGTGTGTACACGACAGGTCTCTGGTACCTGCGGTTGTGCCAAGCGGTCGTCCGGAGTGCGGGAGGTGCGTTGTCAATGCCTCTGCTCTCGCTTCCGCCGTCTCATCGCGAGATCGCTTTGAGGGCAGTGCTCGAACTGCCTGAACGAATCGAGCTGCTCAGCTGGCGGGAAGTGGCACCCATGATGGCAAGCCAACTCGATGGCCCTGGACACGGACTGAACCTTCTGTCTCGGGAAGCGCTCGCGGTCGCCACCCTGCTCGAGGCGAAGGTGATAATGGCAGTCGGAAACGAAAATCACCTACTCCGCACTGCGCTCGAAGGCGTCGGTCTGACCCGACAGCTTCACCCGACAGCTTCACCCGGCCGCTTTGGCCCAGGGATCACCGACCATTCCTTCAACGCAACTACCGGGCGATCGCCGAACTCGGAACCGGATCGGGCCGACTCCGTCTTCCAGGTCACCTACCTGAAGAGAGCCGAGGGGAGGTTGTCGATCCATTCGAGCACGGCACGCTCGTAGTGGATGCCGAACGAGAGCACGGCGTCCAAGTGGGGGTCGCTCGGGTTGCCGGTCGACTCGTAGTTGGCGAGGCGCTTCGCGTGCACTTCGCGGTGTGTGACGACCACGGTCTTTAGCAGTCTCGGGTCGAGCCAGCGACCGAAAGAAACGGTCAGCAGGAGAGGAAAACGGATGTGCTCCGAGGACGGCGGTGCCGACACCCAGGCCAGGAAGGCGTCGTGGCCAGCCTGGGTGAGTCGGTAGGGGCGGGCTGATCTGGGACCGGACCCGGCGGCTTCGATTAAGCCCCGCTCGGCGAGGGCACCCAGCTCCCGGTAGACCTGACTTCGGGTGATGGACCAGAAGTCGCCGATCAGCTCCTCGGCCAGCTTGGCCAATCCGTAGCCGGTCTGCTCGCCGTCCTCGAGGAAACCGAGCAGGGAGCCGGCGGTGGCGTTGACCTCACCTTCAGGCACTTGACATTCCATAGTGGACTGTTAGACTAATCACAGTCCATTGTGTCACGTTAGGAGCGCCCGATGTGGAATGCTTTGCTAGTTCTGCACATACTCAGCGGGATTGCCGGCCTCGTTCTCGGCCCGTTGGCTATGACCGCCCCAAAATGCCGGGGCCGACACACCACCTACGGCCTCGCCTACCAGGGCGCCGCCTTCGGGCTGTGCGCCAGCGCCCTCGGCATGGTGGCATTCAAGCCATCCCTGTGGTGGCTCGGACTCATCGCAATAGGAACCGAAATGGCGGCCGCTTCGGGCTGGCTGTTTGAGCGGCGCCGCTCCGCCGGCTGGCTGCCTTGGCACGTTTCGCTCATGTGCGGGTCCTACGTGTCGTTCATCACCGCTTTCCTCGTCGTCAACACGAACGGAGATCCAGCGGCTTGGATCGCCCCAACAGTCGTCGCCACCCCGTTGATCGCCGTCACCGCCCGTCGAGTCGGCCGCGGCGCAGCGAGGACGTGACAAAACGACTCACCAATCGATCGCGAGGAGACTAGGCCTCTACTCCGAGGAAACGATTGATACTTTATACAGCCATAGCGAGCATAAGGTATCAATCGTTTATTTGCTTGCGATTAGACAAACGCTCTGGGCTCCCTAATGGTTACATGGTTACATTGTCACCGAGACGCCGATGCCCATGTCTCGTGCTCGACTTATGACAAGACTCGCCGCGGCCAGATCTTCTACAGCATGGCCCGTCGACTTGAAGATGGCGATCTCCCCATCGCCAACTCGGCCTTCTTCTCGACCGGCGAGCACCGTTCCTATCTCGACGAGCGACGTGGGATCTCGTCCCTGCAGTTCTATCGCACCGGCCGGCGGAGGAAGCGTGGCGCTGCGGCTCTCAACGAATACCCGACCCTTGTCCAGCAAGTCCGGGGGTAGCTCCGCTCCTGAGCCAACGGAGCTGACGAACATCCCGGGAATTATCCACTCGCTCTCGACAACCGCCTCGCCTGCATCGGTGCAGCAGCAGACCGTATCGGTGCCATACACCGCTTCTCGAATCGAGCCGGTCGCCCTAGCGTTCGGATACAGCTCCGCAAGAGCGGCAGCCTTCGACGCATGTCGAGAAACCACCCGAATGTCTGACGGAGCAAGCAAATGTGAGAACGCCGTCAAGTGGGCTTTCGCCTGAACGCCGGCACCGATGACGGCGAGCGACTGAACCCGGCCGTCAGTGAGGGCCCGGGCCGCAAGGGCACTGGTCATCGCCGTTCGGATAGCGGTGATGTAGGTACCGTCCATCAACGCCACAGGAGCCCCTGTCTCCTCGTCGAATACAGCGATCAGCGCCTGGTGAGTTGGTAATCCAATCAGCGGGTTGGCCGGATAGACACTAACCACCTTGGCGCCGAGACCCAAACCAGGAACATAGCCAGGCATAGCGGCGAGTAAACCTTCATGGCTGTGTGCCGCTATGCGAGCGGGCACCGACACCGTCCCGTTCGCCAGGGAAATAAGGGCCTCGGAGAGCGTTTCGGCCAGCTCTCCGAGAGGCAGTGCCTGGCGCACTGCCGTCTCATCCATCACCAATAGTTCGGACATTGCAAAATCGTCGCACATCTAAACGGGGACCGCCTCTGACTGATATTCCACACAGCTCCACCCTCGCTCTGTAGGTTGTGGCAATGCGACCTGGCCGCCTCGAGGCATTCAGCGATGGTGTCATCGCTATCCTCATCACGATCATGGTTCTCGACCTCCGAGCTCCCCAGGGGACCAGCCTTCACGCCCTCCGTCCCTTGCTTCCGGTGTGGCTGACCTATGTGCTCAGCTTCACCTACCTGGGGATCTACTGGAACAACCACCACCATATGCTGCAACTCACCGAAAAGGTCACCGGACGCGTCTTGTGGGCGAACCTGCACCTGCTGTTCTGGCTTTCCCTCGTTCCGTTCGCAACGGGATGGATGGGAGAGAACGGATTCGCGACCCTCCCGACAGCCGCCTACGGCATCGTCCTCCTGCTTGCAGCGATCGCGTACTACATCCTCCAAACTCAGATAATCGCAGCACAAGGCCCGCGATCCCGCTTGCGTGCTGCTGTCGGCCGAGACTGGAAAGGCAAGGCGTCCCCTTGCATCTACCTGGTAGCAATCGCCGTGTCACTGGGCGACCGGTGGGTGGCTCTCACACTCTATGTTGTCGTGGCTCTCATCTGGCTGGTACCCGACCGACGCCTAGAGCGAGCCGTCGAGACTCACTCGGCAGCAGAAACAGACTCATCCTGAGGAGACGAGCGGTCATGCCCGTTCCGGCCCTCGGGCGACGTCGAGCGTGAGGCGAGTCTCGACGCTTCGCCCTGTGCCACGCCGTTGACGTACTGCCTGATTTGTGAACCGTGCTCGACTGTGTGCCCGAGCGCGCCGGTGATGATGAGGGTGCGGTTGGCCGCCGTACCTATGGGTAGAAGGCAATGGCGCCGCCCTCGCTCTTCTGTCCTTCTCCTCAGCACATCTACTACCCGCTGACGGCAGTAGTCGATGTAGCCGACGATTTCTGAGCGTGTCCAGGCTCTCGGTAGCGTCGTCAACAACCAGTGCGGCGTCCCCGCAAACGGCAACGGCGAATCCCACGAAGCGAACCCTCCCGTGAGGTCGAAGTCGAGGCACTCCACGGCGTGCCACGCCACACTCCACGGAGTTGAACGCCACTGCACGAGCGCGTGATGCTCCGATGAGTTGACACGGATTGAGTCCAGCTAGGGACGTCGCCTAGGCGTGGAACGTGAAGCCGACCTGTCCTGGCTTGCGGGACGGAGCGAACCCTGCCTTGGCAACTGCTTCTTCGGCCGAGCCGTAATAGTCGCCCAGCTTGTAGATGTCCCTGGCCTCCTTGCCTGTCGCAACGCAGCGACCGAGCTCACCGGCGATCCGCGCTAGCTGCTCGACCTGGCGAACAGTGGTGAACTTCTCGCCCTTTTTACCCCAGATCGTGTCCTCGTTGCCGCAGCGGGTGTGCAGCCCAAGTGCGATGGCGATCGTGTTGATCGGGAGCACGCTACGCATCATCGTCTCGAGCGTGAGCGAAGCCCCGTCCGGAGTGCGACGGATGAACTCCATCATGTTGTACGGCGACGGTCCGTCGAAGCCGCCCGCTATAGCGACCCAGGTCACGTTGAGCGGGCCCGTGTACACGCCGCGGCGCATCAGCCGCTCGACTGTCTCGAGCTGTGCGATCGTGGCTAGTTGGAAGTGAGGTTGTATCCCGTTGGCCACAAGTCGCTTCAAGTGCTCCGCCACCCAGGCGGGACCTGCCGGCACGACCATCTCCCTGTAGGCTTCGTACACCTCGGGACGTTCAAACGACGTTCCGCGCATGTCGTCGTCGGTCATGAACTCGACGATGTTCATCTGGCTTGTGTTGATGGCGATCGTCACCTGGTCAGGTCGCGGTTCCAGCTCGGCCAACATGTGGCGGGTGTCGTCGCTCAGCCATTTCGCCGATTCTCCCTCGCCTTCTGGGGCGAAAGAGATCGAACCGCCGACCTGGAGGACCATGTCCGGGACGGCGTGGCGGAGCCGGCCCAAGAGCTCATTGAACATCGACAGGCGCTTCGACCCATGGCCGTCGAGTTCGCGGACGTGAATGTGTAGCACCGTAGCGCCGGCGTTATAGCAATCGACCGCCGCCTGAACATGGTCGTCCATGGTCAACGCAATGTCTTCAGGGAAGTCAGCGGGCTCCCACTCGGGAGCGTACGGTGCGGCTGTGATTACCAGCTTCTCCTGGTTCTCGGGGAAAAGCGAATCGTCTAGGAAATGCATGTCTGGTCTCCAATCGGATAGTGGGTTGGCTGAATCAGGTTGAGCTAGAAGGGTTT
>JAKBBS010000025.1 GCA_021808425.1 Actinomycetes bacterium
CGCCCGGGGGAAGCGAAAACGACAAGTCCTCGAAGAGCAGCCGCCCCTCGAACCCTTTCGACAGGCTGTTCGCTTCGACCACGATGTCGCCGAGTCTCGGGCCTGGCGGAATGGTGATCTCGAGGCGCTCCGGTGTGTGCTGCCTCGCCGCCTCCTCGGCCGACGCTGCCAGCTCGAGGTAGGAGGTGACCCGGGCCTTGCTCTTGGCCTGGCGGGCGCGCGGAGACATGCGGATCCACTCGAGCTCACGCTCGAGGGTGCGTTGCTTCGCCTGGTCGGCTTTCTCCTCCTTGGCGAGGCGGCCTTGCTTTTGTTCGAGCCAGGACGAGTAGTTGCCTTGCCACGGTATGCCCGCTCCGCGGTCGAGCTCGAGGATCCAGCCGGCGACGTTGTCGAGGAAATACCGGTCGTGGGTGACGGCGACTACCGTCCCCGGGTAGTCGCGAAGTGTCCGCTCTAGCCAGGCGACCGACTCGGCGTCGAGATGGTTGGTCGGCTCGTCCAAAAGCAGGAGGTCGGGGCTGGAGAGAAGTAGCCGGCACAGCGCGACCCGCCGCCGCTCCCCACCGGAAAGGTTGGCGACCATTGCGTCGGGGACGGGAAGGCGGAGCGCGTCCATCGCAATGTCTAAGTGGCGGTCGAGCTCCCACGCGCCGAGCGCGTCGATGCGCTCACCCAGGTCGGCCTGCTCGGCCAGGAGCTTGTCGAAGTCGGCGTCGGGTTCGCCCATCGCGGCGCACACCTCGTCGTAGCGTTTGAGGACGTCCTTGACGGGGGCGACGCCCATCGCAACGTTGCCGGCTACGTCGGTCGACTCATCGAGCTCGGGCTCTTGGGCGAGGAAGCCGACGCTGAAACTGGGCGTGAGCCGGGCTTCGCCGGTGAACCCGTCGTCGACGCCTGCCATGATCCGCAGAAGCGACGACTTGCCCGAGCCGTTCGAGCCGATCACCCCGATCTTTGCCCCCGGGTAGAACGAAAGGTTGATCCCGCGGAGCACTTCGCGGTCCGGCGGATAGAAGCGCCTCAGGTCGCGCATGGTGAAAATGAACTGGGCTGGCACCCACATAGTCTCGCGCGTGGACAGTCCCGCCGAGCCCCACCCAGCGGAGCGTAGTCGACTAGGCTGGCCAGAGGTCAGACCAAGCTTGTCGGCGGCGAATCCGGCTAGCATCCGTTGTCGCATTTTCCAGGAGGCCAGCGAGATGAGTGCCACACAAACCCCAAGCGTCCTTCCCGGCGCGTCGTCTCAAGGAGGCGACAAGCGGTTCCTTCTGAGAAGCATCGACGATGTCAAGGTCGCCGAGTCGGCTGACAGCGTCGACCTCGACGTGACCGCGGTCGCCTTTCACTCGCTCGGCCGCTCGCGGGGGATCGTTACGGTCGAGTCTCCGCTGGCGCAGGGACTAGAACACCTGCTTCCGAACGCCCCAGATTGGGCGGCCGGCGAGGCAGGCGAGGCTGGCGAGGCGGCGAAGATAGCGGAAGCCGACATACGGCGCGGGTCCATCCGTGTCCGTGCCGGCGGGCCCCGATGCCTGAGGTTGACGATCGTCTCGGGCGGTGGATGGGTTGACGCCGCAGACGGCATCGACGACGGGATCGTCATCGATGCGAACCCCGGCGGCGTCGCAATCGACGTCCGGGAAACCCCCGACCACGTCGAAGTGACCGGTGAAGGTATCGCCATCCGCCTGCAGCGAAGGCCGTTCCGCCTCGAAGTGCTCGACGCCGACGGCGCCACGATCGCCAGAAGCGGCGGGGACCGAAGGCAGGTCGCAGGCTTCCCGATGGTGCCGGCTGTAGCGTTCGAGCCGGGTCGCGTCTCGATGACCATGGAGATAGCACCAGGCGAACTGTTCGCTGGACTAGGGGAGCAGTTCAGCTCGACCGTCCACAACGGGCGCAGCTTCCAGCTGATCGCCGACGACGCGCTCGGCGCAGGAACTGGTCTCACCTACAAGGCCGTGCCGGTCATGCACTCCTCGGAGGGCTACAGCCTCTTCGTCAACACGCCCGGACCTATGGCCGTCGACGTCGGAAGTTCCTTCCCGGCGGTTCTCGAGCTGGTCAACGAGGAGGAACGGCTAGACTGCTTCATCTTCGCGGCGCCGACGCTCAAAGAGCGCCTGAGCGACTACACAGCGATCACGGGCCGTATGTCGGTTCCGCCGCGCTGGGCGTTCGGCGTTTGGATGTCACGCTGCCGGTACCGCAGTCGCGTGGAACTCGAGGAGGTAGCAGCCCAGCTACGCCAACGCGACATGCCCTGCGACGTGTTGCACATAGACCCCGACTGGCTGGAGCGCGATCTGCTCAACTGCGACTTCGTGTGGAGCGACACCAAATACCCCAACCCGAAAGCGATGATCGCAAACCTCGGCTCGCAGGGCTTCCACATCTCTGTGTGGGAGCTCCCGTATCTCGATCCGCAGTCGCCGGTCTTCGCCGAGGCGAGCGAAGCCGGCTTCGTGGTCACCGGCGGCGACGGAACCCCCGCCCAGGTGGCACGTACCTTCTCGCGAGACGGCCGACCCCGCCACCTCGTCGACTTCTCCAATCCCGCAGCGCGTGACTGGTGGAAGGCCAAGAACAGGACCCTCCTCGACCTCGGGGTCTCGGTGATCAAATGCGACTTCGGCGAAGGCCTGCCCGACGACGCGATCATGTCGGACGGAAGGCGGGGAAGAGCGTGGCGTAACCTGTATCCGATCTGGTACAGCCGGACTGTCTCGGAGACCCTCGCGGAGCGTGACGGCACGGAGGCCCTCGTGTGGAGTAGGAGCGGCTGGGCGGGCTCGCAGCGCTACCCGGCGCAGTGGGGCGGCGACCCCGAGGCGAGCGTAGCCGGGCTCGCAGCGGAACTTCGGGCCGGGATCAGCTGGAGCCTTTCCGCACCGGGCCTTTGGGCGCACGATATCGGCGGCTTCTACGGCAGCGGCCCGAGCCCGGAGCTCTACGTCCGCTGGGCGCAGGTCGGCTGCCTGTCCCCGCTGGCTCGCTTTCACGGTCTGCGTCCACGCGAACCGTGGGAGTTCGGCGAGAGGGCGTTTGCGATAGTCCAGGAGTTCGCGAAGCTCCGCTACCAGCTCCTGCCTTACCTGATGAGCGCGGCCGGCGAAGCAAGCCGGTTTGGCTGGCCGGTGATGCGACCACTCGCACTCGAATTTCCGGACGAAAAGCTGCTGTGGCATGTCGGCCACGAGTACATGCTCGGCCCTGACCTTCTCGTCGTCGCCGTACTAGACGAGTCAGCGGACATGGCAGATGTGGAAGTGATCCTGCCGCCAGGCGAGTGGGTGGACTTCTGGACAGGGACCGTCGTCTCGGGCCCCAGACAAATGCGGATAAAAGTGCCACTTGACCGGATACCGCTCTACGTTCGCGCCGGCGCTGTCATCCCCATGGGCCCATCTGCGAACCACACCGGCGAGATCGCCCCCAACCGCTGGGACCTTCACGTGTGGCCCGGGAGCTCTACGAACGTCAGCACCGTCTACGACGGCGAGATGGTGCACCGCTACCGCCCCGAGCAGGGGTCGTCCGGTTGGGCAGCCGGCAGGGTCTTGTGCCGTGAGCCGGCGAGGCGGGCGGCGAAGGCGTACGTGCATCTTCGCGCGGCGCGCGTTGTGGAAGTGCCGGCGCTGCCTGTGACAGCCGACCTTTAGGCGTTCATAGACGGCGCGCGCCTAAGACGGGGCGCGCCTAAGGCGGGGCGTTGTCAGCGTGTCGGCCGGCGATGCGCGCCCACGGCGTGGCCAGCGGGCGATCCCGCCAGCACCGCTGCGATATCTCCGGCGAGCGCGGTCGAGATGGCTTCTTGGGATTCGTTGGTGAGTCCGGCGATGTGGGGGCTTTGAACGACACGACTCGAGGATTCGAGACGCCCGACCGTGGGCGGTTCCGTAGATCTGACGTCGAGGCCCGCTCCGCCGAGGTGGCCGGATTCGAGTGCGTCGGAGAGCGCTTCCTCATCGACGAGACCTCCCCGCGACACGTTGATCAGGTACGACCCGGGACGCATGCCGGCAAGGAAGTCGGCGTTGACCATCCGCTCGGTGTCGTTCGTCAAAGGAAGGTGCAGCGACACGACGTCCGACGCGGACAGCAACTCGCCGAGGCTATCAGCGCGCTTCGTTACTCCTGCGGGAAGGGCAGCGCCCTCGGGGAGGACGGGGTCGTATCCGACGACGTCCATACCGAACGCCGACGCGAGCGCGCACACCGCCCGCCCGGTCGCGCCAAGGCCGACGACCCCCCACGCCTTGGCGGACAGTTCCGTACCGTAGCGGCGTTCCCAGGTGCCGGATCGGACGCGGGTGTCGTTTCCGACGACGTCCCGGGCGAGGGCGAGTGCGAGCGCTACGGTATGTTCGGCGACGCTCTGCGCGTTGGCTCCGAGCGGCGCCACGACGACTACGCCGAGCTCGTCTGCGCTTCGCAGGTCAATGTTGTCGAGGCCGACACCCGCCCTTGCGACGATCTGCAATGTCGGGGCCGCCTCGAGCAGGGCCCGGTCGACGGCAGTGCGGTTGCGCACGACAAGTGCCCGAGCTGAGCTGGCCGCTTCGCGCAACTTCGCCGGGTCCGACCAAGCGTCGGGCTGGCGTGACACATGGTGGGTCTCGGCCAAGGATTCGAAGGCGGCTCCCCAGACGTCCTCGGCCACTAGGATCGGACCACTGCCAGGGCTTGTAGCGGCGGGGGAAGCCTCGGCGGTTCGGTCAGGTGACATTCGGCGGATCCCTTCTAAAGAACAGAGGTCAGACCACTGTTAGACTGGCAGGGCTGAGAGCCCCTGTCAACCCGGACCAGTGACCCTGGAGGAGAAGAGTATGCAGAGCACTGTCGGAGCGATGAGAAACACCGCAGCGCGGATGCTTCAGGCGGCCGGCATGGCCGAGGCGCCGGCTGAGCGAACTGCGTGGGCGCTCGCCGCGGCCGACGCATGGGGGCGGGGATCGCATGGGTTGATGCGGCTGCCCTTTTACCTGGACCGTCTCGCCGGTGGAGGAGCGAACCCTTCGGCTCAACTCCGCTTGGTCGGCGACACCGGGCCGGCAGTTTCATTCGACGGCGACAACGGGCTCGGCCACTGGCAGGTTTGGGATGCTACGCAACTCGCGTCGGCTCGCTGCGCCCAGTACGGAATCGCGGCGGTCTCGGTCGGCAACTCCGGCCACTGCGGGGCTCTCGGTCTCTACGTTGGAGCGGCGGCGGAGGAGGGCAAAGTCGCAATCGCCTTCTCGAACGGGCCGGCCGTGATGCCACCCTGGGGTGGGCGGGCCCCCGTTCTTTCCACTAGCCCTATAGCTTTCGCCATGCCGGGGGGCTCGGGCGCCGTCATCGTCGACCTGGCCACGAGCGCAGTCGCACGGGGAAAGATCGCCGAAGCGGCCGCTGCAGGCCGTGAGCTCGAGGCGGGCTGGGCGCTCGACGAAGACGGCAAGGCGACCACCGACCCGGCGAAGGCTTTGAAGGGGATGCTCGCCCCGATAGGCGGATCGAAGGGCTACGCGTTGGCGACGATGGTCGAGCTTCTCTCGGGCGTCATGTGCGGGCCGAACCTGGCAGGCGACGTCGCAGACCCGCTGTCGGCTGCGACTGTCAGTGCTCCGCAGCGCATCGGGCACCTTGTGATAGCGATCGACCCGGCGAGGTTCGACGTCGACGGGAAAGCGCAGGAGAGGATGGCAGTCTATGCGCAGCGCGTCGAGGACGCCGGCGGTCGCCTTCCTGGTGCCGGGCGCAAGCTTCCCGGTGAGATCACCGACGAAGAGACCCTCGTGATCCCCGACGCACTCGCAGCGCGTCTGGGCGAGCGTGCCGAGAGTCTCGGCGTGGCTTAGCCGAGCTTAAGGAGTGCAGCCCTCTGCGTTTGGGGGGATCAGCTGTTCGTCGATGTCCATTCAGGACCGAGTACCGATTCCAATTCGGCGCGTAGCGTTTCCGTCGCTTCCCTAGTCGCCGGTCGAAGCGGGGCAGCCATGTAGGCTTCGCAGAGCCCGGCTAGCGACAGCGCCGCCTTCCAGCCCGCGGGAAATCCCGGCTTGCGGCAAGCGAAGACTACTTCTGCGAGCTTCGCCTGAAGGTCTCTGGCGTCTGGCTTTCCGGAAACGCAAGCCGAGTAGAGGGCGCTGACCAGGCCCGGGACAAAATTGACCGAAGCGGCAATCGTTCCTTTCCCTCCCGAAGCGAGACTCGCGCCGAGAAGCGTGTCGGAGCCCGTCAGCAGGTCGAAGTTCACTCCGGGGCTGACTGTGGCTGCGACCGCGCTGAAATACTCCATGTCCCTGCTCGAATCCTTCATTCCCGCTATCGCCGTGTTCCCCGCAATCTGCGATACCACAGCTGGCGAGATCGACACTTTCGTCATGGCGGGAATGTTGTAGAGAAGTATCGGCAGAGGCGAGCGCGCCGCGAGGTACTCGTAGAAGTCGGCGACGGCGCCGTCGTTGAGCGGGTAGTAGAAGGGTGGCGGGACGAGCACCGCGGTCGCGCCGGCATGGGTGTAGGCCTCGATGTCAGCCAGGGCCTCGTCAGCGTTGACGCTGACAGTCCCGGGAATTATCGGTGTGCCTGGCGGCGCGCACGCCGTGACAGCCTCGACGAGGTAGACACGCGTCGAACGCGAAAGGAGGGGCCCCTCGCCGGTAGATCCCGCCGGGCAGAGCCCGTCCGCACCCCCGGCGAGGATGTGCGACACGAGACGACCGAGGCCGACCGTGTCGATTGCGCCCGCCTCGTCGAGCGGTGTGGCCAGAGCGGCCATTACAGTGCCGATCGAGCCGCCCGGCTTGACGGGAGCGTCTTGGATCTGAGGGGAGTCCACACGGCGAGCCTATCGTGTCGAGTTGATCGTGAGCGACGATAACGACCCGCCGTCGCCGTCGCCGTCGCCGTCGCCGTCGCCGTGGCGTGGGAAGTCGTCTTCGCGTCCGGCTGAGAGATCCACGAAAACGATTGATACTTTATGCTTGCTATGGCTGTATAAAGTATCAATCGTTTTCTGGTGGCCGATTCGGTGGCCGTGCAATCCCGCCCGAGCCGATAAGTGCCCTATCCGGACGGGTCCCGCTTAGTCCCGCCGGGTCCCGCCGGGTCCCGCTTAGTCCCGCCGAATGGACCCGGGGGACGGGCCCTATCGCCGCTTCGAGAAGTCGGCCAGCGGGTCGGGCTGGCGCGAAAGGCTGCGCCCCCCGTCCACCACGAGCATCGCCCCCGTGATAAACGACGCGGCCTCAGAGGCTAGAAAGACGCACGCGCTAGCGATATCGTCGCCGGTGCCCATGCGACCCAGTAGCGTAGGGGCGGACGCGTCGGGGTTGCCGGACTGGGCGAGCGCGCTCCGGGTCGAGCCTGAAGCGATCGCTCCGGGTGCCACGGCGTTGACGCGGATGCCTAGCGCACCGAACTCCACGGCGAGAGCCCGGGTGAGAGAGATGATCCCGCCTTTACTGGCGACGTAGCTGACGTAGGTGGGAAGCGGGAGCGAGGCTTGTATGGCTGCGAGGTTGACGATCGCCCCGCCCCCCCGCTCGGCCATTGCCGGGGCGGCTGCCTGGCAAAGCATGGCAGTCGCCGTGAGGTTCGTCGCGAGTATCCGGTCCCATTCGTCCTCGGGCACTTCGAGAAAGCCGTGTCGGACCCCGTGGTCGGCGGCGTTGTTGACGAGCACGTCGACTGCGCCGAGCTGAGCCGACGCCTTGGCCAGGGAGTCGCGGCGCTGCGCAGGGACGCTCAGATCCGCGAGGATCGCGCACGTCTCGCCGCCTTCACTACGTATGGCCGCAGCGGTCGCCTCTGCGGCGCCTGCGTTGCGGTCGACGACGGCAACTTTTGCCCCGGCGTTTGACATGCGCCTCGCAATGTCGGCCCCGATCCCGGACCCGCCCCCGGTGACGAAAGCGACCCGGCCTTCGAGCCATCCGGACATCGTCGCAGCCAGACGACCGCTCACGTGGGAGGCCTCGGCACGCCGACCGGGCGTCTCCCGACGAGGAAGTCGAAGTCGGCCCCGCGGTCAGCTTGCAGCACGTGAGCACGATAGAGCGAGCTGTAACCACCTTCCCCGCTCAGATCCGGCGGAGTCCACTCACGGCGCCGCTCGGCGAGCACTTCGTCGGGGACCTCAAGATGCAATGACCTGGACTTCACGTCCAATGTGATCCAGTCGCCGGTTTGTACAAGGGCAAGCGGCCCGCCTGCGGCGGCCTCCGGCGAGACGTGAAGAATCACCGTGCCGAAAGACGTGCCGCTCATCCGTGCGTCAGAGATGCGGACCATGTCCCTGATCCCGTCGCGAAGTAGGTAGCGGGGCAGGGGAAGGTTGCCTACTTCGGGCATGCCCGGGTAGCCGAGCGGGCCGGCGTTTCGCAGGACCAGCACATCGTCGGCTTCGATGCCGGTGTCCTCTCGGTCGACGGCCGCGTTGAGCTCCTCGACGGAGTCGAACACCCACGCTTTACCACTATGCGACATGAGCTCCTCGGAGGCCGCGGAAAGTTTGAGCACGGCGCCGTCGGGGCACAGGTTCCCGCGAAGGACGACGGTCCCTCGCCCGGGCGGCAGGAGGGGAGCGTCGCGTGCGGCGATCACCGCACGGTCGTAGCACGGCGCACCCGCGATCTCATCGCCGATCGTCCTGCCAGTAACGCTCAGAGCGTCAAGGTTGAGCAGGTCCGAGATCTCGGCCATGACCGCCGGCAGGCCTCCAGCCGACGCGAACTCCTCCATTAAGAACTCGCCGGTCGGTTTTAGGTTGACGAGCGTCGGAACGTCGGCGCCTAGTGTGTCGAAGTCGTCGAGTTGTAGCGGTACGCACGCCCGGGCCGCCATCGCAAGGAGATGAACTACCGCGTTGGTCGACCCGCCTATTGCGACGTTTACCCGCAGCGCGTTCTCGAAAGCTTTGCGGGTGAGGATCCGAGAGGGCCGCAAGTCCTCGCGGACCATAGCTACGCAGCGCCGGCCGGCCTGGTGGGCGAACACTTTTCGGGCCGCGTCTACAGCTGGAATCGCAGCGGAGCCTGGCAGCGCAAGGCCGAGAGCCTCCACCAAGCACGCCATCGTGGAGGCGGTGCCCATCGTGGTGCAGTGACCGTTGCTTCGAGACACGCACACTTCCGAGGCAACAAAGTCCTCGGGGGTCATAACGCCGGCGCGGACGTCTTCGGAGAAACGCCACAGGTCCGTGCCCGACCCTACCGCCACGCCCCGGAAACGCCCGTTGATCATCGGGCCGCCGGTGACGACCAGCGAAGGCACGTCGGCGCTCGCTGCGGCCATTACAGCGGCCGGGGTCGTCTTGTCGCATCCGGTGAGGAACACGACGCCGTCCAGGGGATTGGAGCGGATCACCTCCTCGATCTCCATCGCCGCCAGGTTTCGGTAGAGCATCGCGGTGGGACGCATGAGCGTCTCGCCGAGCGCGAGCGTCGGGAACTCGAGCGGGAAGCCACCGGCCTCCCAGATTCCGGCTTTGACCGATTGGGCGAGGTCGTGGAGGTGTGCGTTGCAGGGGGCGAGCTCCGACCAGCTTGCCGCGATGCCGATCACAGGCTTGCCTGTGAACACGTCGGAGGGGAAGCCCTCGGATTTGGTGTGCGAGCGGTGGTAGAAGCCGAGCTTTCCTGTCGCTTCGAACCACGCTGCGCTTCGAAGCGGGCTTCGAAGCGGGCTCTTCTCGCCCGGCGCTTCGGGCACCTTATAGTCCCAACGACACGTAGCGGGTGTCGAGGAACTCCTCCAGGCCCTGTCGGGCGCCTTCTCGTCCCAGGCCGCTCTGCTTGACGCCTCCCATCGGGGCGAAAGCCACCGACGGCAGCGGGTGGTTGACTCCGACGATCCCCACCTCGAGACGCTCTGACATCCTCCAGACACGCGACACGTCACGAGTGTAGAAGTAGCCGGCCAATCCCATCTCGGTGCCGTTCGCAATAGCCAAGGCCTCGTCCTCGCCGTCGAAGGCGAACACGCCCGAGACCGGTCCGAACACCTCGGTCGTCGCGAGCCCGGAACCGTCGGGAGCGCCCATGATGAACCCGGGACGGCTGTAGCAGGGCCCGGACGGCATCTGCGGGCTCTCCCCGAGCCAGTGCGCCCCGCCCGAGACGGCCTCGTCTACGAGCTCGCCGACGGCTCGAACCCTCGACGCGTCGATCAGTGGTCCGAGGTCAGGCTCGGCAGCGCCTGCCGGGTCCCCGACGGCCATCGCGGACGTCGCCGCTGCGAGGCGCGAAATCACCTCGTCGAAGATCGGGCGCTCCACGAGAACCCGGTTCGCTCCGATGCAGGACTGGCCGTTGTTTCGGAACTTCGCGGTCATCAAGCCGCTCACCGCAGCGTCGATGTCAGCGTCTGCGAAAATGATGAACGGGGCGTCGCCGCCGAGTTCCAACGCGCAACGCACGATCCGCTTCGAAGCGGCCGCCATCAGGCGCGAACCGACCGGCGTCGAACCTGTGAAGGTGACCATGCGGACAGCGCGATGGGCGATGAGGGCGTCCGTGCAGGCCGCCGCCGGCCCTTGGACCAGGTTGGCGACCCCGTCCGGCAGGCCGGCGTCTTGAAGCGCCCGGAACAGCTCGGCGACTGCTAGGGGGGCCTTTTCAGACGCGCGAGCGACGACGGTGCAGCCGGCGGCGAGGGCAGGCGCTATCTTGCGCGCCTGGATGGACACCGGGAAGTTCCACGGGGTGAGCGACGCAACGACACCCACCGGCCGGGTCAGCGTGAGGTGGCGCCGGGCGGGGTCCTCGGGGCTTAGGACCTCGCCGTGTGCCTGGCGCGCCTGCGCAGCGAACCACCGAAGGTACGAAGCGGAGAAGTTGACCTCGCCCGCTGCCTCCGAGCGACGCTTGCCAGTCTCCGCCGACAGCAAGTCGCCTATGGCGGCGGCCCTCCCGGCGAGGATATCGGCAGCTCTTTGAAGAATGTCGGCCCGCTGGCCCGCCGAGCGCTCCGCCCACGAGTCGAACGCGGCGGAGGCGGCGTCCGCGGCTCGCGTCGCGTCCGCCGCCTCGCCGTATGCGATCCGACCGACGGCTTGGCAGGTTGCAGGGTTTGTGACGTCGATCGTCGCGGCGTCAGACGGTGCCTCCCAGCGCCCGTCTATCAACCAGGGGACCACCTGGCCGCTTGAGAGAAGCTCGGTGGTTGCCAGCATCGCCGTCATGCGCTCCTGTAGAGCTTGGTGATCACGTACTCGCGATGGCCGAGCGTCTCGGCCGCAGTGAGGCGCCCGTTGATGGTTCGATCGACGACCTCCATCAGCCTGTCGCCGGCTTCGCGCAGGTTGTAGTCCTGGGTGAGAAGCCCTGACACGTCCAAGTCGACGTGTTCTGCCATCGTCGCTGCTGTCAGCGGGTTGGCGGTGATCTTGATGACCGGCTCGATCGGATGCCCGATGATGTTCCCCTGACCTGTCGGGAAGAGATGCAGCACCGCCCCGGCGGCCGCCATGAGGGTCACGCACTCGGCAGCGGCGGAGGAAGTGTCCATGAAGTTGAGGCCGGGACGGCTCGGGGCGCAGGCGGGGGCGAGCGCGTCGACGACGGGCACGGTTCCGGTCTTGGAGATGTTGCCCATGGCCTTCTCCTCGATGGTCGAAAGTCCGCCGCGGATGTTGCCCTGGGTCGGCTGCGATCCGAGCAGGTCGACTCCTGCCGCCACGACCGTATTCATGTAGTCGTCGAAGAAGCCCTGGAACTTCGAACGGACCTCGTCGTCGGCGCAGCGCGCGGCTATCAGGTGCTCGCCGCCTGTGAGCTCAGTCGTCTCGCCGAACAGGACGGTCCCGTCTGCTGCGACGGTTCGGTCCACTACCTCCGAGACGGTCGGACAAGCGCCGAGACCGCTTGTCGTGTCGGACTCGCCGCATTTGATGGACAGCATCACCTCGTGACGCGCTACCGGCTCCCTATGGAGCTCGCTTGCGTCCTGGAGCAGGCGCGCACCGTGACGGGCGCCCTCCGCGATGATCGCGAGGTCACCGTGGCGTTCGATGGACAGGCGGGCAACCGGCTTTCCGGTCGCGGCGATCCCGTCGGCGACACGGTCCGTCCATGTCGGCTCGATCCCGACGACGACAGCCGCGGCGACGTTCGGGTTCGCTCCTGTACCGATCAAAGTGCGGAAGGTCAGCTCCAGGTCCTCGCCGAACTGCAGGCGGCCGTAGGCGTGGGGGATAGGAAGAAGTCCGGGAATGAGTCGGGCGATCCCTTCCACCGCGGCGTTCGACAGGTCGTCGACCGCGAGGACGATGACGTGGTTTCGGATACCGACACGCCCGTCGGGTCGGCGGTAGCCGGTCAGCTCTGTGCTTGCCATCTCGTGCTCCTGATGTTGTGAACGTGCACCAACTCGCCGGTCGCGATAGCGCGCCGGGCGACTCCGATCGTCTGGCCGTACTCGATGACCGCCTGGCCCTCGTCCAAGTCGGTGAGAGCGAGCTTGTGTCCGAGCGGTATCGGCTCGCTGACCACCACTTGGCGGCGTTCAGGCGAGCGGTGTACGGCCATCTCCGCGCTGCCTGCCTCCACGTCTCTGACCGCGACGGCGACCGAGTCGCCGGGCTCGTGCGCCAGGAACCCCAGCCTCGCCGTCCCGGCGGGTGCCGGGGCGCCAGATTCTTGTTCAGTCATCGGCACCTTTCTCTTTAGGATTGCAAACATCTGTTTGCTATGAAGCTCGATCCAACGACCACACCCGACAACCGACTCTGGTATGACCTCTAGCCACTCAGATTAATGCCGGTGGGTCCGGCAGTCAAGTCTCTCGCAGGCCGACGCGAATACGACATCCACGCGCCCGGTCACTCGCCTCACCCACACGCAAGCACTCACACTCCTGGGTCCTCCGCCTCGTGGCGTTGGGCGTGGATCCTCTCGATGGCTGCGTCTCGCGCTCCGACGATATGCGCCTGCGCAGCCGCCCTGGCAGCGTCAGGGTCATGGTCGCGGATCGCTTCGAAGAGCATCCGGTGGTCCTTGCGGGCCTGTTGTACACGCCCCGGTATCGTCAAAGTTGTCTCCATACCGGCGGCGATCATCTCCTGGAGCACACCTTGGGTTTGCAGCAGAAACCGGTTGTTCGCCATCTCGACGATCCTCAGGTGAAACGCGGTGTCGAGCTGCCGCAAGACGCTGAAGTCGATCGGCTCCACCCTCGCACGCTCCTCGGCTTCGAGCTGGTGCGCTAAGGCTTCCACCTCCCGCGTGGTTGCGACGCTGGCTGCCCATTCGGCTGCGGGCACTTCGAGAACCTGGCGCATCGCGAAAAGCTCCGCGAGGGACACCTCCATGTTGGCGAGGCGGGTCCCTATAGTTCCGATGTCACCCACCCCGACGAAAACGCCTTGTCCGTGGCGCACAGCTACCCGCCCACGAGCCTCGAGCACACGAACAGCCTCGCGAAGGGCCGGCCGGCTCACCCCGAGTAGGCGGGCCATGTCGCGCTCCGACGGGAGGCGTTGGCCCTCTTGGAGATCCTCAGAGGCGATCAGCTCATCAATGCGTGCGACGATCTTCTCTGTGAGGCTGCCTGACTCCTTGATTGGACTCCACAGGGTGCCCATGTTCCGCAACCTCCATTTAGGACCGTACGCGAGGCGTATCCGACTGCGCAGAGATCATAAGGCGATCCAGAAGCGAAGCTGCGGTAGCCCAACCGCGCTCAATCGGTCGCGGCCTTTAGGATGTGAGTTGGTATGAGTGACCACCTAGAAGATTCTCCCCCATCCGGCCCTGCCTCACGCTTCGGCGCCAACGCCTGGCTCGTCGACGACATGTACGAGCAGTATCGCAGAGACCCGGCATCCGTGAGCGATTCCTGGAAGGAGTTCTTCCAGGATTACCGCCCGGGAGGTGTGAACCTCTCCAGGCCAGCAAGTCCCGAGCCGGCCGCGTCGCCAGCGAGCCCCTCAGAAGCGGGCGCCGCGGATCGACCACGCGACCCCAGCCGAGTAGCCCTCATGGAACCTGCGGCCAGTTCCGCGCGCCCCGGTTCCGGCGGCGGCGCGAATAGCCTCGCGGCAGGTGTAATCGACGATCCCCCCAGCCCGCTTCGAGGCGCGGCGCTGCGCGTCGCTGCGAACATGACCGCAAGCCTTGGCGTTCCCACAGCGACGAGCTTCAGGGTGGTCCCCGCACGGCTGTTGGAAGTCAACCGCCGCATGCTCAACAACCAGCTCTCGCGCACCGGAGCCGCTGGCAAGATCAGCTTCACCCACCTGATCGCCTTCGCTGTGCTTCGCGCCCTGGCCGCTGTTCCGGCGCTCAACTCGAGTTTTGTCGAGCCGGACGGCGACGACCCGAAGGCGACACCGTCGGTGAGACACCACCACCACATCGGCCTTGGCATCGCAGTGGACGTGGAGAAATCGGACGGTTCGCGCACCTTGATGGTCCCAGTGATAAAGGCCGCCGACGAGCTGGACTTCAGGGCCTTCTGGTCGAGCTACGAGGACCTGATCCGCAAGGTTCGTTCCAACAAGATCGGCGCCGACGACCTGGCCGGGGCGACCGTGTCGGTGACAAACCCGGGCACGATCGGGACCGTCCAGTCCGTGCCCAGGCTCATGCCCGGCCAGGGTGCGATCATCGGCGTCGGGTCGATCGACTACCCAGCGGAGTGGCAGGCCGCCGACCCGCGGGTCCTGGCCGAGCTCGGCGTGTCCAAAGTCGTCACGCTGACTAGCACCTACGACCACCGGATCATCCAGGGCGCCGAGTCCGGGTTGTTCCTCCAAAAGATCCACCGGCTGCTCATCGGCGGAGACGGTTTCTACGAAGACATCTTCAAGTCGATGGGCGTGCCCTACGAGCCGGTCCCGTTCGGCAGCGACGTCAACGACCTCGCCGAGACGGCGGAGCTCCGCCAGCGCAAGCAGGTCCAGGTCGACAACCTGATCCACCTCTACCGCGTACGTGGTCACCTGATCGCCCATCTGGATCCTCTCGACTGGAAGGATCCCCAGATGCACCCCGAGCTCGACCCGGCGACACACGGCCTATCGCTTTGGGATCTCGAGCGGGAGTTCTTCACCAACGGCTTGGCGGGCAAAGACAAGATGCGCCTCGGCGACATCCTCGGCGTGCTGCGCGACGCCTACTGCCGGACGGTCGGCGTCGAGTACATGCACATCCAGGACCCCGAACAGAAACGCTGGATCCAGGAGCGCTTCGAGGGTGTGCCGACTTCGCTCGACATCGACGAGCAGCGCTGGATCCTCGACCGGCTCAACGCTGCCGAGGCTCTCGAGCAGTTCCTCAACACCAAGTACATCGGCCAGAAGCGCTTCGGCCTCGAAGGAGGCGAGGCGGCGATCCCCCTGGTCGACGCAGTCATCGACGAAGCCGCCCAGGACGGCGTCTCACAGGTGGTCCTCGGCATGGCGCACCGCGGCCGGCTGAACGTGCTCATCAACATCGTCGGCAAGAGCTACGGGGACCTCTTCGAGGAATTCGAGGGCAACATCGACCCAGGCAGCGTCCAGGGCTCCGGCGACGTCAAATACCACAAGGGCTTCCGGGGGAAGTTCACGGGCAGGTCAGGTATGACGCTCGACGTGATCCTCGCATCCAACCCGTCGCACCTCGAAGCTGTCGACCCGGTCGTCGAGGGGATAGCGAGAGCCTGCCAGGATCAGCTCGGGGTAAGCTCCGAACGGCCGGTGCTGGCGCTTTTGATCCACGGTGACGCGGCTTTCGCCGGCCAGGGCGTCGTCGCCGAGACGCTCAACATGTCTGCGCTGCCCGGATACGAGACCGGCGGCACGGTGCACGTAGTGATCAACAACCAGCTCGGCTTCACGACCAACCCCGACGCGGCGCGCTCGTCGGTGTACGCCACCGACGTGGCGAGGATGATCCAGGCGCCGATCTTCCACGTTAACGGTGACGACCCCGAGGCGTGCGTGCGCGTCGGCAGGCTTGCGTTTGCCTTCCGCCAGCGGTTCCACAAAGACGTCGTCATCGATATGGTCTGCTATCGCCGCTACGGCCACAACGAGCAGGACGACCCGTCGCTTACACAGCCGCTCCTGTACCAGCTGATCAAGGATCACCGAAGCGTCCGCAAGCTCTACACGGAATCTCTCGTGCGTAGAGGCGACATCGACATGGCGGAGGCCGAGCGTGCCCTGGCGGACTTCTCGTCGCGCCTACAGTCCGCCCTTGACGAGACCCGAGCGACCGCGCCGGCGAAGCCGACCCATGTGCCGCCGGCTCCGGGCGCGGCCCCGGTGCTCCCGCCCGTCGAGAGCGGCGTCTCCAAGGACAAGCTAGACCAAGTGGTCCAGGCGCTATCGACATTCCCCGAGGGCTTCACCGTCCACCCGAAGCTGGTTCGCATCTTCGATAGCCGGGCGAAGCTGTGGGCGTCAGGGGAGGCGGACTGGGCGCTCGGTGAGGCGCTCGCGTACGGCACGCTCGTCCTCGAAGGCCGCGACGTTCGCCTGGCGGGACAGGACAGCCGGCGTGGCACTTTCGGACACCGCAACGCTGCGGTCGTCGACTATCGCAGCGGTTCGGAGTACATTCCCCTTGCAGCGCTCGGGCCGGGGCGTTTCAGCGTCTACGACTCACTTTTGTCAGAGTACGCGGCGATAGGCTTCGAATACGGATACTCGCTCGTCGCTCGCGACAGCCTCGTCGCATGGGAAGCCCAGTTCGGTGACTTCGTCAACGGTGGCCAGATCATCATCGACCAGTTCCTCGCCGCGGCGGAGATCAAGTGGGGACAGAAATCCGGTCTGACGCTGCTACTGCCACATGGCTACGAGGGACAGGGGGCGGAGCACTCTTCGGCGAGGATCGAGCGCTTCTTGGACCTCTGCGCCGAGGACAACATACAGGTCGTCAACGCAACCACCGCCTCGCAGCTGTTCCACCTGCTTCGCAGGCAGGTCCTTCGAAGCGCCCTGAAGCCACTCGTACTTTTCACCCCGAAGCGCTACCTGCGCGGCCGCGAGGCCTACAGCCCCGTCCACGAGTTCACGTCCGGGCATTTCCGTGAGGTCCTCGACGACCCACGCTTCGCTGCGCGATCGGCCGGCGCGGCGCAGAGAGGACTTGATCGTTCGCATGTGCGCAGGGTTGTGCTCGCCAGCGGGAAAGTGTCACTCGATTTGCTCGGATCGGTCGAGACCACTGGACGCGGGGATGTGGCGGTCGTGAGGGTAGAGCAGCTGCACCCGTGGCCGGGCGACCAACTGTCAGCGTTGGTGGCGTCATACGAAGGCGCCCGGGAGGTCGTCTGGCTTCAGGAGGAGCCGGCGAACATGGGCGCAGCGAATTACGTCCGCGACCGCCTCCAGGACGCTTTTGGCGCTACCTATGCCATATCGAGGATAAGTCGGGTGGCGTCAGGGTCACCGGCGACAGGTAGCCACGCAATGCACGACCTCGAACAGGAGGACCTCCTGGAGCGTGCTGCTGGCGAGCGTGTCTGAACGCCGGCGCTCGTGCTAGCGCAACGGGAAACCGACGAGAACTTCGAGCTCTGCTATCGCAGTGTCGGGGTCGGTAACCTTGATCGTGGACATCCCCATTGCACGTGCGGGCTTCAGGTTGACCCCCAGGTCGTCGAGGAACACGGCTTCGCTCGCCTCGACCCCGATTTGCTCGCAGGCCATCTGGTAAAAGGCGACCTCCGGCTTGCGAACGCCCACCTTCGAAGACTCGATTATCACGTCGAAATGCTCCTTCACGGAGCTCGTGGTCGTGGAGTCGAAGCCGCCGAAGTTGTTGGTGAGCAGACCGGTGCGCAGCCGATCGTGGCATCGACGCACCGCCTCGACCATCTCGGGGCGGATCTGGCCGTTCAAAGCGTCGAGGACCTCGCGGGCGTCGAGCCGACCGCCGGCGGCTTCGGCTTCCGCCTCGAAGATGAGGCCGAACTCTTCGAGGGAGACTTCACCGCGTTCAAGCCGGGCCCACGCGTTGGAATCGGGATTCTTGGCGTTCAGCTTGCGGATGAACCCGGTTTCGAGGCCGCTCCGGCGCTCGTACGCGGCGAAAGCTTCGAACGGGCTGGCGGTGATCACGCCACCAAAATCCCACAGTACGGCCTTCATGCGATCACCGCCTGGATGGTAGCGCAACACGCTCGGGGGGCGGGATCCCCGACGAAGGGCCCGTCGGATGCTTGACTCTTGGGTGAGATGTCACGAAGGCAAGTAATAGTCGACGGTTCCAACCTCGCCACCGAGGGTCGTTCCCTGCCGAGCCTCGAGCAGCTGGACCAAGCGGTGCGCGAGTTCATCGCCGAGAACCCTGACGACCAGGTGACGGTGGTAGTCGACGCCTCGTTCGGTCATCGAATAGATCCCCGGGAGCTGCCCATCTTCGAGGAGGCCGAAGCGGCGGGCGAGGTAGTGTCGCCGCCAGCCGGGGCGATAGGGCGGGGGGATGCTTTTCTGCTGCGCATCGCCCAGAAGACCGGTGCTACTGTCCTGTCAAATGACTCCTTCCAGGAGTTCCATGCAGAGCACGCCTGGCTTTTCGACAAGGGTCGGCTGGTGGGCGGCAAGCCTGTGCCGGGCGTCGGGTGGATCTTCATGGAGCGCACCCCGGTCCGCGGCCCGAAGAGCCGGGAGGTCGTCAAAGAAGCGCGGCGTCGAAAAGAGGTGTCCCTCAACGAACCTCTAGGTGAACGGGTCGATGGCGAGCAGCGCGTCGGCGGCGAAACCGCAGCTAAGGCACCATCGCGCTCTGGCGAGACACGCTCCAAGACGGCTCCAGCGGTGAAAGGCCGACCGAAGAGCGTTGACCGGGCTATCGAGACCGCCAAGCAGGAGGTTGTCGAGCCGTCGTCGCGCCCGTCGCTGCGGCGCCGTGCCCTCCTACCGGCAGATCCCGTCAACGAGCCGCTCGCCTTCATAACCTTCATAGCGTCCCACCCTCTCGGCAGCGTCGTGGATGGACTCGTGTTCGAGTACTCGTCTCACGGGGCTTTCGTTGAAGCGGACGGTGCTCGCTGCTATATACCTCTGTCCGCTATGGGAGACCCGGCTCCGCGCCGGGCGCGCGAGGTCATGGCGAAAGGCGAGACTTTGCCTTTCGTGGTGCAGGCTCTCGATCCGCAGCGGCGCGGGATCGAGTTGGCACTGCCCGGCAACGAGCGCGTCGCGGGGTCGCCGACGGCTGAGACCGTCGAGGCGGAGATAGGAAACGAGCCGGAGCCCGACGACGGTGATGGCGTCGACCTTCCCGCAACCGACGCGCCCGCAACCGACGCGCCCGCGACCGCGCCTCGTACAACTAAAGCGGCGGGTGCGCGAAAGCAGGCCGCAGCGCGCAAAGCGGCGGTAGCCAATAAGGGCGCATCCAAAGTTGCGGCGGCTGCGTTGACGCCTTCACCGGAGGCTGATGCCATAACCGCCGAGACCACTTCAGGCGGCTCGTCGGAGGTCGGATCACCGGCAAGTGGGTCACCTCAGCCGAAGCCTCCCGCCCGGCGGGTTTCGGCGTCGAAGAGGACCCCGGCGTCGAAAAGTACCCCGGCGTCGAAGACGACCTCGGCGCCCGCCGTCGCAGCGACCAGGGCCCGCAAGGCAGCATCTTCTCCCGAATCCCCTGCGGTTGTCGCGGACACCAAACCCCCGGAGGCGTCGAAAGCTGCGGCCGTGAGGAAGGCAGCTTCGGTGAGGAAAGGCGCTGTCAAGACGACTGCTGCCGTCAAGACGACTGCTGCCGTCAAGACGACTGCTGCCGTGAAGAAGACTGCTGTCGTGAAGAAGGTGGGTGTCGAGAGAACGGCGGCCGCGAAGGCGACTTCTGCAAAGACGACTGCCGCGCCCGCGAAGGCGACTTCTGCAAAGACGACTGCCGCGCCCGCAAAGGCTCGAGCGTCGAGGAAGGCCACCGAATCAGATGCGGCGCCAGCGATCGAGAAAGCTTCACGTTCGAGAAAGAGAGCCGCCGAGAGCTGAGTTGTCTCGCGCTTGTCTTGCGGGCTTCTAGCATCGATGGTTGATGAGGATCGCCACGTGGAACGTAAACTCGCTGAAAGCCCGGATGGCGAGGGTCGAGGAGTGGCTGGGTTACGCGCAGCCTGACGTGTTGTGTCTGCAGGAGACGAAGATGTCGGATTCGGCCTTTCCTCATCTGGCGTTCGCGACACTCGGCTACGAGAGTGTCCATCACGGGTCGGGGCAGTGGAACGGTGTCGCTATCGTCTCCCGGGTCGGCATCGACGACCCGGTGCTCGGGTTCGTGGAGACGGTCGAATCTGATCGCGACACTCGCGTGATCAGCGCCCGCTGCGGTGGTGTGTACGTGACGAGCGTGTACGTGCCCAACGGGCGAGAAGTGGACTCAGAGCACTACGGCTACAAGCTTGAGTGGATGGGCAAGCTCGTGGAGCATCTCGACGCTCTTGGCGGTCCCGGTGTCGAGATGGCGGTATGCGGCGACTACAACATCGCACCATCGGACATCGATGTCTGGGATCCGGCTGCGTTCGTGGGGTCGACCCATGTGACGCCTCGTGAAAGAGACGCTCTACGGTCCCTTGAGGAGTGGGGGATGGTCGACGCTTTTCGGAGTGTCTATCCCGAGGAGAGGCTTTACAGTTACTGGGATTACCGGGCAGGCAATTTCCATGAGCACCGCGGTATGCGGATCGATTTGATCATGGTGACAGCCCCCGTAGCGGGACGGCTTAGTTGGGCTTTAGTTGACCGTAACGCCCGGAAAGGCAAGCAGCCTTCAGATCATGCACCTGTGTTCGTAGACATCGCTGGGGTTAGGGAACGCTCTTAGACCAGAGCAGCGACAGGCGGGGTGAGAAGCGAGGTGACCCCGGTGAAGTAGCCCTCATAGCTCTCCCAGGGCAGCGGGAGTGACGCTGCGCCCGATCCTGTCATGGGGCGGGGCCGCCTCGGCAAGCTGGCACCGGAGCTTCCGCCTCTGCCGCGGTAGACGATGAGACCTGTAACCGGGTCAGGGACGGCCTCCAGTGCTGCTTGGACGACCATCAAGGATTGGTAGCGCTCCCACGCCTCGTCGTCTTCGAAGCAAAGCTCGAACACGACTCCCCAGGTGTGGCTATGCCACGACCAGTCGATAGCCCCGTTGCTCAGGGCGGTGCCGCTCAGGACGTCCCCATACGCGTCCGCCCACGCTGAAGCCGGGGTTACGCCGTCGAAAACCTCGATGGAGAACCAAGAACTCACCCTCCTTAGTGTACAACGTCGCAGAGACGCTGACTAGAGGGGCGACGTCGAGTTGCAGCAGAAAGGCGAGCCGGCGGCTGGCTATTGGTTGGCTGCGTCGGCGTAGGGTACGAGCAGCTTGAGAATCTGGGGCCCATAGCGGTGCGCTTTGACTGGACCAACGCCTCGCACAGCGGCGAGCTGCTCGATGGAAGCTGGTCGGCTCTCGGCGATCGCGTCGATCGTCGCGTCGTGAAGGAGGAGGTGTGCGACGACGCCGCTGAAGCGGGCGGTGTCGCGGCGCCAGGCGGTAATTGCGTCGCGAAGCAGAGCGGTCGGGTTCTCCGGGTCGTCGCGACGCCGGGCCGGAGAGAGGCCTTCGGGTCTCGGGCGGAGACCCGGGGAAGTGCTAGGGCGGGCGCGCATGGGCGAGAGGTCGGCCGGCGCCGGGCTGCGATCGAGCTCGTCGAGCCATCTGCAGGGTTGGCGCTCGACGGGACGCCCGGTGAAATAGCGCACCTTCGCCCACGACAGATGAAGCTCCTCGACAGCCCTGGTCATCGCCACATATAGGAGGCGTCTCTCTTCGTCGGTCTGTTCCAGGGTGGCTGCCCGTCCGAAAGGCACCAGGCCTTCCTCGAGGCCGGTGAGCATGACGAAGTCCCATTCGAGGCCTTTGGCTCTATGGAAGCTGCTCAGCGTGACGGCGCCGTCGGGAGAACCCTGGTTTGCCTGGTCATCGGCCATGTCGACAGCAGCCGGACCGTCCGGCCCCGACCGCGAACCTTCGTCGCCAGCGATCCTGTAGGGAACCTCGAGTAGGTCGAGGCTTTGGGCTATCTCGACGAGCTGGGCGTTCGTACGGGCCAGCACGGCCATCGAGCGCCAAGGACGCCCCGAGCGCTTCGCGCCCAGGAGAGTCGACGCGACGCCGCGGGCCTCCGCTCGACCAGACCGGTATGTGAGGTACTTGACCGATGGGCCGTCGCGGCCCGTCGAGGTGATCCCCGCACCCGCCGAGCCCAACGCGGCTGCCGCAGCCGAAACGATCTGCCGGCTGCTGCGGTGGTTGGCGTCCAGGCGAAGGACTTCGGCGCTGGGCCAATGATCGCAGAAACGGTCTAGGAGGGTCCTGTCGGAGCCATTCCACGCGTAGATGGCCTGGTTAGGGTCACCGACGACGCATAGATCGCTGTTCGGTCCGAGCCAGGCGCGAAGCAGCTTGAACTGCAGCGGGTTGAGGTCCTGGTACTCGTCGACGTACACGTGGCTCCAGCGCCAACGCTGCGCGGCGGCGAACTCGGGGTCACGCTCCATCGCGTCGACGCACAACCACAGGAGGTCGTCGAAGTCGATCAGGCCGCGTCTGCGCTTCTCGTGCTCGTAGCGGGAGTAGACCGATGCGACGAGCGCCACGTCGAGACCGGCCAGTGCACCCCTGTGGGCGGAAGTGGTGTATTCGACCAGCGCCTCAGGGGTGACGGCGCGTGCTTTCGCCCACTCGATGGCCCTCGCTACCTCTACCGCCGGGGCGGCCCGGAGATTCGTGCGTTCGGATAGGAGCGGAGTGATCAAACCAAGCTTGGATTCGAGCAGGACACGCGGAGGGCTTCGCCGGTCGCGCCACCACCCGCGCAGCTGCGCCAAAGCGACCGAATGGAAGGTGCCAGCGGTCACTTTCGCCGCGCCGGAGGCGTCGCAGCGAAGGTCGCTGATCCGCTGCTGCAGCTCCGAGGCGGCCTTCTTAGTGAAGGTCAGCGCGAGAGTGTGGTCTGCCCGGGCGGACCCTGTCTCGCAGCGGTACGCGATGCGCCGGGTAACGACCCGGGTCTTTCCCGCCCCGGCGGACGCTACGACGCACAGCGGCGTCGCTGTCGAAGTGACTGCGAGAGCCTGAGCGTCGGTCAGGCCGTCCAAAAGGCGGTCGGTCGATGCTGTGGCTTTCACCTGCCTTAGGATACGACCCCCCTGTGACCGACTGGGGGATGCTCGCCGGCAGTCGGCGTGGTTTCGCCAGGTCGAAACATTCAGTACACACTCCTCGGCTAGCCTGATCTGGTGATTTATGCGCTTCGCGTCTGGCTCACCGACCGACCGGGGGCCCTCGGCGCCGTAGCAGGGAGCATCGGCTCCGTCGGAGGGGACCTTGTGGGCATCGACATCCTCGAACGCGGCGGTGGCCGCGCAATCGACGAGCTCATCGTGTCCCTGCAAAAGGAGAGCGATCTCGACCTGCTCGTCGCCGGACTATCCAAGCTGGAAGGTGTCGACGTCGAAGACGCGAGAGTCGCCGGCGACGGGGTGGCCGACCCTCGCCTCGATGCCCTCGAAACGGCCGCAGCTCTCGTCACCAAGAACGCCGTCGGACCGCTACTGTCAAGTTTGGCGACCAGCAGCAGGCGAGACTTCCAGGGCGACTGGTCGACCGTAGTCGACCCCGACGCTGCGGAACTTCGGTCGTCGGTCGGGACGGTGCCTCCCGGAGCCTGGCTCAAAGCTTTCCTCGCCGGAAGCCGAGCGTCAGTGGCGCCGCGGTCAGGCGATGGCGGCCCAGACGACGTCGCCTGGGCGGATCTTGACGTCGCCGGCCTTGTGCTCGTGGTGGGACGCCAGGGCCGGCCGTTCCGTCTCAGGGAGCGTCGCCAGCTGAGCGCACTCGCCCGCATCGCCGATGCGCGTTGGGCCGAGCTAACGGCGCGTGCCCCCAGAAGATCGTGGCAGTTGTCGGGACCGAACTAGGAACTTTTTCTTCCTAGGTATCACTCCAGGCGCGCGAACGTTCGAGCGCCCTCCCCCAAGTCTCGTAGCGCTTCGCTGTCTCTGCGAGCGAGGCAGGGTCTGTCGAAGGCGACGACGTCCGTGTGCACGACCAAACCTTCGAGATCTCCGAGGTCGACGACCAAACGCCCTCCGCGAGGCCTGCGAGGAAAGCGGCGCCTAGAGCCGTCGTCTCGGCGATTGCTGCCCGGCGGACGTCGATACCTAGGAGGTCCGCTTGGAAGTCGAGGAGAAGGTCCATCACCGATGCGCCCCCATCCACACGAAGCTCGCGAGGGGTGCGCCCCGACGCGGACGCCATTGCCTTAACGACGTCAGCTGTTTGATATGCCATCGCTTCCACCGCCGCGCGAGCCAGATGCGCACGGGTAACGCCACGGGTGAGACCGACGATGGTGCCGCGGGCGTGCGGATCCCACCACGGGCTACCGAGGCCAGTAAACGCCGGGACAAAATAGACACCGCTACTATCGGGAACCGACGCAGCTAAGGGGCCGATTTCATTGGCAGTCGAGATGAGACCGAGCCCGTCGCGAAGCCATTGCACGGCTGCCCCTGTCACGAAAATCGAACCTTCGAGGGCGTAGCGAACCGACGACGCGTCTAACGCGCCGATGGCCCAGGCAACCGTCGTCAGGAGACCGTCGAGCGATTTGGGGCGCGTGCCGCCGACGTTCATCAGTACAAAGCTGCCGGTGCCGTAGGTGTTTTTCGTCATCCCGTCTTCGAAGCACGCCTGGCCGAACAACGCCGCCTGCTGGTCACCGCCTATCCCGCTGATCGGGATTCCGGCGGGCAGGCCGGGGATGACGTCGGGCGCGCTCAGCCCTGCCCTCGTGCTGCTTGGAAGGACCTCGGGCAATACGGATGCAGGGACGTCGAAAAGATCGCACAGGCCGCTGTCCCAGTCGAGGTGGTCGATGTCGAACAGCAAAGTCCGGGACGCGTTCGTTACATCCGTTGCGTGGCACGCGCCGCCGGTTAGATGCCACAGCAGCCACGAGTCGACCGTGCCGAACGCGGTTGCGGGGGACACGTCCACGCCTCCCGGCCCGAAGATCCATGCAAGCTTGGTGGCGCTGAAGTACGGGTCGAGGGTTAGGCCTGTGCGGGCTCTTACGAAGTCGAGGTGCCCGGCTTCAATGAGGGCTTCGCAGGTTCGTGCGCTGCGGCGGTCCTGCCAGACGATCGCAGCGTGCAGTGGCGTTCCGTCATTTTTGTCCCACACGACGACCGTCTCGCGCTGATTGGTGATCCCGATCGTCGCGACAGGCTCGGAGATCGCCGCCAGCGTCTCTGCGACGGTTTCGACGACGGCATTCCAGATGTCGGAAGCGTCATGTTCGACCCAGCCCGGGCGGGGAAAATGCTGCGGGAACTCTCTGTAGCTCCCCGCCACGATCGCGCCAGCCTCTGAGAACGCCAATGAGCGTACCCCGGTGGTGCCTGCATCGATCGCTAATACAACAGCCATGCTCTCACGATAGTGGCCGACGTCTCTCGGCGCCTTAAGCGGCCGGAAACGTTCACCATCGTCTGTGGTCGCGCAAGGGAATGGGTCCCTGGCGCGACCCCCCGTCGAAGGGGCGGGGACAGAGGGGTCGGCACCAGGGGTAAAGCCGCCGAGGGGGCAGCTTCGGCGGCTCCAATACGACCATACCCAAGTCTGGGAGGGAGGAGGCGCCACTTTTGACATTTTTCTAAAATTCTGGCTTCGAGGATTCTGGCTTTCTGAAATCCACTGGGTCATCCACAACTTTTGGGCTCTAGTGCTCCACAGGCGAACAGTCTTAGGGTGGAGGGGTTGGATCCCGGAGTTGCAATCTTTCTTGCAAGAGGTATTGACAAGAACGTAACTACCGTGTTGTAATTCGAAGCCCCATCTTGTGGTGGCGGGGGGCTGTAGGCCAAGAACACCACTACAGATTGTGTTTTCGTAAAATGGTACCTTCAGGAGGAAAGCGGCATGTCTCTAGCACCCGAGCGCACCGGGATCGGCATTTCACGGTATTTC
>JAKBBS010000229.1 GCA_021808425.1 Actinomycetes bacterium
GCGGGAGATGTTCTCGTCGATGAGCGTACCTCCCAAATCGTCGACGCCGGCTTGTAGCAGTTGGCGAACCCCGGGCACCCCCAGCTTGACCCACGACGCTTGGATGTGGTCGATGTGGCCGCGGTAGGCGATGCGCGCGACTGCGTGCACGAGAAGCGTCTCGCGCCAGGTGGGGCCACGCCTAGCCTTGCGCTGCAGGTAGATAGGGGCCGCCATGTGGACGAAGGGCAGCCCGACGAACTCTGTGAATCCGTGCGTCTCTTTTTGCAGTTGACGTGTCACGACAATGTGGCGAGCCCAGTGGCGGGGGGACTCGATCGAACCAAACATGATCGTGACGTTCGAGTGCAACCCGACCGAGTGGGCGCTGCGGTGCGCTTCGAGCCACTCCTCGGTACTGATCTTGTCGGGGCACAGCTTTGCCCTGATCGAATCGTCGAGAATCTCTGCGGCGGTTCCTGGCAGCGACTTGAGCCCGGCGTCTTTCAGCCGGCTCAGGTAGCTCGTGAGCGGCTCTCCTGAGCGTCGCGCGGCCTCTGTCACTTCCAGTGCACTGAAACCGTGAACGTGCATCCCGGGCGACGCCGCCTTGACCGTCTTGGCGACCTGTATGTAGTAGTCGCCGTTGAAATCGGGGTGGATGCCTCCTTGCAGGCAGACTTCGGTAGCGCCGAGATCCCACGCCTCCGCGGTGCGCCGGGCTATCTCGTCGAAGTCGAGCAGGTAGGGTGTCCCTCGGAGGTTGAGCGAGAGGGGGCCTTTGGAGAACCCGCAGAAGCGGCATTTGAATGTGCATATGTTCGTGTAGTTGATGTTGCGGTTGGAAACCCATGTGACAGTGTCACCGACAGCGTCGCTGCGCAACGAGTCTGCGAGCTTCGCAACCTCAGCCACCTCGGGCCCACGCGCCGAGAAGAGGGTGACCAGCTCGTCCTCGCCGACCTCCTGGCCCAAGCGAACTCCGGCTAAGACTTCGCCAACCGGGCCACGCAGGACCCCTGTGCGGAGATGGCCTGGCCTGGGTAAGCCAGGGTCCGCTTCGGGCGACATAGCGAACGGCGCAGTTGCGGCTCCGACTCCGACCAAAGTGACCGGTGTCGCCTCGGCCCCCGAGTACCACTGTGTCGAACGCCGTCCCACCAGCACGACCTCCGCGCCGTCGCCGATGTTACGAAACTCGCCGACCTTCTGTGGGAAGACGGCACCCGGGTCGTCACGAGCGAGACCCTCCGCGTCGGAGCGGTCCATGACTGCGAAGTGCATCGACGGGTCGAGCCAACGCTCGGGGTCGGCCGCGAAGCTCGGGTAGATCGTGAGGCGCGGGGCTAGAGTGTGGCCGGCCGACTCGGTGACGTCACGCAGGGAGCCGAGGGAAGGCCACGGTCGTTCGGGGTTCACGAAGTCGGCTGTGAGCGGCGACACGCCTCCCCAGTCGTCGATTCCCGAATCGAGTAGCGAGGAGAGGTCGTCGGAAAGGTTCGGTGGGGCTTGGACGTGAACGTCCGGCGGGAGGATCGTCCGGGCGAGCGCTACAGCCTCTAGGAAATCCTCCGCAGGGCAAGGAGGGTGGCGGTGCATCGATGTTCCATGCTTCGGAAGGAAGTTCTGGACGATGACCTCCTGCACGTGGCTGTGGCGGGCGTGGCTGGCGGCGATCGCCTCCAATGCCGCTATCCGGTCGCTCCGCCCCTCGCCGATTCCCACCAGGATGCCCGTCGTGAAAGGGATCGCTAGCTGTCCAGCGGCTTCCAAGGTGGCGAGACGGCGTTCCGGCGTCTTGTCCGGGGAGCCCCGATGCGCCTCCAGGTCAGCCCGAAGGCTCTCGATCATCATGCCCTGACTCGCCGTCACCGGGCGCAGCAGCGCGAGATCCTCGTAGCTGAGCGCCCCGGCGTTGGAGTGCGCCAGCAGGCCGGTCTCGTCGGTGACCAGGCGGCACATAGCCGCCAGGTACTCAACTGTCGTTGAGTACCCGTGCTCGGCCAGCCACGCCCGTGCCTGAGGGTATCGATCCTCGGGCGCCTCGCCGAGAGTGAACAACGCCTCGTGGCAGCCAGCGGACGCACCTTTCCTCGCGACGTCCAATACCTGCTCGGGGCTCATGAACGCCGCGTCGATTCGTGCCGGCGCCTTCGCGAACGTGCAGTAGCCGCAACGGTCGCGACACAGCATCGTGAGCGGTATGAACACTTTCGGCGAGAAGGTCACCCGCGTTCCGTAGGCCATGTCCCTTATGGCTCGAGCTTCGCGACGTAGGAGGTCCATGCACGCCACGCTACTCCCGCAGGGCGGCGCAAGACGAGGCCGGGCCATGGTCTCGTCGCTAGGCGCGGCCACCCTCAGGCACGCTGCAGCTAACCCTGCCGCGGCGTCGGGCGTGGAACCTATTGTGCTCCAGGCCGTATCGTAGTTGAAGTGTTGTTCCAAGCGAGCCTCGAGATGCGAAAGGAGCGACCCTATGCCGCAAGCCGACGAAGCGCCGACGGAGCCGACTCGTAGGAGGCGGGAGTCGAAGGCGAACCCGCAGACGGGCGCGTTCGCTGCGGATGCATCCACATCGCCTGTGGGGGGCGGACTCTTTCCGCCCATTGCCGACTACGCCTTCCTGTCTGACTGTGAGACAACCTGCCTGATCGCACCGAGCGGTGCGGTCGAATGGATGTCGGTTCCCCGGCCCGACTCGCCGTCGGTGTTCGCCGCGATGCTCGATCGGGGGGCGGGCAGCTTCAGGGTCGGGCCCTACGACGAGATGGTCCCTGTAGCGAGGCGATACCTGCCCGGCAGCCTCATGCTCGAAACGACGTGGCAGACCAGCTCAGGGTGGATCGTCGTACGTGACGCGCTATGCATGGGACCCTGGCACAACGTGGCGCAGCGCTCGGGAATCTACCGCCGATCTCCAACCGACTCCGAGGCGGAGCACTGCCTGCTTCGGACCGTCCGCTGTGTAAGCGGTTCCGTCGAGCTCTCGCTGACGTGTGACCCGGTGTTCGACTATGGCAGAACCGAGCCGGAGTGGCGCTACGAAGGAGAGGGATACGGCCACATCGTGGCGTCGCTGGCCGGTTCGCCGGTCGAATTGCGCTTCTGTACTGATATGCGCCCCGGCGTCGAGGGCCGATCCGTGCGGGCTCGCACGAGGATGGAGGAAGGCGACGCGCACTTCGTGGCGCTGTCGTGGTCCGAGGGAATCCCTCCGTCGAGTTGGAAGGAAGCCTCGGAGCGTATGACCAGGACCTCGGAGCACTGGCGACGCTGGATCACGCAAGGCCAGTTCCCGGATCACCGTTGGCGCAGCAGCCTTCAACGCAGCGCGCTCACCCTAAAAGGTCTCACCTACGCTCCGACCGGGGCTCTGCTGGCAGCGTCGACGACAAGTCTCCCGGAGACGCCGGGGGGAGCTCGCAACTGGGATTACCGCTTTACCTGGGTGCGCGACACGACCTTCGCGCTTTGGGGCCTGTACACCCTGGGATTCGACCGTGAAGCCGACGATTTCTTCTACTTCCTGGCGGACGTCTGCCGGGACGGGCAGGACCTGCAAGTCATGTACGGCGTCGGCGGCGAACGCGACCTCGCCGAGGTCGAGCTCGACCACCTGTCCGGCTATGAGGACGCCCGTCCGGTACGAGTCGGAAACGCTGCTTTCGATCAGAAGCAGCACGACATGTGGGGTGCGGTGCTCGATTCCGTCCTCTTGCACGCCCGTTCTCGCAGCCGCCTGCACGAATCGATGTGGCCGATGCTGGAGCGACAGGTCGAAGCAGCGATCGCCAACTGGAAGGAGCCTGACCGGGGAATATGGGAGGTGCGCGGCGACCCGCAGCATTTCACCTCCAGCAAATTCATGTGTTGGGTGGCCCTCGACCGCGGCGCGCGCCTCGCCAGGTTGTTCGACAAAGCCGACGAAGCGAAGCGCTGGAGTGCCGTCGCCGCCGAGATCCATGCCGACATTTGCAAGAACGGCGTGGACGAGCGGGGGGTCTTCGTACAGAGCTACGGCTCCAAGAACCTCGACGCTTCGACCCTTTTGATGCCGCTCCTGCGGTTCCTTCCTCCCGACGATCCCCGCATAAGGGCCACCGTCATTACGATCGCCGACGAGCTCACCGAGCACGGCCTGGTGCTGCGCTACCGGCCCGATGAGACCGACGACGGTCAGCGCGGCCAGGAGGGGAGCTTTACGATCTGCTCGTTCTGGCTGGTGTCGGCGCTCGTCGAGATCGGGGAGCTCGAACGCGGACGCAAGCTCTGCGAGAGGATGCTCTCCCTCGCCAGCCCACTGGAGTTATATGCGGAGGAGATCGACGTCCACAGCGGGCGGCACCTCGGGAACTTTCCGCAGGCCTTCACCCACCTCGCGCTGATCAACGCTGTGATGCATGTGATCCGAGCGGAGCGCGCCGGCGCCGACATAGGTTCACCCGACCAGGACCGCCAAGGAGTGGCACCCGTAGCACTGTCCGGGCACCCGTCGGGGGACTATCCAGACCTGCCGGGGCACTGAGCGCCTTCGACGTGCTATGACGATCAGGTGAGGATTCTCGTAACTAACGACGACGGTATCGACTCGGAAGGCCTCGCAGTTCTTGCCAAGGCGATGTCCGAGATCGGCGATGTGACGGTCGTCGCGCCCGACAGGGAGTACTCGGGGGCGTCGGCTTCGCTCGGAGCGCTGCAGATGCTCCGACCGGAAGTGCACCGTCGTGCTATCGACGGTGCCGGCGAGGCGTGGTCGATCGAGGGACCGCCGGCCCTGTGCGTCATGTTCGCCACTCTCGGCGTGTTCGAACATCGCTTCGACATGGTTGTGGCTGGGATAAACCCGGGAGTCAACGTCGGTAGGACTATCTACCACTCGGGGACTGTGGGCGCCGCGCTCACGGCCCGGTCGAGAGGGATCCCGGCGGTGGCCGTCAGTCAGGCGGTCGAGGGTTTCGGTATCGAAGGCCAAGGTTGGGAGAAAATGCTCACCGGCATGGAGTGGGAGTCGGCCGCGCAAGTAGCGGCATGCGTTGCGGGCGCCCTTTCCGAACGCCACGCCAGAAGGCCGATCCTCGTCAACTTGAACATCCCCAACCTGCCGCTCGCCAAGATGAACGGCTGGGAGAGAACCTCGATAGGCCGGGTTCCCCCTCGAGTTGTCGCCGACGCTCGCCTAGAGGCGATCGAGGGTCGCAGCAGCGCCTACAAGATCGTCATGGAGTGGGGTGACACCGTCGAGCTGCCCGCCGGCACCGACGGAGGAGCGGTCGAGGCGGGATCTGTGTCGCTTTGCCTCCTCGGGCATCTGACCGACATCGACACGCCGCCCGACCACTCGG
>JAKBBS010000230.1 GCA_021808425.1 Actinomycetes bacterium
GAGCCTTACACGTCCGGTGCTACCAGGGCCAGCATCGCAATCCTCGGGCTCGTCGGGCACGGGCTGGTAGACGAGTTGGAAGACGCCCGCTGAGCAGCGAGATTCGGGATCAGAAAGTCTCTGGGCGCAGCGTCGGAAACGCAATCACGTCGCGGATCGCGTCCGCGTCCGCTAGCAGCATCACCAGCCGGTCGACTCCGATCCCGAGGCCGCCTGTCGGGGGGAGACCGAAGTCGAGGGCCCGCAGGTAGTCCTCGTCTATGGACATGGCTTCGTCGTCGCCGGCGGCTTTCGCCGCGGCTTGCGCCTCGAATCGCAAGCGCTGCTCGCCCGGATCGTTGAGTTCGCTGAACGCGTTGCACAGTTCGCGTCCGGCGACTATCCCCTCGAAGCGCTCGACATACCCTGCCCGGGAGCGATGATCCCGGGCTAGAGGCGACACCTCCTTCGGGTAGTCGGTGACGAATACGGGGCCCCAGAGGCGGGCTTCGGTCGTCTTCTCGTATATCTCGAGCAGGACCTTGCCTGGACCCCATCCGGGCTCGGGCGTCACCCCCACCGAGCGGGCGGCGCTTCGCATCTCCTCGTCGGCCATGTCGAGGTCCAGAGTCAACCCTGCATGCTCGGCGATAAGATCGGTGAGAGTCGCCCGCCGCCAAGGTACCGAAAGTGACAGAGGTCGGCCGCCGTAGCTGATCTCCGTCGTGCCGAGGATCTGCATCGCTGCACCCGCGACGAGGTTCTCGGTGATGGACATCATGTCGGTGTAGTCAGCGTACGCCTGGTACAGCTCGAGCATCGTGAACTCGGGGTTGTGTCGGGGTGAAAGACCTTCGTTTCGGAAAACTCTTGCAACTTCGAAGACCCGCTCGAAGCCGCCGACCACAAGCCGCTTCAGGTAAAGCTCCGGGGCGATGCGCAGATAGAGGTCGACGTCCAAGGCGTTGTGGTGTGTGGTGAAAGGCCGGGCCGTCGCCCCGCCTGGCGTCGGGTGGAAGATGGGCGTCTCCACTTCCACGAAATCCTGGTCCTCCAGCCAGCGTCGGATCCACGAGACGAGCTTGCTGCGCAGCAGCAGCACGCGCCGAGAACCGTCGTTCGCCCACAGATCCGCGTACCGCTGGCGGTAGCGGGTGTCGACATCGGAGATGCCGTGCCACTTGTCCCCGAATCCTCTTCGTGCGCGCGCTAAAAGCTGCCAGCTCGCCACTCTTACCGACAACTCCCCTGTCTTGGTTGTCACGACCTCGCCGGTCGCGGTTATCCAGTCGCCGAGGGAAAGCCTGGTGAACTCGGCGAAGCCGTCTGTCCACGCGCGACCGGCGAAAAGCTGGATGGAGCCGCTCGAGTCGTGAAGGCTGGCGAACGCGACGCGGCCCATCTCGCGTCGGAGCATGAGCCGCCCCGCGACGGTGACGGTGACCCCGGTCTCGGACTGCTCGGGAAGGTCGTGGAAGCGCTCAGCCAGTTCGGCGGCTCTTGCGTCCGGTTCGACTCGGTAGGGGACGGAATCCGTCTGCGACAACGGTTGTGGATCACTCACTGCTGGTTACGTCCGAAGATAATGCGAAGTCCCTCCAAAGTCAGCCATGGGTCGTGATAGTCGATGGCCTCGGAGTGCGGTGCTATCAAACCGGCCAGCCCTCCGGTCGCTACGACCGTCGAAGCCCCTACCTCGTCTTCGAGACGCCTGCAAAGGCCATCGACTTGGGCCGCGAAGCCGTATATGACACCTGACTGGATCGACTCGACCGTGTTCTTCGCCAGCACCCGGCGCGGTTCGACGAGTTCGACCCGGGACAGTAACGCTGCCCTGCTGAAGAGGGCTTCCAAAGATATTTCGATACCTGGGATGATCACACCACCGAGATACTCGCCGGCTTCGGAGACGACTTCGAACGTCGTGGCCGTTCCGAAGTCGATGACGATAGTCGGGCCGCCGTAGCGCTCGAACGCCGCCACTGCGTCCGCGATCCGATCTGCTCCGACCTCCTTGGGGTTCTCGTAGTGGATCGGCATTCCTGTGCGCACGCCAGGCTCCACTACGAGCGTTTCGGCGTTGAACCATTTGGCGGCCATCTCGCGAAGAGCCGAACGCTGGCGGGGAACGACGGACCCGACGACTATTCCTGTGATCGCGTCGGTCGATTCGAATCCCTGCATCCGGAACAGCTGTTCGACCATGAGCGCGAGTTCGTCGGCGGTGCGCGACGCCACGGTCGCTACACGCCAGTGGCATGCGAGCTGAGGCCCGCTGCCACCCGGACCGTCTCCCGCCTCGAAGACCCCGACGACGGTCTGGGTGTTGCCTACGTCGATGGCAACCAGCACCGGCTCACCTCCGCGCGTCCAGGTCCAACCCGATGTCGAGGATCGGAGCCGAGTGCGTGATCGCCCCGACGGAGATCAGGTCCGCCCCGGCGGTCGCGTACTCGCCGACAGTATCCAGCGTCACACCACCAGACACCTCGACTTTGACCCGGCCGGCTACCACACCGACGGCTACCGCCACCTCGGCGGGAGTCATGTTGTCGAGCAGGATCATGTCGGCGCCGGCCGCCAACGCCACCGCTACCTGGTCGAGGGTGTCACACTCCACTTCGCAGGTGACCCCGGGCCACCGCTCGTGCGCCAGGGCTACCGCGCGTTCGATACCGACCCCCGCCAGGTGGTTGTCCTTGACGAGTATCGCGTCCGAAAGCGACGCCCGGTGATTGACGCCGCCCCCTGCGCGAACCGCCGCCTTCTCGAGCGACCGTAGGCCGGGGGTGGTCTTGCGGGTGTCGCGGATCTTCGACGCGGCGCCTGCCGCTTCGACATACCGCCGGGTCGACGTCGCGATCCCAGAAAGATGGCAGAGCAGGTTGAGGGCGGTCCGCTCGGCGCTCAGCACCGACGACAAGCGGCCTTTCACCCGGCCTATCACTGTTCCTCTTGTCACTTCGTCCCCGTCCGACAAGCTCCACGAGACCACCACTCCAGGATCGACGGCGATGAACGCCTCGTGGGCCGCGAGCCGTCCAGCGAGGACCCCATCCTGGCGGGCGACCAGGACCGCTTCGACGGTGGCGTCGTCGCCGACCAGCCCAGCCGTGAGGTCACCTTGGACTCCGAAGTCCTCGGCGAGCGCCCTCGCGACCACTTCTCTGACGGCGAGCAGCGGCGGGTCGACCCACGTGCGTTTCACTGCACGAACCTACACGACATCGCGTCGAGGGTCGAGGGAAAGTCGCTTCGTCGGTGCCCTCCCCGGCTCTCTGTGCGTGCCTGCGCGCCCGCTATGGCCGCCGATGCCACCTCGGCCAGGTTCCGGATCTCGAGCGACGCAACCCCGCTCGTGACGTCCTTGTGTGCGCAGCCGTATTGGTGGCCGATGACGTCAAGGACTCCGGCCGCCTCGGCGAGAGAACCAGCGTCGCGCAGGACCCCGACACCGTCGGCCATTGCCTTTTGGAGTCGCCGGCGATCATCGCTCACCGTGCCCGCAGATCGCTCGCAAGGCGCCGTCGATGAGGGCCGTTCTACCGGTCCTGTCGCCGTTTCGGCGCTGCGATGGAGACGCTTCACCCGGATAGCGCCGCCGTCGTCAGGTGCCGGGGCGTTCAGTGCGCGAAGGACTCCTGTGGGATCCGGCGAACTTTTTCCTGCAAGGATCGCTTCGACGGCGCGTGCGGCGAACACCATCCCTTCGAGCAGCGAGTTCGAAGCGAGACGATTCGCGCCGTGGACCCCGCTGCAGGCCGTCTCACCCGCGACCCAAAGCCCAGGAAGTGTGGTGGCCCCGTCGAGGTCGGCCATCACCCCGCCGCACATGTAGTGCGCGGCGGGAGCGACCGGCAGCCACTCCCGGTCGGGGTCCACTCCCGCCTGCCTCACCCGCTCCGCCAGCGAAGCGAACCGGGCGGAGAAACCCGAGACGCCGGAAATGTCGAGCCACACGTGGCCGCCGGCCGACGACCGGATACGATCGGCGACGCTCGCCGCGACGATGTCTCGCGGTGCCATCTCGTCGACGAAGCGTTCGCCTGCCTCGTCGCGAAGGAGCGCCCCCTCGCCGCGAAGCGCTTCGCTCAGTAGGACTCGCGGCCCGTCGGGGCTGCCTGCGTCCAGGGCTGTCGGGTGGAACTGCACGAACTCGACGTCAGCTACAGCCGCCCCGGCGCGCAACGCCATCGCGATACCGTCGCCGGTCGACTGCAGCGGGTTCGTGGTGACAGGGTAGAGCTGGCCCGCCCCGCCGGTGCCAAGAAGGACGTGGCGGGCTCCGACCTCGACCGTCGTTGCGTCAGCCGTGAGGAACGTCACTCCTGCGCAACGCCCGGCCCGCACGATGAGGTCTACAGCGAACCAGTTCTCGACGAGCGTCACGCCGAGCGCGACGGCTGCCGCGACGAGCGTTCTCTCGACCTCTGCTCCTGTCGCCGCACCACCGGAATGGACCACACGCGCCACCGAGTGGCCACCCTCCCTGGCGAGCAGCCACCGGCCGCTCGCACCACGGTCGAAGTGTGCGCCGAGGGACGCCAACTCGCGGACGCGCTGCGGTCCTTCCCCGACAAGTACCCGCACCGCCTCGCCGTCGCAGAGACCCGCCCCCGCCGCCAAAGTATCTGACAGGTGCGACTCGACCGAGTCCGTGAAGCTCGGGCGCTCCACCTCGCGCTCGGCGAGGACGGCAGCGACCCCGCCCTGCGCCCACCAGGTGGCGCTGTGATCAGCTGCAGCCTTCGCGACGACGGCGGCTCGGAGGCCCGGTTCAGCTGCGGCAGCCCTCACCGCTGCCGAAAGCCCGGCGACGCCCCCGCCGACGACGAGGAGATCAAGGTTTCGCAGGGCATCCGGTGGTTGCATCGCGAGCCGAGGCTACTGAGCCGCCGAGGCGGGAGTAGCGGACATATTGTCGATGAGGCGTGCGCGGCCCAGGCGTGCTGCTACGAGGAGCCTGACCTCCCCAGCGCCGACAACGGAAAGTCGGCTGAGATCGCCAGGATCCGCTACAGCCGCATAGTCGAGCTCGAAGCGGGGCTCGGCGGCGAGATGGGCGGCGATCGCACGCTCGACCTCGCCAGGGTCGGCCACCCCGTCCTCTTCGACTGCCCGCTTGCCAGCAAGAAGAGAGTGGTAGAGGCGTGGGGCGACAGCCCTTTCGGAGTCGTCTAGGTACGCGTTCCTGCTCGACAGGGCGAGGCCGTCCGGATCCCTCACGATAGGACAGCCCACGACGGTTACCGGGAGCCGCAGGTCGCTCACCATGCGGCTCACTACGACGAGCTGCTGGAAGTCCTTTTCTCCGAAGTACGCCCGGCATGGGC
>JAKBBS010000231.1 GCA_021808425.1 Actinomycetes bacterium
CGAAGAAGTCCTCGAGGAATCCGAGGCCCGGCCACGAGGTGATGGCGAATGTCTTGGAGAAAAGGTCCCCGTAAGCTTCGATGATCGTCAGCGTGAGGACGATGAACCCCCAGAAGGTGAAGAAGTGCGCGAGGCCCGGGCCCGGCCGTTTCAGCAGCTTGCGCTGGCCGAACACGTCTGCCAGCTCCGCCTGTAGCGCCGCTTTGACGTCGGACGCCCTGCCGGGCGCTGGGGCGCCGTCGGTGACGAGCCGGTAAAGAAACAGCGCCCGCCGTAGCACGAGTGCTATCCCGACTACTGTCACGCCAAGGCCTACGGCCAGTCGAACGTCTTGGTTCACAGGGGGCTGCCTCCGGGCGGAACTTCTCTGGGATCGGGTGACCCAGACCCTACCCGGCGTCGAGGGAAGATGCCTAACAATGCACCACGGTCACGGCCCTCCGTGTTGTCGCAAGCAGTTTGCGTGGGAACAGCGTGGGGGCACTGGATCATGTCCATAATCGGTCGATGGGCATGGCGTATAGGCGGTCCTCGAGGTTGTAGGACCGGGTGCCGGGGCCAGGTCAGAGGCACCAATGTTCGGCACGCGACGACGCCGGACAAGAGGCCGTTACGGCACCCTGCCACCAATATGAGATTTGGAGCCCACTAACCATGAGAAATGGAGGGGCTAAGGTACATCTACCTTCGTAGGTACGCAACTAACGACTAAAGGATGGTCCTGCATGCTGTGCGGTCTAGTTTGTCCGGGACTGCAGTTGTGCGTGAGGTTCCTCCGAAACCTGCCGTCTGATGATCGCTTCGAGCACAGCCACTATTTCGTCGTTGGCCACCGTGTAGTACTGAAAGGTACCTTGACGGCGCGCACGGACCAAGCCAGCGAGGCGAAGCTTGCTCAGGTGCTGGCTAACGGCAGTAGGCGTCGTTTCTGCGAGCTCCGCTAGGCAGGCAACCGACGACTCGCCTTGGGCGAGTGCCCAGAGAATTCTCACGCGCGTCGAATCCGCCAGCATGCGGAGCATGCCTGTCGTACGTTCGACTTCGTCCTCTGAAAGCCTAATGAAGTTTGGGATGTTGTCGTGCATGCGTTGGCCTGTTGGTTGTCACGGCCCCAGTCATGATAACACATGACGGCATCTATATAAGCTGCAGCTTCCTTTAGTATCTTCGTATGCACGAAGCTATTGGCGTGGGCAGGTTGTCGAGGTGACGGTTGCACCATCGGCGGCTCCCCCGAGGCCAGGACCCGAATCATCCAAGTCGACGGATGCCAACCAGACCGCCGTCCGCGGCCGGTCATGGCGGCGCTTTGGATCACTTCCCGAGGTCCGCTGGGCCGCCGCCTCTCTCTGCTTTTTCATCGTTGCCGCGATCTGCCACGTTGCGGGTGCGCCTGCAGGGGTCGAGTGGCCAGCGTGGATACTCTGCTACCTGACCGGTGGCTGGGAGCCGGCGCTCGCCGGTCTGCGAGCCGCACGTGACAAGACCCTTGACGTCGACCTGCTCATGGTCGTAGCCGCCATCGTCGCAGCCAGCATCGGTCAGGTCGTTGACGGCGGCCTCCTTATCATCATCTTCTCGACCTCAGGGGCCTTAGAGGCCGTGGCGACCCGCCAGACTCAGGACAGCGTGCGTTCCCTGCTCGACCTGACGCCAGAGCGAGCGACTGTATTGACGCCCGGTGTCGAGGGGGAGCCCTGCGAAGTTGTCGTCGCGGCAAGTGAGCTGGGTGTCGGGGACCTGATAGTGGTGCGCCCGGGCGAGCTCATAGCGGCCGACGGCGAGGTCGTCTTCGGGGTCAGCGAAGTGGATCAATCGTCGGTCACAGGTGAGCACCTGGCGGTCACTAAGCGGCCAACGGACAAGGTCTTCTCGGGGACCATGAACACTGCCGGAGTCCTCCACGTAAGAGTCGAGCGGCCTGCCGGTGAGTCGGTAGTTGCGCGAATCGTCTCCCTCGTCGAAGCAGCCAGCGCTACCAAAGCCGAACGCCAGCTGTGGATCGAACATATCGAGCAGCGTTACTCGGTGCTGGTGGTCGTGGCGACCGTGGCGTTTATCGTAATCCCCCTTCTCGTCACCGACTGGTCGTTCCAAAAGACGCTCATTCGAGCAATGACCTTTATGATCGTCGCGTCGCCGTGCGCTGTCGTGCTTGCTAGTATGCCGCCACTGCTGTCTGCGGTTGCGAACGCTGGACGTCACGCCATCCTCGTCAAGAGCACCGTGGTCATGGAGCAGATCTCGCGGATCGACACCGTCGTCTTGGACAAAACCGGCACCGTGACGCAGGGGCGCCCGAGAATGGCGTCCGTGTCGGTCGCTCCTGGCGGGACCGTGCGTGCCGACGAAGTGATCAGCCTGGCGGCCGGCGTCGAGACATGGTCGGAGCACCCGCTCGGGGCGGCCGTAGTAGCCGCCGCGAACTCGCGATCGCTTCGCATCCCAGCTGCAGTCGACTTCGAGGCGTCGCCAGGGCGCGGTGTGCGGGCATCTATTGACGGAAGTCGGCTTGAGGTCCTCAGTCCGGCGACGGCAAGAGCGGAGGGCGCCCAAGAGGCGTGGTGCGAAGAGGCTGTTGCGGCGTCTGAATCTGGCGGCGGGACAGCAGTCGTCGTCATGCGTGACCGCTTCGCGATCGGGGTTATAGCCCTTCAAGACACCGTGCGAGACGATGCTGCCGAAGCAGTCGCCTCACTAGGGCGGATACTCGGTCATCCGGCCGTCCTTCTCACCGGGGACAACCGCCGAGCGGCGATGCACGTTGCGGCGCAGGTCGGTATCTCCGACGTCCACGCCGACCTTCTTCCCGCGGACAAAGTTGAAAGGGTGCGCCAGCTGCAAGCCAGCGGGCATTCGGTGATGGTGGTCGGCGACGGTGTCAACGACGCGCCTGCGTTGGCGGCGGCGGATCTCGGGATAGCAATGGGCCAAAGCGGCTCGGACGTTACGCTACAAGCCGCCGATGGCGTCATCCTGCGCGACCAGCTCAGCTCCCTGCCGTCACTGGTATATCTTGCGCGACGCGCCCGGCGCATGGTTCTACAGAACCTCGTGTTCGCCGTCGTAGTGATTGTCAGCCTTGTTACACTCGACTTGTTAGGGCACTTGCCCCTTCCTCTGGGCGTCGCCGGACACGAGGGATCGACTGTCGTGATCGGCCTGAACGGCCTCCGGCTGCTGCGGTCACGGGCTTGGTCTGCGAAGCCGTGACTGTCCGGCGAATTTGGCTAGTGGGAGACGGCTTTGCGGTCCGCCTCGCGAAGACGTGCCGCCATCGATGCCAACAGCTTGCGCGACACGGCCGGGACCTGATCGAGCACGGCAAGAAACTCCCGCTGTCCGATGACGAGCATCTCGGCAGGGCCTTCGGTGGCGACCGAGGCGGAGCGCGGGCCCCGGTCGAGTAGTGCCAGCTCGCCGAAGTAGTCCCCTTCGGCCAGCTCAGCGATTTTGCGGCCGCCTCGGCGCACGGTCGCGGTGCCGTCGAGGATCAGGTAGAACTCGTGACCGAAATCGCCTTCTTTGACCAGTTCGCTGCCCGGCGCGACGCTGACCACGTCGGACGCACGAGCCACGAGGGCCAGCTCCTTCTTGTTGAGGGAGGAAAACATTCCTACGCGGGCGAGATGCTCCAGTTTGCGGTCGGCTGCCATGAAAGCAACTCTAGCCGATGACATGAGTGGCGGCCTGAGCCCAGACGAGGTCAATCTCATCGAGGGTGTAACACGGCGAGAGGTACCGCGAATGTTGAGCTCCGACGGTGCTAGCGCAGGTCCAAGATCACCAACTTAGGCGCCCGCGTCTTGTCTGTAGCCCAGGCAGCGCACGGTCCTGGCATCGGCCGGCGCCGTCGGTGACGAGCCGGTACAGAAACAGTGCCCGCCGTAGCACGAGCGCTATGCGCCACGGTCACAGCCTCCCAGTTGTCGCAGTAGCGCCTCGACCTGCTGTTCAAGTGCAGGTATCGCATCGGCTGCTTGCCAGACCCGTTCGACGTCCAATGCGTCGTAGACGTGCACCAAGATGTTTCGCTGATCGACAATCCGCCTCCACGGCACCTCTGGATGCTCGTGGCGGAAGTGCTCGGAGAGCCGGTTGGCGGCTTCATCGAGGAGGGCAAGCTCGAAGAGGATCGCGTCCCGGGTGAGTTCGTCGTCCAAGGCTGCTCGGCCGACGGCACTGTGCCGGGCGATCCGCCGGGCGTAACGCAGCATGCCTTCTAGACTCTAGAGCGCTTCGGACAGCAAAGCTTCAGAAGGTGGAACCTCCACGTCGGTTGGCGCGGCATGAATAACGCGCCTGCGCTGGAGACTACGAGGCCAGCCCAACTCGGAGGCGAGAGGGTGCCCTCGCTCGGAGCATTCTGCGAAATATCCGCGTCCTGACAGATGCGCCTGGCGCCACGGTCCGCTTACCATTAGGAGCGTTGGCTCGGCCACCAACTGAGCTGACGAGAGATGACGACCGAAGCTCGAGTCGTCAAAGGTAAGAGTAAGTATCCGCGTTTTCGACGAAGTAAGTGGGAACAGTGTTGGTTGAGGGGCTGACCGGACGGTGCAGAGTCGCTGCTGGCTTCTTGAACGCTCGGCGCAGCCTGCTCGTCTGCTGCGCTCTCACGGTGCCGGTACTTGCGGCGTGCGGAGGATCCTCGACCAGCGCGGCGGCCGGTTGGTCACGGCCTCAAGCAGTCGCCGGGAATTTCCGGCTGCTCCGCCTGTCGTGCCCTGCCTCCCGCTACTGCCTCGCGGTAGGAAACACAGCGTCAGGGACCCCTGGGACGGTCGTCTGGAACGGCAAAACTTGGGGCAGACTGTCCCAAGGTCCTTCCAGCGGTCCGGCAGCGCTGAAGCTCCTGTCGTGTGGGTCACCCGGCTTTTGCGTGGCATCAGATGGTTCGACGGCTTGGGAATGGAACGGGCGATCTTGGAGCAAAGGCGTACTCGTCACCCCCGACGGACATGTGGCGCCGGCAGCGCAATTGGACGGGCTTGCGTGCAGTACCGGCTTCGCATGCGTGGCAGTCGACGGGCAACGCGAGACGTTCTCGCTACGGAACGGTGACTGGACGGCGTCTGGTTCGCTTGCGGCTCTTCCGCCCACTGCGCCGACCGCGAACGAATCGATCGGGGCTGGCGGTATCTCGTGTGGCTCGCCGACGTCATGCATCGTCGTCGACAGCGAAGGTTTCGCATACCACTGGAACGGCAAAACCTGGCAGGCGCCGCTCGATGTCCTGCCACCGGGCAACGGATTTGTGTCGTGCCCGACGGCTGGCTGGTGCATGGCGATGAACG
>JAKBBS010000232.1 GCA_021808425.1 Actinomycetes bacterium
CGTCTCTTCGACCGAGTCCAGGTCGAGCGCACCGGCGTAGGCGAAACCTTGGCGACCCCCGCTCAAGACCCGGATGCCGATACCCGCCGACTCCGCCGACGACAACGACTCCACTTCCCCGTCGAAGACCCTGATCTCCGTCTCTCGACCCTTCGCCACGTACGCCTCGAGCTGCTCGCCGTCCCGGGCCAGCCCCGCCACCCAGATGGCGAGCTCCGAGATGTCCCCGATATCCCCAGCCGGCCGGCCGACAGCCGCCGGTTTGGTCGTCGTCGCTGTGGTCGTCGTGCTCATCGAGCGGTGCCGCCGACGGTCAGAGCAGACACCCGCAGGGTGGGCTGGCCGTCGCCGACGGGTACACCTTGGCCGTCCTTGCCGCAGGTCCCTGGGCTTCCCATCGCGAAGTCGCTTCCGACGACGTCGATGTTGCGTAGCACCTCGGGGCCGTTACCTATCAGGTTGGCGTCGCGAAGCGGTTCGGTCAGGCGCCCGTCCTCGATGAGGTAGGCCTCGGTCATGCCGAACACGAAGTCACCGGTAGCCGTGTTGACCTGGCCGCCTCCTAGCTGCGCGACGAACACCCCGTAGGGGGTCTGGCGGACGATCTCCTCGGGATCCTCGGCCCCCGCCAGGACGTAGGTGTTGGTCATGCGAACCATCGGAAGGTGCTGGTAGCTCTCCCGCCTTCCGTTCCCGGAAGCGGGTCGGCCTTCCTTGCGGGCCCGCATCCAGTCCCACATGTAGTCCGTGAGGACGCCGTCCTGGATGAGAACGTTGCGCTGGGCGGGGTGGCCCTCGTCGTCGATGCCGATCGCGCCCCACTCCGGGCCCATCGTCCCATCGTCGACGAGCGTGACGAGGGGGCTCGCCACCATCTCTCCGACCCTTCCTTTGAACACCGACGCGTCCCTCGACACCAGGTCCGCTTCGAGCCCGTGCCCGCAAGCCTCGTGGAACAGGACGCCGCCGCTTCCCTGCTTGATCACTACCGCGAGGCGCCCGGACGGCGCGGGTCTGGCGGCGAGCTTCGTTATGGCGCGGGCCGCCGCAGCAGCGGCCATGTCCTCGACGGAAACCTTGTCGAAAAGCTCGAAGCCGATCGTCGCTCCCACCGACTCCCGGCCGGTCTGCATGCCGGTGTCCCCCGACGCCACACACGAGACGGCGAAGCGGGTCTTGACCTGGTCATCGGTCCCGAGCACCCCCTCGCTGTTCGCAACCAGGATCTGACGCCGGTTGTCGGCATAGACCGCCGTCACCTGCCTGATGGAGCTGCCAGCCCGTCGCGCGGCATCATCGGCGCGTGCGAGCAGCGCTACTTTTTCCGTCTTGGCGACGGTCTCGGGAAGGACCGCAACCTCGGTCGGGGGCGGCGCATCAACGCGCCGCAAGGAGGCCACCCGGACACCGCCTCCGCCTTGGCGCGCCGCACCGGCGGCAGCCTCCGCAGCGGCTAGGAGCCCCGTCTCGCTCAGGTCGGCGGTGTGAGCGAACCCGGTCGTCTCTCCCGACACCACCCTGATACCAGCGCCGCGCTCGCGCCCCGACGTCATGTCCTCCACGCGGCCATCCTCGAACCTCGCCCCGCTGGAACGGCGATCCTCGGCGAACACCTCGGCCATATCTCCGCCGCTGCGCAACGCCCGCCGAAGCACTACGTCGAGCACTCCCTGGTCGATCAACACCATCTGCCTCCTTGAAAAATAACCTTGCGGGCGGGGCGGCCCGGCTCGATAAAGCAATCGGTCGAGGCTACCCGCATACGCGGGCCAACCAAATGAGCCTACTAACAGCTATCCGCGGCGCTACCCTCGATTACATGATCTTGGAGTCGATCAGCTCGCCCGCGGACCTCGCACGGCTGGGCACCGCCGAGCTGGAGACCCTTGCGGACGAAATTCGAGAGGCGATAGTGAACGCTGTCGCCACCAACGGGGGTCACCTCGGCTCGAACCTCGGCGCTGTGGAGCTCACGATCGCACTTCACCGGGTCTTCCAGTCCCCCCGCGACATTCTGCTTTGGGACACCGGCCACCAGGCGTACGTGCACAAACTGCTGACGGGCCGCCTGGACATGTTCCCCACTCTCCGCCAAGGGGGCGGCCTCTCCGGCTACCCGTCGCGGGCCGAGTCGGTGCATGATTGGGTGGAAAATAGCCACGCTTCCACTGTCTTGAGCTACGCGCACGGCGTCGCGGCCGGGGTCGCCCGGTCGTCCAGCCCCGACCGACGGGTTGTTGCGGTGATAGGCGACGGTTCCTTGACCGGTGGCATGGCCTTCGAGGGCCTCAACAATCTCGGCCACAGCGCCAGCCGTGTGGTGGTAGTCCTCAACGACAACGGCCGCTCCTACGCGCCGACAGTGTCCAGGCTCTCCGAGAGCCTCACCCGACTGCGGCTTCACCCTGGACTCAACTCGGTGAGGTCGCGTTTCGAGGACCGCCTCAGGGATCTTCCGGGCGTCGGAAACCTCGCCTACAGCAGCCTTCAGGGCCTCTATTCGGCGGTGCGCGAGGTCGTGGAGCCGACCGTGTTCTTCGAGGCGCTCGGAGTCAGGTACGTAGGTCCCCTCGACGGCCACGACATCGCCAAGATGGAAGATGCGCTTGTGCGGGCTGCGGAGTTCGACGGTCCGATAGTCGTGCATGTGCTCACCAGGAAAGGCCGCGGGTACCAGCCTGCGGAAGACGACGACGAGCGCTGCTTGCATGATGCACCAGTCTTCGATCCTGCGGTAGGTCCCGGGGACGACCCTCACGCCCTCAAGGGCTACACCCAGGCGTTCAACGAGGCGATGCTCTGCGCCGGCGCTCGCTACCCGAACCTCGTGGCTATCACAGCCGCGATGCCGGGGCCGACAGGGCTCCTACCGTTCGCCGACAGGTGGCCGGACCGGTTCTTCGACGTCGGGATCGCCGAGCAGACGGCTGTCACGTCAGCTGCGGGAATGGCGATGTGCGGTCTGCGGCCGGTGGTCGCGATCTACTCGACCTTTTTCACACGAGCTTTCGACCAGGCGAACCTCGACGTGGGTCTGCACGGCCAGCCGGTCGTCTTCGCGCTCGACCGGGCCGGCATCACAGGTCCTGACGGTGCCAGCCACCACGGGGTGCTCGACATGGCGCTGTGCCTGAGAATCCCCGGGCTTGCGATTTTCGCTCCGTCGTCGGCGCAGGACCTGGCCGCGATGCTCGACACTGCCTTGCAGCTCGGCGGCCCATCCGCCATCCGATACCCACGCGGCGCTGCCCGTGAGGTGGGCCCCGACAAGGTCGGAGAAGGCCTACACGCCAGGCTCGTTCGAACAGGGACGGCCTCGGTTGAAACACCGAGGGTGTGCATCCTTGCGGTGGGGAAGATGCTGGAGGCCGCCGAGCAGGCCGCCGAGCTTCTGGCTGCCGACGGCGTTGACTGCACGCTCTGGGATGTCCGGCTGGTGAGACCCTTGGACCCGCAGATGGTCCTCGACGCGGGCAGCCACGACCTTGTGGTCACGATCGAAGACGGCGTTCGCTCCGGAGGCGCAGGCTCTTTTATCGCCGACGCCGTGGCGGACCTGAACGAGACTCGGGCCGTGCCCCCATTCCTCGTCCTTGGTGTGCCTACTGCGTACATACCTCACGGGTCCCAGGAGCAGATTCTCGCCCAGCTCGGCCTCGACGGCCCTGGCGTCGCCGCTGCCATATCCAAGGCACTTCCCGAGCGCGCCGCTGCGGCCCCTGAGCCCGCTACGACGCCGTGCTGAACGAGCCCATGGCGGGCGGCGAGGCTCCGCGGGGAGCGCAGCAGGATCCCCTCTCCCAGGAGGCCGCGAATCGCACGATGCGACTCGAGACCCTCGCGGCTGCGAGTGAGAAGTTCTCCCGACTCGCTGACAGCAACCTCGATCTGGATGTGAAGGCGTGTCCCGGATGGTCCGTAGCGGACCTTGTCGGCCACCTTGGTGGTGTCTACAGCTGGGTGGTAATGGTGATGGCCGCAGACGGCGAACGCCCGACCGGGCAGCGGCAGTCCGCGCCGAGCGACCTGAACTTGATCCTCGAATGGTTCGCCGAGCGGCGCTCAAGCCTTCTCGCCTCGCTATCGAGTCGTCCCTACGACGCTCCCGCGTGGACGTTCTCCACGCGGACCTCTGCTACGACGGCGTGGTGGTTGCGCCGCCAGGCCGCCGAGACTGCGATACATCTCCACGACATGGAGGAGGCGGTCAGCGGAGGGGCCTTCGGTGGCTCGGCGGGGGCGGCGGCTGGCGAGGCGCCGGCCGTGTCCCCACTCGCCGCAGCGGACGGAGTCGACGAGGTGCTCACCGATATGGCACCGTCATATCTCGACCGCAACCAGGCTGACCTTCGCGGATCACTGCATGTCCACGCGACCGACACGCCAGGCGAGTGGACCGTCGACTTCGACGTACGCCCCGTAGACGTGCGTCGTGAGCACGCTAAAGGGAGCGCCGCTGTTCGCGGGCCGGCACGGGACCTATTTCTTTGGCTTTGGAACCGTCGTTCACTCGACGAAGCTCCCATGGAAGTGTTCGGAGACTTGGATGTCGCCCGCTCGTGGGAGCAGATCCGCATCTAACGGCGACGTCCAGCCGGGGGGTATGAGAGCCAGGCGGCTACAGCGGGTCGAGCAGCTCGGCGCCTCGGTTGGCAACTTTGTTTACAAGATCCGACACCCGCCATGCTTCGATGACCTTCGGACCCGCCGGCACCAAAAGACCTAGCAGCTCCTCGCGATCAGATGACGGATCCAACCAAGTCTCCCAAGTGTCTTCCTCGAGAATCACGGGCATCCGGTCGTGGATCGCTGCCATCACCTCGTTACCCGAGGTCGTCACGATAGCAGCGCTGCGAATCGACTCCTCGGGACTACTGCCCCTGTCCCACCATTTCTCCCACACCCCGGCAAACGCCATCGGCCGGCGATCCGTCCTCGCAATAGCGAACGGGTAGCGCTTGGAACCTTCACGCCGCCACTCGTAGAAGGCATCGACCGGTATGAGGCATCGCCGCTTCGCGAAGGCGGAACGAAAAGACGGTTTCGAGGCGATGCTCTCCGCCCTGGCGTTGATCATCTTGGATCCCACTGAAGGGTCCTTCGCCCAAGACGGAACCAAGCCCCATCGAAGCACCGTCAACTCCCTTCTCAACACCTCTTCGAGGGCGGACCCACCGGAACTGTCCGGTGCTGCTGTTACGGCCAGGACGTCCGTGGTGGGTGCGACGTTGTAGCGAGGCCCACGTTCGTCGACCGTCACAGAGTCTGCTTCGAAG
>JAKBBS010000233.1 GCA_021808425.1 Actinomycetes bacterium
GCGCAAGCATGTCGACGTACTCGGCCAGCTTGGCGTCCCGGGTTGCCTGGCGTTTGACGGCGTTTAGTCGGTAGACGATTGCGTAGCGGTTGGCTGCATCCAGTTGGTCGAAGGTTGCAGCTGCGGCGGGATTGGCGCCGAGCGCGTGAGAAAGGTCATGCGGGATCGGCATGTCGGCTTGGCCGAGGTAGGCCGCCTGCCATCGTCCTTGCGCCTTGGCCAAATCGACGGCCAAGATCCCAGCCGGCCGCATCCGACCGGCCTCGGTGAGACGGGTCACGTGGCCGACATTCCGAGCTGACCAGGGGCTGTTCGGCCGGCGCGGCGTGAAGCGCTGTAGATAGCTTTCGCCATCGCGTCGCGCGATCTGCCCGTCGATCCAACCGAAGCACAGGGCCTCGTCAAGTGCTTGATCGTAGGTCAGGGACGTCGTCTGACCTCCCTTCTTGTGCAGCACCAGCCAGACCCCGGGTTGGTCGGCGTGGTGGGTGTCCAACCAGGCGTGCCATGCCTCGGCGTCTTCGACTAGCAGCTCGGCCAGGTCGGTCATAGCGCGACGATATAGTACGTCCGCGGGTCGAATCCGAGGCGGCTGCCGCCGGGGATTACGAGCCGCGCCGCGCCGCACGAACGATGCAGCTCAAACGAGTGCTCGCCCTCGAAGCCAGCGGACCCGTGAAGCGGACGAGTCGATGCCCTCGGCGCTCGACAGGCCGCTGTGCACCGCGCTTTCCATAGAGTCGACGTCCCAAGTCCATGACCCAGCTAACCAGCAGTTTCGTGTGCCTTGCCAAGCCCGGACTGTCTCCTGCACACGAAAAAGGTCGATCGTCGGTGCGACATGCGAGAAAGAAGTTGTCGAAAGGATCCCATTTCGGGGTCCGCCTCCATTTGTGATCCAGCTTCGCAACACCGTCGAAGCCCCGCAACGGCCGACGATCGTGGTCAGCTGGGACCTGCCCTCGCCTACGACCACCATTGCGGGTGAGTGCAGGGAGGGATTCTCGGGCAGCATCGCCTCGTCGCAATGGATCGCAATGAGGGCCAGGGTGCGCTGAAGTCGACCAAGGTCTCGTAGCGTCGGGTCCCCGAGCAAAGAATTAGCGTTCCAGGGGGGAACGGCCATTATGACTCGGTCGTACCTTTCTCCTACCTCCGCCTGCTCTACTACAAGTGAGCTCCCCGAAGCGACGACGGACCGCACTTCGGCGTGCAATCGGATGTCGATTGCGCCCAAGCCGGCGGTGATGGCCTCCACGAGTCGTCCTGTGCCGTCCGCGCACTCGACCGGCCAGCCTGGAACCCAACGCTTCGCCCCGGGCATCGGGCGTGACACGTACGCAAGCAGCGCCCGGGCCGAAAGTGGGCCGATCTCGGAAGGCCTCAAACCCCAAAAGGCGGCGACGATGGGATTTGCAACCTCGTGAATGAAAGGGTCGCCCACGCCGAGCGCATCGATGAAGCGGTCCCACGTGAGCGTCCAGTCGCCGCTGCGCTCAAGTTTCCAGGCTACCGCCAGCAACCTGAGCCATCCCGACGCATCCCCGCTCTCGGCCACTCCTGCCGGACGCCTCAATCGGGGGGTCGCCCAACGCACCGATCGGCTCTCGTCGACAATGGTCAAACCCACCGGGTTTCGGCGCAGCGGGACCGCAAAATGTCTGAGAAGAGCGATGGTGTAGGGATATGCGCCCGGCAATATGAACGTGGCCCCCGGGGTCGCCGAAATCTCGGAGCCCGGTTGTCCTACAAGGACCGAGCGGGCGTTTCCGCCCAGGGAGTCTGCCGCCTCGTAGAGCACTACCTGGTGTTCTACGCCTAGGAGCCACGCGGCGGTCAAGCCGGCTATGCCTCCTCCGATGACTGCTATTCGCACGCAGCATTATCCCAGGTGAAGGGGCGCCGGTGATACCTGACGGATCGCCTGGACCTGTCGGTCGCAACAAGGGCCATTTTGGGCTATATGTCAAGTCTATCTTGACATATGGGTAAAGGCGATAGCCGTCGACGCGCTAGACGTGTTCAATTTGGTCAGGATCTTCGAAGGCCGGACACAGCCTGACCATTTGAAGCGTTTTTTTGCACTTTTTGGTACACGATCTCCGTTCCCAGAAAATCCTGTACCAGCCCTCGCTCAAAGAACGCACTTTTTGGTACAAAACTTTTCTAACTTCAAAATCCTGACCAAATTTGACGGTTACCGGCGTCTTGGGCCGCAACGAGCCGTCACCAGGCCAGGGCGTCGTCGGAGGCGAGCGGTAAGGAGGCCGAATGCGGCGGCTGAGCACTGGTTCGGAATGCGGAGCGAGTTTCAAAGGCGTTACATGACAGGTTCATTTTCAGTCGGCGGGGTCACGGTAGGACGCTTCGAACCCAGCTGCGTCCTCCGTTCGAGGTTGTCCAGATCTCGTTCGAACCCCAAACCCACCGGCCGACCTCGGGGGTCTCGAAGCCGAGCCAGGAAGGGACGATTGTGTTGAGATGGAGCTCGTATGAGCGTTTGGCGGCGGTAGTCCAGTGGTGTCCGCTGTCGGTCGAGACGAGGAGTTCAGCGGTGTAGGGACCGCTACCCCCGGTGTCAGGGGTGGCTACAGCAACGGTGGTCGGGCCGGCTGCGGCGATCAGGCCGAAAGGTGCTCCTCCGGGGATGAGCTGGGGGGCGTCCCAGCGAGAGCCGTCGCTGTGGCTCACGATGGACAAGGTGGTGTTCGACCTGGCGCTCCAGCATAGCCCGTCGAGTGTGCCGCTATTGGTGGCGGCGAGCTGGGTGAGTACAGACAGGTGGGCGGCCGCGACACACGGGTCGGCGAGCGTGCTCCAGCTGTTCCCGCCGTCGAGCGACCGGTAGATCGTTGCTGGCTGGGCGCCTTGGGCGAGGTTGCCGTAGAGGGCCAGGAAGATGTCGTTGCCTGAAGAGAGGATCTGACTGCCGACATCCGACAGGTTGGTGGGCTTGACGAGCGTGTGCCAGGTGTCGGAGCCGACAGGCGCCGCTTGCAGAGTGGACTGGCACGGGCCGGGGCAGCCCACACCCGTGTAGGAAACCCGCAGCGCTCGGGTACCGTCGATAGCCATGGTCTGAACCATCAGACCGGCCTGGCGATGCCAGGTCAGGCCGCCGTCAATGGTGACGAAAAGCGCTGGGCCGTAAAGGTAGCCGATGGAAGGCGTGGCGAACGCGACGTCGCTCACGCATTTAGTGGTGGAGGTGAAGCAGAGTGTGGACGAGCTCTGGACGACTGCCGGCGGGTCAGGCAGGGAGGCCCAGTGGGCGCCCCCGTCACTCGTGTGCTCCAATCCAGGGCAGAGACCCTGAGCGCAAGGGTGCGAGGACAGCACCCAGCCGTCCTCGGCGTTGGTCCAGCTCAGATCAAGCGCTGAGCTGGCTGGCGTCGGGTTGACTTGGCCGGTTTTCCCGGGCGGCAGCGACACCGACGAGGGTGGTGAGACCGACCCTGGTGAGACCGACTGTGGTGAGACCGAGGGTGGTGAGACCGAGGGTGGTGAGACCATTTGAACGCTAGTGGTGGTGTCTTCTTGGGTCGCCACGGTCAGGAATAGCGCAACGGCCGCGATCACGACAACGGCCGCTGGTGCGCCCCGACGTATCTTCCGGCGTCTCCAACGGCGCTTCAGTTCGCCGGTCGGGGTGACAGGTACGGGAGGGCGCTCGATCAGGCGCCGTCCTAGCTCTCTCAACTCAGCCACTGCTCGTCTCCTCTGACTCGTCCAGCAGGTTCCTCCCCAGGTGCTTTCTCGCATCCGAGAGGGTGGAAGCGACCGTCCCACGGCTCACGCCCATGACCACGGCGATCTCGCTTTCCGGCATGTCGACGACGTAGCGCAGTACGACAGCTGTCCGCTGACGTAGGGGCAATCGGCCTACGGCGTCCCACATCTCGGCTGCGGGGGCGGGTAAGGAATCCGCCCGTCTATGCTTGGCCAAAAGCAGCCTCTCCATGCGGGCGCGTCGCATCCGCCGCTTGGCATGGTTGACAGCGACCCGGTACACCCAGCCGTCTGGACTATCCATGCCGGAGACCCGATCCCAGCGGACCATGGCCCGCATGCAGGCCTCATCGGCCGCGTCGGCGGCTATTTCCACGTTCCCGCAGAAGGAAACCAGAGCAGCTATCAGACGTGGATGTGCCCGCCGGTACCACGACTCGAAGGCTTCATTTGCTTCCACCACATATATCCAAGTCACGAAAACGGACGAATGTTGGGGTCGCCTACCGACATGGCGCGCGAGGAGCGAGTATGAATCCGGGGAGCGGCTCGATAGCTACGGCGGCGGGTCGGGGCTCACCGCTCACTCCTCCAGGCGTTCGGCGCGCAGCGCGGATCGGCGCACTTTGCCGGCGTCGTCTCGTAGCGGCTGGCTCGTGTATTCGATTGTTCTGGGGAGTTTGTAGGGGGCGAGGTGTCCGGCGAGGAAGGCGAGGATTTCTTCGGGGGTGACGGAGTCGGGGTCGGCTTGGATGATGGCATGGACGGAGTTGCCGAGGTCGTCGTGGGGGAGTCCGATGACGGCGCAGGACTGCACGGCGGGATGGTGTTGTAGTGCGGCTTCGACTTCGGCGGGGTAGACGTTGGTGCCACCGGTGAGGACCATGTCTTGCATGCGGTCGGCGAGGTAGAGGTAGCCGTCTTGGTCGAGGCGGCCCATGTCGCCGAGGGATTCCCAGCCGCCGTGGCGGGTGCGGGCGTCGGCGCCGATGTAGCGGTAGGTGGGGCGGTCATTGTCGGAGCGCATCCACACTTCGCCTTGCGTTCCGGGAGGAAGTTGGTTGCCGTCGGGGTCGCAGATCATTACCGATCCTCGGGCGGGGCGGCCTACTGAGCCGCGGTGGGTGAGCCATTCGGTTCCGGTGATGACGGTCGCGGCTTGGGCTTCGGTTCCTGCGTAGAGTTCGAAGATCCGTTCGGGGCCGAGCCAGTCGATCCAGGTCTGTTTGAGCCATTCTGGGCATGGTTCGGCGAGGTGCCACACGACTTTGAGCGACGAAAGGTCGTAGGAGTCCCGGACGTCGTCGGGGAGGCGAGAGATGCGTTTCATCATGGTCGGTACCAAGTAGACGGTGTCTGCCTTGTGGGTGGCGATCGCGTCGAGGGTGGCTTCGGCGTCGAAGCGGGGGAGGAGCACCACGTGGGCGCCGGCGAGCCATGCGGTGCAGGACCATACGATGGGGCCGTTGTGAGATAGGGGGCCGGGCATGACGAGGCATCCGTCGGGGGTGGCGAACATCGGGGGGACGTCGTCGTCGTAGACGG
>JAKBBS010000234.1 GCA_021808425.1 Actinomycetes bacterium
TCGGCTGGCCTTCGACGCCGACGAGGGTTGCTGAGGAAACAGTTGCGGTCATCTGGGTCTCCGTCTCGGGTTGCACCGTCGAAGGTGCCGGAGAGCGGGCGCCCGATCGCTTGATTCGAGACTACGATCCCGGTGTGACAGTCGGGGCGGGGTCTGTGCCCGAGCACGCCCCCGCCTTCTCGGCTGCGAGCAGCCCATCCGAAAGATCCGCCCAGAGATCGTCGACGTCCTCGATCCCCACCGACATGCGAAGCAGGCCGGGTGGGATCGCCTCCTCGCCCGCCCAGCGGGATCGACGTTCTATGAGCGTCTCGACTCCACCCAAGCTGGTTGCGACAGTGAGCAGTCGAAGGGCGGCGCACAAGGCATCGGCTGAGACCGCCCCGCCGAGCACCTCGAAACTGACCATCGTCCCGAAGTCGCTCATCTGCTTGAGCGCAAGCTCGTGACCGGGATGTGATCGCAATCCCGGGTAGAACACCCTCGATACCTGCGGGTGAGCAGCCAGCCTTTGCGCAAGAACTCCTGCGTTGGCAGCTGCCCTGGGCTGGCGAACCGACAACGTGCGAGCACCGCGAAGCGCCAGCCACGACTCGAGCGACCCCGGTATCGCCCCGTGCAGCGTCCGGCGACGCGAAACCTCCTCCGCTACGTCGCCTCGCCTTGTAACGACCGCCCCGATCAGCACGTCGGAGTGTCCGGAGAGGATCTTCGTCGCACTGTGCACAACGACGTCGGCACCGAGATCGAGCGGTCGCTGCCCGAGCGGCGACGCGAATGTGCTGTCCACCACGACGTCCATTCCGAGCCCGTGAGCCCCCTGAGCGAGAGCTGAGATATCGGCGATGGCGAGCAGGGGGTTCGTCGGTGATTCCAACCACAGCAAGCCGCCCGCTCCGAACGCCCCGTCTGTTCCCGATGGCCGACCTGGCGCCTCCACCAGCTCGGCGCACGCCAAAAGGACGTCGGCGTTTTGTGCAAGGTCGACGGTTCGGTATCGAAGGCGGCCGCGTCCTGCCAGATCGGCCAAAAGCCGGCGAGTTCCGTTGTAGGCGTCGGCGACGACGACAACCCTTCCTGGTATCGGCAGGCTCTCCACGACGGCAGACACCGCAGCCATCCCGGAGGAAAACGTTACACAAGTGCCGCCTTCGAGCCCGCCCACCAACGCTTCGAAGCCCTCCCACGTCGGGCTGCCATCCCTGGCGTAGGAGCTGGAACCGCCTTGATGGAATGTGGAGCTGAGCACAAGGTGCGGGTTGACTGCCGATCCCGGCGAGGCGGGGGGGCGGCCGAGATGGACAGCCATGGTTGCGGGGGCGAGCGATCGCGACGTGATGCCAGGCGAACGTTCGATTTCGGAACTTCCGCTCAAAATGCGGATTCCATCACGTCCAGGGATCCGCCGGTGACTGACACCACGTCAAAGCGAATCTCGAAAGGTCCCCTGCGCGAATTGTGCTGGACATTAGAGCGCAGCCATGCGGCCGCGAGTCGACGGAGCCGACTCTGCTTCGTCGGACCGACAGCCTCGAACGGTTCTCCGAAGCGCGACGAACTTCTTGCCTTCACCTCGCTGAACACTAGGAGGGGGCCTTTGCAAGCGACGATGTCGATCTCGCCCTGGGAACATCGCCAGTTGCGCGCCATGATCTCAAAACCGTGCTCCAGATACCACTGCGCGGCGCGGTCCTCTCCGAGGCGTCCCAAGCCGCGCCGACGTTCCGTCGCTCCGGGACCGGCCATCGCTCAGAAAGACTCCTTGTCCGGGAGCTCCTCAACGTTGACGTCCTTGAAAGTGACCACCCGGACAGATGAGACGAACCGCGCCGGTCGGTACATATCCCAGACCCATGCGTCGCGAAGCGCTATCTCGAAGTATGTCCGGTCGCCCGCTCCTTTCGGTTCCACCTGAACCTCGTTGGCGAGGTAGAAGCGTCGTTCCGTCTCCACCACGTACCGGAACATCGCCAGAACCGCCCGGTACTCCTGATAAAGGGCTAGTTCGATCTCCGTCTCGTAGCGCTCGAGGTCCTCGGCGCTCATCGGGGCACTGCTTCACTCACGGGGCACATGCTAGGCCGACTGCAGCCATGTCGGGGCACGATCGAGTCGGCCGGTGACCAAACGACGAGACTGCGCCCCTCGGCGGCGATGCGAACAGCGCTCGGTTCGAAGGAAATCTCGTCGTCGTAGGTCCCGATCACGGTACCGCCATCCACAAGCTATTTTAATAATTTCCATTCGTTTTAATTGTATCTAAAATCGACTTGGAAGGTTGGGGCGATACTTTTGAACACCTTGACCATTTGCCGAGGTTTCCTTCCTCGGATTGCAAGCAAGGCAGCACACCGCTTTCACCATCACCCCGGTCCTGACACCGAAACGACTAGCAACCTCCGGTCGCCTCAGATCGCCAGGACTGAAACACCGACGGTAGCTCGGTTCCTCCAGGGCTCTGGGTGACGCCACTAGCGCCGAAGACCGTCAAAATTGGTCAGGATCTTGAACCTGGAAAACTTTCTTACCAAAAGTGCGTTTTCTGAGCGAGGGCTTGTACAGGATCTTTTGGGAAGGAAGCCTGTGTAGCAAAAAGTGCGAAAATCGCTTCGAATGGTCAGGTTGTGTCCGGCACCCGAAGATCTTGTCCAAATATGACGGCTACTGAGGCAGAATAGGCAGCGCAGCCAGGCGGATTCAGACTAGATCGCAACCTGATTCACCTGAACGCCAACTGAGGCGACTCAGCGAGCCGTGACTACTTTGCCGCCGAGCGGCTAGACCCCTTCGGATCGGAAGGTGTGCGCTTTTCCTTGATCTTCGCCGCCTTGCCGGTCCGGTCCCTCAGGTAGTACAGCTTCGCCCGACGCACGTCACCGTTCGTGACGACCTCGATCTTCGCGATCACCGGCGAGTGCACTGGGAAGGTCCTCTCGACGCCGACACCGAAGCTGAGCTTGCGCACCGTGAACGTCTCTCTGATCCCCGACCCCTGCCGGCGAATCACCGCTCCCTGGAATACCTGAACGCGCTCCCTGGTCCCCTCTACGACCCGTACGTGCACCTTGAGGGTGTCCCCAGGGGCGAATTCCGGCACGTCCTCTCGGACGGCGTCACGGTCGATCAGGTCGGTGGGGTTCATTGGGAGTAGCGCTCCTGCGGATTACAGCGTCGGACAGATTTCGAACTTCGGGCAGATCTCGGTAGAACCTCCTAGGTTAGCGGTTCGGAGTCGAACTCGTCGAGCAGTCGCTGCTCTTGGTCGCTGAGACCGCCGCGGCTCTCGATGATATCGGGCCGTAAGGCGACGGTTCGCGCCAGGGCCTGAGCGTGACGCCAACGGCTCACGAGGCCATGGTGACCGCCGACAAGCACGGTTGGCACCTCCCAACCCCTGAAACTCAGCGGCCTTGTGTACTGCGGGTACTCGAGGAGGCCCCGGCTGAAGCTCTCTTCGTCCGCCGATTCGGTGTTGCCCATCACACCGGGAACTAGGCGTGCCACCGCCTCGATAACCGCCAGCGCGGCGACCTCCCCGCCACTTAGGACGAAGTCACCGAGAGATATCTCGCCGTCGCAAAGATGGTCGCTTACCCTTTGATCGACACCCTCGTAGCGGCCGCAGATGAGGCTGAACCCGTCGGAGCATGCGAGGCTCGAAGCCATGGACTGGTCGAAGCGCTTCCCGCTCGGAGCGAGCAGGAACAGTGGGCGCTTCGGCTGTTCGCGTTCGACGATGACGAACACCGGCTCGGCGCATAGCACCATGCCCGCTCCCCCGCCATACGGGCTGTCATCGACCGAGTGGCGTGGGTCGCTCGCGGCCGAGCGCAGGTCGTGGACTCTCAGATCCAAGAGGCCGCTTCTGGTTGCGCGCCCCAACAGGCTTGCGTCACCCCAGGATCTGATGAGGTCCGGGAACAGCGTGATGACGTCAATCCTCATTTGGCTGAGCACACTTTCATCGGCATGGCCGGTCGTTCACCTGCACCGGTCGCCACAAGAGCACCGTCTGCTGGTCATTCACTTGCATCCCGGTCGACCCGATCCCCAGTGACAGCCCTCAGAGGTCGAGGAGGCCCGGCGGGCCGTCGACCTTGAAGGTCCCGTCGACGTCTTTGACCACGAAAGTCAAAGGTACGAGTCTCCCGTCGTCAAGAACAATGAGGTCACTTGCGGGGTTGGCCTGAACCGCAGCGATCTCGCCGACCGATTCCCCGTCCGGGCCGCAGAGTATTGCGCCCACCATCTCGTGCACCCACAGCGCCCCCTCGACCTCGATCGACTCTGCGATGAGCACCTCTCCCCTGAGATCCTCTGCCGCCTCGACGCTGTCGACGCCGGCAAAGCCGACCAACCACCGCGATCCGTCGGCACGTCCGGGCAGCTCCGCCGACGTGACCACGTTCAAGCACCGAGCGGAGCAGCGAAGTTCGGCGCCCGGTGCGAGACGCTCGCCTCGGTTGCTCCAAAGTTCGACTACGACGCCACCCTTGAGCCCGTGGGGTTTGAGGATACGCCCGACCTCTAGGAGCGCCGGCGGCGCCGGCGGCCCCGGTCGCCCGGCCGCGCCAGTCAATCGCATATGCCAGTCAAGCGGACACGACGCTCAATCGGCGATGTCCACCTGGACATCCTGGCCGTCTCGAACGGCCGCCGCCCTCACCACAGTCCTGATCGCCTGGGCGACCCGGCCCCGTCGGCCGATCACCCTTCCGACATCCCCAGGCGCGACGCTCAGGGTCAGCTTCGTCGAGTTTCGCGCCTCGGATGCAACGACCTTCACCTGATCGGGAGTCTCCACGAGGCTCGACGCTAGGTAGGCGAGGACAGCACCGGCCCGTCCGGCCGGCACGTGGTCGTCGTCGTCCCAGCCGTCGGACTCCGGCAAGTCGTCCCCATCATGCGTGAGATCCCCGTCCGGCGAGCCTTCGGCGTCGGAAAAACTCACGAGGACTGCGCTGAGGAATCGCCGCTCGCCAGGAGACGGGCGACCGTCTCGGTAGGCTGCGCCCCGTTTCCGATCCACTTGGCAACCTTGTCACGATCCACACTGAAGCGGCTCGGCTCGGCGCGAGGCTCGTAGGTGCCGAGTATCTCGATGAACCGACCGTCTCGCGGCGACCGGCTGTCAGCTGCGACGAGCCGGTAGTAGGGCTGCTTCTTTTTTCCCATCCGCATCAGGCGGAGCTTGACTGCCATGTCTTTCCTAGCCTCTCATGCGCCTAACGACGCTTCTTCTTCTTGTTGTTGACCCGCTTCGGGGCGGTTG
>JAKBBS010000026.1 GCA_021808425.1 Actinomycetes bacterium
GCTGCTTCGGAGATCGCTTGAAACATCGAGAAGGGACTGACTGACCAACTTGGCCAAAAAGATTCGGGTGTACGAGCTAGGACGAGAGCTCGGCCTGACCAATAAGGAAGCTCTGGACCTCTGCATACAGCTTGGCATCGGGGTCAAGAGCCACTCCTCGAGTATCGAGGACCAGCAAGCAGACCGGGTCCGTCGCAAGGCGGACCGTGATGGCCTTCGCCGTCCCGTCGGGTCTGTCAGTGCCGACGGCGAGCCTGTCCCGAGCGTCGTGACGACCGCGGTAATCAAAGAGGTTGAGCATGCCGGCCCTGCTAGCGCGCCAAGCGCCGTGCCCGGCGTTCGCGATGAGCGCTCGCACGCGCCCGAGGAGAAGCCAGCTCCTTCGACGACTTCGCGTGCGGAGGCCAGTGGTGCGCCCGTGATAGCAGCGTCGCCTGCCAACGCCGGGTCGAGTGCCGCTTCGCTCGCGAGTTCAAGCGCCGACCCGGAGCGTCCCTCGGTGGTCGTAGCGGCCGAGCGGCATCCTGGCCAGGTGAGCGACGGCCTACACGTCACGGCAGACGGGCCAGCCGAGCCGGTCGCTCCTGTGCCCGCGGTAGCCCCGCATCCAGCGACGGATTCGCCTAAGGCCGCTGAAAGGCCAAATGCCGTCTCGGGAGAGCACCGAGCCACCGCCAGACCTGGTGCGGATCGCGTGAGTCACGACGAAGGCCGTAACCGTGGTGGAGCGCCGGCGGGGACTCGCGAGGAGCAGCTTCGACCGCGAAGCTCTGCTCCCCAACCAGCCCCTCCTCGCGCAGCGAGTGTTCCGCGCTCGTCGCAGCGTCCCCACGCCCCTGCGACCGATCCGGTTCCGACCGGCGGGCGTCCAGGCGTTGCGGCCTCAGCGGACCAAGTTGCGCAGTTGCCGGCCCCGTCGAGCGCGGATAGCGGTGATTCCAAGCAGAGCGCCCCGATGCTTTCCTCTACGGGAAAGCCGATACCCCCTCCGCCTGGAGTGCGCCGTCCGCCCCTGTCGGCTTCAGGAAAACCTATCCCACCGCCGCCGGGTCGTCAGCCGCAGAGCCGCCCGGCCCCCTCAGGTGGCCGCCCGTCCGGCGCGCCTGGCACGTCGCGCCCCCCGATGGGTGGCGGAGCACGCGCAGGCGGGATGCGCCCGGGCGTGCCTGGCAGCGCGCCCGCAGGCGCCTGGAACCGTCCAGGCGGAGCTGTCCCAGGTGCGCGACCGGGCCAGGGTGGTGGAGGTCCCGGGGGAGGTCCCGGAGGGCCTTCGCGCAGCGGGGCGTTCGGCAACAGGGGTCGCCCCCAGGGCCGTCGGCCGAAGCGTCGTTCGCGGCGCAACATCGAAGAGCTGGAAGCTCAGGAGATAACCCATTACACGCCGTCCAATGCTGCGATTCCCGATGGCGAGGTCATAGTCGAGCGCGGAGCGACGGCTCAGGAGTTGGGCCCGAAGCTGAACCGCTCAGGGGCCGATGTGGTCCGTTTTCTCTTCGAGCAGGGTGAGATGGTCATGACCACACAATCCCTTTCCGACGAGATGATCGAGCTTTTTGCAGCTGAGATCGGCGCGACGGTACGGCTGGTGGACCCTGGCGAGGAGAAAGAGGCCGAGCTCCAGGCGAAGTACTTCGACGACGACGACGACAACGAAGAAGACCTTCAGTCGCGGCCCCCCGTCGTAACTGTCATGGGCCACGTCGACCACGGCAAGACCCTCCTGCTCGACCGCATCCGCGCTGCAAACGTGGTCGCCGGTGAAGCCGGTGGGATCACGCAGCACATCGGCGCCTACCAGGTCGATTACCAGGGTCACAAACTCACGTTCATCGACACGCCGGGACACGAGGCCTTCACCGCTATGAGGGCGCGCGGCGCCGAGGTGACCGACATCGTCGTCCTTGTCGTTGCCGCCGACGACGGGATGATGCCGCAGACCGTGGAGGCCCTCAACCACGCCAAGGCCGCAGACGTTCCGATCGTCGTTGCGATCAACAAGATCGACCGGGCCAACGCGGATCCCAACCGCGTGATGCAGCAGCTTTCCGAGCAGGGTTTGGTCCCCGAAGCCTGGGGCGGTGACACGATCATGGTCGAGATCTCAGCTCTTCAGAGCTTCGGTATCGACGATCTGCTCGAACAGGTGCTTTTGGTCGCCGAGCTCGAAGAGCTTGGAGCGAACCCCGACGGCAGGGCGAAAGGTATCGTCCTCGAAGCGAACCTCGATCCTGGCAAGGGGCCGGTTGCGACAGTTATCGTCCAGTCCGGGACTCTCCGCCTGGGCGATCCGATCGTGGCGGGAGCGGCGTGGGGTCGTGTGAAGGCGCTCTTAGACGAGAACGGCGCAAACACCAAGGAGGCCGGACCGTCGACGCCGGTGCAGGTCCTCGGGTTCGGAAGCGTGCCCTCGGCAGGCGACGAGTTCAGGGTGACCGACAAGGCGAAGACAGCCCGCGACATCGGCGAGCAGCGCGAGCAGCGTTTCAGGGCGGCGGACCTCCGCCGTTCGTCGTCTGCGACTGGCACCGGAGCGAAGCTCGAGGACATCTTCGAGCAGATCCAGCGTGGCGAGACTGCGACCCTCAACCTTGTGCTCAAGGCAGATACCCAAGGTTCGCTCGAGGCGGTCACCGAAAGCCTTCGCAAGCTCGAACGCGACGAGGTGAAGCTCTCGTTCATACATCGGGCGGTAGGTGGCATAACAGAAAACGACGTAACCCTCGCGCAGGCGTCGAATGCGACGATCCTCGGTTTTAACGTTCGTCCGGATCGGGGTTCGCGTGATCTCGCCGAGCATCACGATGTCGAGATAAGAACATATGAGATTATTTATAAGCTCATTGAGGATATCGAAAGTGCGATGGTCGGCATGCTGGCCCCCGAGTACGAGGAAGTCGTCACGGGCGAGGCCGAGGTCCGCGAAATCTTCCGAGTCCCACGAGTCGGTGCGATCGCTGGCTGTTACATCCGCCACGGACGGATAACGCGTGGGTCCAAGGTGCGCTTCCTCAGGGACGGCGTAATCATCTGGAAGGGCGCGATCACGTCCCTCAAGCGATTCAAGGACGACGCCCGCGAGGTCAACGAGGGATTCGAGTGTGGTGTCGGCCTGTCCAACAACCAGGATTTGCGCGAAGGAGACATCATCGAAACCTTCGAGGACAGGGAGATTCCTAGGGAACTGTCCCGGCTTTAAAGCGGCGGGACCTCAGCGAAGTGCATACGGCAACGCTCGTACTCGAACTGCGCCTACGTGGTGTAAGTTCGCTCAAGGAGAAGCGATCATTGGTGCGGCCCGTCGTAGAGGGAGCGCGGCGACGCTTCAACGTGGCTGCCGCGGAAGTGGCGCACCAAGACAGCTGGCAGCTTGCCGCGGTCGGCTTCGCGTGCGTGTCCGCTACACGCTCGCACGCAGTGCAGGTGATCGATGCGGTCGAGCGATTCGTGTGGTCGTTCCCCGAGGCGGAAGTCCTGTCGTCGATTCGGGACGTGTGCGACTCTGAAGAGGAGCTCTGATGAAAAACAAGCGATCAACGAAGAGCCGTTATCCCCGTTCGGAGCGCGGGTACTCGCGGACTGTCCGGCTAAACGAGGTACTTCGAGAGGTTCTCGCTGACAAACTGGAACGCATAGAAAGCGACAGCGAGCACCTCGGCATGCTCACAGTGACCGCGGTCGAGTGCGATCGCGACCTGCGTAACGCCACCGTGCTGCTGTCGTCTATGAGCGAAGCGGACAAGGCGGCGCTGGAATCCGAAAGGGCCGGGCTGCAGGCGGCAATCGCAGGCCAGCTGAAGCTGCGTCGCACTCCGCGGCTGCGCTTTGTGGCAGACCCCGCAGTCGCCGCGGGTCTGCGCATCGAGGAAATCCTCAGCCATCTTCCCCCGAGCGCGGAGGAGGTTTACCCGGCTGATCCGAGTGCTGAACCCGACATTGATCCTCCGGGCGGAGCCGAGGGTGTTTGACGGCCTGGTCGTGGTGGACAAACCGCCGGGTATGACAAGTCACGACGTGGTGGGCCGGTGTCGGCGCGTCTTTGCGCAGCGTAGGGTCGGCCATGCCGGAACGCTGGATCCGGATGCGACGGGGGTCCTCGTGGTCGCTCTCGGACGAGCGACGCGCCTGATGCGCTTCATGGCAGGGCTTGGTAAGTGCTACACCACCGAGATCGTTCTTGGGGAGTCGACGTCCACTCTTGACGCCTCGGGGGATCCCACGGCGACCTGGGACATGTCCGGCGTCTCCTTTGACCAGGCCGTGGTGGCCGCAAGGCGACTGACTGGTCAGATCCTCCAGGTCCCCCCGATGGTTTCAGCGCTCAAAGTCGGCGGACGGCGGCTGTACGAGCTGGCCCGTGACGGCGTCGAGGTCGAGCGGGCCGCACGGCCGGTGACGATCGATCGATTCGACGTCACACTTGCAGGTCGAGGGCCTCACGGCCCGGTGCTGCAGGCTCAGATTTGCTGCTCGACCGGCACCTACGTCCGGGTTCTTGCCGACGATCTGGGGCGGCTTCTCGGCGGGGGCGCGCACGTGCGTAACCTCCGTCGTACGTCTGTCGGGCCGTGGGGCCTCGACGTGGCCGTGCCGCTCGAAGAAGTCGACCCCGACTCGGTGCTAGAGATGCCCGACGCACTTCCGTGGCTGGAGGCGGTCCACGTCGACGCCGAGGTGGAACGCAAGGTGCGAAGCGGACGCCGTTTGAGCTTGGACAACCTCGGGGTCAAGGGTGTCGGGCCTTGGCGCCTGCTCGGGGAGGGAGGGTTACTTCTGGCGGTGTACCTGCCTGGGGACGCGGAGGATGCCGTTGCGGGAGTGGTCGTCGAGGCTGCAGGGTGAGGCGTCAGGGTTCGGCGCCGGTCAGGGTCCCCAAAAGCTGTCGCACTAATCTCGTCTGACGTGGAGGTCCTGCACTACCCCGGGGAGAGCCGAGCGCCGGTCTCGTGCGCTGTGACGATCGGTGCATATGACGGCGTCCACACAGGTCACCGGCTCGTCATCGATCGTGTCAAGAGGGTGGCGGCCGAACAGGGCCTAGCCTCGGCTGTCGTCACCTTCGACCGTCACCCGGCCTCGGTGGTCCGTCCGGAGTCAGCACCGAAGCTTCTCACCGATATGGAGCAGAAGCTGGAGCTGCTCGGCCGGACGGGGGTCGACTACGTGCTTTTGGTGCGCTTCGACGAGGAGCGGTCGGGCGAGCCCGCCGAGCGTTTCGTAGACGAGGTCCTCGTGGGCGTGCTCGACGCGAAAGCTGTGGTCGTGGGTCACGACTTCCACTTCGGCCACGACCGGACCGGGAGCGTGACCCTGCTCGGCGAGATGGGATCCCGGCTCGGCTTCGACGTCACCGGGCTCAGACTGTTCAGCGGCGGCCTCGGGCGGGCTCCGATCTCGTCGACTCGGATCAGGGCCCTGCTCGCCGAGGGATCGGTGAGTGAGGCCGCCTCCCTCCTCGGGCGCCCCCACCAGGTTCGAGGCGTCGTGTCGGGGGGCGACAAGAGGGGACGCGAGCTCGGTTTCCCGACAGCGAACGTAGCAGTCGGCGACGTCATTGCGGTTCCCGGCGACGGCGTGTACGCCGGTTGGTACCAGCGCGACGACGGGGTGCGGCTTCCGAGCGCGATCTCCGTCGGGCGACGACCTACCTATTACGAGGAGCACGGGCAGCGCCTTTTGGAGGCGCACCTGCTCGACTTCGATGGTGACCTCTACGGCGAACCGGCCAGGGTCGAGTTCGTCGCGCATCTACGTTCGCAGGCGCGCTTCGAGTCATCCCTGGCTCTGATCGAGCAGATGCAGCGCGACGTCGTCACGACACGCGAGGTGCTCGGCCGGACCGGCCCCGGTTCGACTTCGGGGTAGATGACGGCCGTCCGCCGAGGAGTGCTACCATGAGCGGCACTGCCGTTCGGTTCGGACGCGCCCCAATCTCAAGTCAACTCGTCAGCGAGTCGGCGGAACGGGCGCAGCTGAGGTCCCGGACGGTTGGTGCGCCATCGTCGACGATGCCAAGGAATACTCATTCATGCCAGACAAAACCGCAACAATAGCGACCTATCGTACCCACGACACCGATACAGGGTCACCCGAGGTGCAGGTCGCTATCCTGAGCGAGCGTATCGCCCACCTGACGGAGCATCTGAAGATGCACAAGGGTGACCACCACACCCGGCGGGGCCTCATGAAGCTTATTGGTCGTCGTCGCCGACTCCTCGATTACGTTCGGGAGAACGACGTCGAGCGCTACCGAAGCCTGATTTCGAGACTCGGCTTGCGTCGCTAGGCCACACCGTCCACCCAGCGAGCGGCCTGCGGAGGCCAGCTGCCAGTCGACGGTTTCCCGGCCGAAGGGTCGGGCGGTCGTCGACTGGGAACTGGTCATAGGGTTGCTCCCAGTACAGAAAGGAGCGACCCTATGGTCGCTAATCCTGACCAAACCATATCCGTGTCCGTCCCTGTGAGCAGCACCGACAAGGTGCTCTCCTTCGAGACGGGGCTCCTCGCCCCGCAAAGCCAGGGGGCGGTGGTTGGACGGCTCGGCGACACGCTCGTCCTGGCAACCGCCAACGCCGCAACGTCCGTGCGCGAAGGGATCGACTTCTTTCCTCTCACAGTGGACGTCGAGGAGAAAATGTACGCGGCCGGCAAGATACCCGGCTCCTTTTTCCGTCGTGAGGGACGCCCGTCCGACACGGCGATCCTGACCGCCCGGCTGATCGACCGGCCTCTCCGGCCGAGCTTCGCCGATGGTTACCGCAACGAAACCCAGGTCGTGCTCACCGTGCTCGGCGCGGACCTGGAGAACCCCCACGACGTGCTTGCCATCAACGCGGCGAGTGCAGCCTTGATGATCTCCGGTATCCCATTCGAGGGTCCGATAGGCGCTGTGAGAGTGGCGTTCAACGCTGAGGGGGTCTGGATCCCGCACCCCAGCTACCAGGACGGTGACGAGTCTGCGTTCGAGCTCGTCGTCGCAGGAAGGCAGCTCGATGACGGCGACATCGCCGTCATGATGGTCGAGGCCGGTGGTACGGCGGCATCTTGGGAGCTTTACGAGTCCGGTGCGCCGAAGGTGACCGAGGCGGTCATCGCGGACGGCTTGGAGTCCGCCAAGACCTGGATCCGCGAGAGCATCGAGGCTCAGCGCGAGCTGGTCGCGAAGGCGGGCTCCCGGGCGCCTATCGACTACGTCCCGCAGCGCGACTACGGCGACGACGTGGCGGAGCGGGTGGCGGCGGTCGGGACCGAGCGCGTACGGGCAGCGACGACTATTACCGCCCGGGTGGAACGCGACAGCGCAACCTCCGCGGCATCCAAGTCGATCTCGGCGGAGCTTGGCGACGAGTTCGCCGGGCGTGAGGGGGAAATCAAGGCTGCGGTCCGCTCTCTCACCAAGAAGCTCGTGCGTGAGCGCATAGCATCGGAGGGTGTCAGGATCGACGGCCGGACGACAGATCAGATAAGGCCGCTCACTGCGATGGTCGGTCTCATCCCGACGGCGCATGGATCCGGGCTTTTCCAGCGGGGCGAGACTCAGGTGCTCAACATCACGACGCTCGGCATGCCCCGCATGGACCAGCTTCTCGACACGATCGGCGTCGACGACAAGAAACGCTACATGCACCACTACAACATGCCCCCGTACGCGAACGGAGAGACCGGCCGCGTCGGAAGCCCGAAGCGGCGCGAGATCGGACACGGCCTGCTGGCCGAGCGGGCTCTCCTGCCGGTCGTGCCGCCGGTCGAGGAGTTCCCGTACGCGCTCAGGCTCGTCTCTGAGGTTCTCTCCTCCAACGGTTCGACGTCCATGGCGTCGGTGTGTTCGTCCAGCCTCTCGCTCATGGATGCGGGTGTCCCCCTCAAGGCACCGGTAGCCGGTATCGCAATGGGTCTGGTCAAAGTCGACGATCAATACGTGACGCTGACCGACATCCTCGGCGCGGAGGATGCATTCGGTGACATGGACTTCAAGGTCGCCGGCACCGCAGACTTCGTCACCGCGTTGCAGCTCGACACGAAGATCGACGGCCTGCCGGCTTCTGTGCTCGGTGAAGCTCTGCGCCAGGCTTACAAGGCGCGTGTCGAGATCCTTGCGGTGATGGAGAAGGCGATAGCTACCCCGCGAAGCGAGGTGCGGGCAAGTGCGCCGAAGATCGTCAGCCTCGAGATCCCGATCGACAAGATCGGAGAGGTGATCGGCCCGAAGGGCAAGGTGATCAACGCCCTACAGCAAGAGACGGGCGCTGACATAGCGGTCGACGACGACGGGATCGTCGGAACTGTCACCATCGGAGCACGTGACGGGGCGGCCGTCGCCGAAGCCCGGCGGAGGATCGAGATGATCCTCGACCCGCCGAAGGCCGAGGTAGGCGCCGTCTATCGCGGCAAGGTGGTCAACGTCACCAAGTTCGGGGCTTTCGTCAACATCCTGCCCGGACGCGACGGCTTGGTTCACATCTCCAAGCTCGGTCGCGGCAAGCGGGTCGAGCGCGTCGAGGACGTCGTCGACCTCGGAGACGAGATCGAGGTCAGGGTGGACGACATCGACCCTCAGGGGAAGGTGTCTCTGTCTGTCGCCGGCGAACCGGCTGACGCAGCGCCAGCCTCGGCTGGCCGTCAACGCGACAATGAGAGCGGCGGCGAGGAAGCTGCTGCGACAATTTCGTTCGAGGCAAGCTGGGAGGCGGAGGCTGCGGTCACTTTCGGCGACTTGGGTCCCGAGACCTCGGGTGGACTGGCTGAGGCGGACTCGTCGAGGTCACCGAGGCGTAACCCTCGCCGCCGGCGGAGCTGACGCAGCCGGCGTGAGCCATCGCTCTACTACTCTCCCCGAAGGCCTAACCGTGGTCACCGAGCGGATGTCCGAAATCCGCTCGGTGAGCATCGGTTTCTGGGTGGGAACAGGTTCGGTGGACGAAGCGCCCGCACTTGCAGGCGCCTCGCACTTCCTTGAACATCTCCTTTTCAAAGGGACAGCGCAGCGCAGCGCGCGCAGTATCGCATTGGCGGTCGAATCGGTTGGCGGCGACATGAACGCGTTCACCACCAAGGAGTACACGACTTTCTATGTGAGGCTGCTCGCCGACGACCTGGCGATGGGCCTCGAGCTCATGTCGGACATCGTGTGGGCCCCCGCGCTTCGCCCCGACGAATTCGAGACGGAGCGAAGGGTGATCCTCGAGGAGATCCTGATGCACTCCGACGAGCCGTCGGATCAGGTCCACGACCTGCTGGCTGACGCCCTCTTCCCAGGGCATCCCCTCGGAAGGGAAGTCCTCGGCGACCCCGAGACCGTGAACGCGATGACCGTCGACGACGTGGCCACTTTTCACTCGGTGCACTACCGTCCCGGTAACATTGTCGTAGCCGTCGCCGGCAACGTCGAGCACGACGAGGTAGTGGACCTGGTTGGATCTCGTATCGGAAGCGTTGGCGGCAAGCCACCGTCGCGGAGCGCCCCGAGCGCCCCTGCGCTAGCGCGAAGCGACCTCGAACGCGACACCGAACAGGCGCATCTGGCGGTCGCCGTGCCGGGACCTGACAGGGACGACGAAGACCGCCACAGCCTCGCAGTGGTCGAGCACGTGCTCGGCGGCGGGATGGCGAGCCGACTCTTCCAGTCGGTGCGAGAGGAGCGCGGCCTCGCCTACTCCGTCTACGCCTACCGGTTAGGTTTCGAAGGCGCAGGGGCGCTTGCCGTCTACGCCGGCAGTTCGCCGTCGCGTAGCGGTGAGGTGCTTGAGCTTGTCATGGCCGAACTTGACCGCATGGCGGCCAGCGGCATCACCGACGAGGAGCTCGCCTCCGCTAAAGGCCACATGCGTGGCTCGCTGGCGCTAGGCCTCGAGGATTCCGGGGCCCGGATGAGCCGCCTCGGCCACGCCCAACTAGTCCACGGTCGCGTCAGGTCACTCGACGAAGTCGAGAAGAAGATCGAGGAACTGACCTTGGAAGAGGTCAACGAATCCGCCCGGCGGTGGCTGGGCGGACCCCGCACTGTCGCTTCGATCGGGCCGTCCAAGCCGTGAAGGTCGCTGTGATCGGGGCGGCCGGGCGGATGGGGGCGGCGGTCTGCGAGGCGGTGACCGGTTCCTCGGATCTCGAACTGGTCGCAGCTGTCGACCCGGCGTGGGCTGGTGGCCGGGACGCGGACCCCGGCGTGGGGCTCCCAGGTGTCGCCGTCAGAAGTGGTGACATTACCCACGTTGCAGAAGACGGCGCGGTAGTCGCAGTCGACTTCACAGTTGCGGCGGCGGCCCTGGAGAACGCGGCCTGGTGCGCCGGCAACGGCGTACACATGGTGATCGGCACGACCGGGCTCGGAGAGGCCGGGGTCGGCCGTCTTTCGGAGCTGTTTCCCCCTGACGGAGTTCTCGGATGCGTGATCGCAGCGAACTTCGCAATCGGGGCGGTTCTCATGATGCGTTTTGCGGAGATGGCATCCCCGTGGTTCGACACTGCGGAGATAATCGAACTTCATCACGACGCCAAGGTGGATGCGCCGTCGGGCACGGCGATCACGACTGCAGAGCGGATGGCCGCCGCGTCAGGAGAGTGGGGGGCCGATCCTACCGAGTCCGAAGTTCTAAGCGGGGCCCGCGGGGGTCGCGGAGATGGAGGAATCCGTATCCACTCCGTTCGGATGAGGGGCATGGTCGCTCACCAGGAAGTCATCCTCGGAACATCGGGGCAGACCCTCACCATCCGCCACGACTCTATCGACAGGGGCTCGTTCATGCCGGGCGTGCTTGCGGCAGTCAGATTCGTGGTGTCACGGCCGGGCGTTACCGTGGGCCTAGAACCGGTCTTATTCAAGTAGGGCGCGAACACACTCGCTGCGTCCTGCCATCTCGCTCAAGTTCCCGGACAGCGATACTGCCATGGCTGAGTAAAGTTGGCGTATGACCGACAACTCCAGGTTCGGTGCCGTGGGCACCGCTATGGTCACCCCGTTCGACTCGGACCTCCGCCTAGACGTCACGGCCGCGGCTGATCTTGCGAGGTGGTTGTGCTCGCACGGCAGTGATTTTCTGGTGGTGTCAGGCACGACCGGCGAGTCCCCGACGCTAAGTGACGACGAGAAGACCGAACTGTGGCGCGCCGTTTCGTCGGCGGTGGACGCCCCGGTGCTAGCCGGCACTTCGACTTCCGACACGGCACATTCGGTGGCCTTGACACGCGACGCGCTGCGTTGCGGGGTTAGCGGCATTCTGGCGGTCACCCCCTACTACAGCCGGCCGTCGCAGGCGGGAATAGAGGCGCACTTCCGGGCGGTGGCGGCTGCAGCCGGTGACCTGCCCGTCGTCGTCTATGACATCCCCGTTCGCACCGGGCGCAAAATCGCTCCGGACGTCATCTTGAGGCTCGCCGACGAAGGTGTGATCGCAGGAGTCAAGGACGCCACCGCTAACCCGGCCGCTACTGCGGAGCTTATAGCCCGCTGCCCTCCGGGCTTCGACGTCTACAGCGGCAATGACGCCGACACCCTCGCACTTCTGGCGCTCGGAGCTGTCGGTGTGATCTCAGTGGAGTCACACTGGGCGGGAGAGCTCGTCGGGGAGATGGCGGCAGCATTTTTCAAAGGCGACGTCGATCTGGCGAGGTCGATAAACGCACGCCTAATCGCCTCGCATCGTTTCCAGTCGAGTGACGAGACGCCGAACCCGATCCCGGCGAAGGCGGCTATGCGCGCTCTTGGACATGCGGTCGGACAATGCAGGCCGCCGGTGGGAGATGCGCCCGGGCACCTGGACGCGGCGGCGACTAGGCTGATCGAGTCTATTCGTGGCTGATCCGGTCCGTATCGTCTTCCTGGGCGGTCTCGGTGAGATAGGACGGAACTGCGCCTGCGTCGAGGTGTCAGGCCGGATAATGCTGTTGGATTGCGGCCTGATGTTCCCAGACGACGACATGCCCGGGATCGACCTCGTCCTGCCCGACTTCTCGTACTTGCGTGACAACTCTGAGCGCATAGAGGGCGCCATCATCACTCACGGCCACGAGGACCACTGCGGGGGCCTCAGCTATCTGCTGCGTGAACTGTCATTTCCTATCTACGGTTCTGCTCTGAGCCTCGGTTTGGCCCGAAGCAGGATCGAGGAGGCAGGGCTGCTCGATCGCACAGACCTGGTCGTCGTGCGCGACGGCGAGCGCCGCCAGATCGGTCCCTTCGATGTCGAGTTCATACCGGTAACCCATTCTGTGCCGCACGGCTTCGCCACAGCATTCCACACGCCCAAAGGCGTCATACTGCACTCCGGGGACTTCAAGATCGACCTCACCCCCGTCGACGGCAGGGCGACCGACTTGGCGCGTATCGGCGCACTAGCGGACGGTCCCGGCGTGCGCCTTCTCCTTGCTGACTCCACAAACGCCGAGGAGGAAGGCCACACGGTGAGCGAGAGCAAGGTTGGTGGCGTCCTCGCCAACCTTTTCGCGACCAACCGGGACAAACGGATGGTCGTCGCTTGTTTTGCGAGCCACATCCATAGGGTCCAGCAGATAGCCAACGCCGCTATCGCGAACGGCCGGACGATAGCGACCCTCGGCCGTTCCATGGCACGAAACGTTGCCCTCGCACGCTCCATGGGCCTGCTCGACATTGCAGACGAGAGCCTCGTCGAGATCGAAGCAATCAAAGACCTCGATCCTCGCCGGGTATGCGTCATTTGCACAGGATCGCAGGGGGAGCCCATGTCGGCGCTGTCTTTGATGGCCTCCGGTGACAACAAATGGGTCCGGGTCGGCGATGGCGACCTCGTAGTCCTTTCGTCGCACGCGATTCCCGGTAACGAGACCAACGTCGGTAAGGTCATCGACGGTCTCATGCGCCTCGGGGCTGACGTCGTGCATTCCGGCATAGCCGACGTGCACGTGAGCGGTCACGCGAAACGTGACGAGCTTCGGATACTGCTCTCGCTGGCCCGACCGCATTGCTTCGTCCCGGTACACGGCGAGTTCCGCCACCTAAGCCATCACGCGAAGCTGGCGGTGGAGATGGGGGTTGCCCCCGAGAGGATCCTGCTCGCCGAGGACGGAGACGTCGTCGAGTTGGGCGACGACGGGATCGATTTCGCCGGGGAAGTTCCCGCCGGCTACCTCTACGTTGATGGGATCGTCGGCGACGTTGGCCATGGAGTGCTCCGCGACCGAAAAGTGCTGGCCGAGGAAGGCGTCGTAGTTGTAGTAGTCGCGGTGGACGCCAAGACAGGCGACATTCTCGGCGCCCCCGAGGTGATCTCTCGCGGTTGGGTGCACACTCCAGACGCCGAAGACCTTCTCGAGGAGGCCGGCAGGGCGGTCCTCGACGCCCTCGAAAGTGTCTCGTCATCGGGTCCAGCAGACGTTGAGGCGATCCGGCGACGGGCACGCGGGGCGCTCGGACGGTTCGTATCGCAGCGAACCCGCCGCAGGCCGATGATCGTCCCGGTAGTCACCGAGGTCTGATACCCGAATTCGGGGGTGGGCAGTGTTAGAGTCGCTTTGCCGTGACAACTGCAACCCGCCGTCCGTCAGGTCGGCGATCATCTAGCCGGAAGCCGGCAAAGTCCAGTTCTTCTCCGCGCGTCGCGCCAGGCGCGGCGTCGCCTATGCGATCGCCGAAGTTGTCCCGGCTGATAGGCCGCCAGGCCGACGACGTGTGGGGCCTTGTCCTTCTGCTCGTCGCTGCCTTAGCTGGGTTGGCGATCTTCGCCGGAAACGTCGCCGGTCCTGCGGGGGCCGTGCTCGGTAACGCAGCAGCCGACGGCTTCGGCTGGGCTCGGATAACGCTGCCGTTCCTCATTGCAGCTGTCGGTTGGGTGCTCATCCGAGAGGTGCACCCCCGACGCAACAGGCCCGGGCCTCCTCCCGGCGAACCGGCCGTGCGCGCACCGGTGCGGGTCGCCGTCGGGGCTGTGATCGTGGCTACCGTAGGAGCGGCGATCGTGGATCTAGCTTCGCCGGTCGCGCGCTGGAACGGTAACGTCGCCGCGCTTCGCTCCTCGGGCGGCCTCGTCGGCATGGGCGTGGCCGGCCCTCTTCGCGCAGGCCTCGGATCTGCCGGGAGCGCCCTGGTGCTCGCTGTCATGGCGGTCATCGGTCTCTTGGTCACCACGGGGACTCCCGCAAGGAGCGCCATCGGGCTTCTTGCGACGCTCGTCGGGGCCGCCGGCCACGGTGCGAGCGCGGCGGGAAAGTGGATCGCCAGGCTGCCCGGCCGCTCCCGGCGCCTGCAGGCCCACGATCGACACCCGAGTGGCCCGGCCGGCAAGGCGTCACTCTACGACGCCGAAAGCGAAGGCACGGTCGATTCCCCGGGACGCAAATCAAGGAGAGCGAAAGTCGCCAACCCCGCCGAAGACGGCGAAGGGCCGATCGATCTCACGGAGCCGAAGCGGGACGTCCCGATAAATCTTCCGCCGCCGCAGCCGTCCTCGGAGGACCCAGAACAACTTTCGATCAATCTGGGGCCTGCAGCGGAGCCGGGAACTTGGCGGCTCCCGCCTGTCGCCCTACTCAAGCGCTCGAAGGCGGCCGAGATCGACCGCAAGCAGATCGAGGCTGCCGGCCGTACTCTCGAGGAGGCGCTTGCGGCCCACGGGGTCGAAACCCGGCTTGTCGGCATGACCGTCGGCCCGACCGTCACCCGCTACGAGCTGGAGCTTGGCGCCGGCGTCAAGGTGGCCAAAGTCACGAACCTCCAGCGTGACATCGCCTACGCGATGGCGGCCGCCGACGTGCGGATACTGGCGCCTATCCCCGGCAAGTCCGCGATCGGAGTGGAAGTCCCGAACCGTCAGCGTCAGCTGGTAGCGGTCGGAGACATCCTGTCGTCCGCCGAAGCGAAACGGGCGACCCATCCCTTGGAGGTCGCGATGGGCCGCGATATCGCAGGCCGACCCGTCTTGGAGAACCTTGCCACTATGCCGCACATCCTGATCGCCGGAGCCACCGGCGCCGGGAAGTCGTCGTGCATCAACTCACTCATCACGTCGATCCTGGTGAGGGCGACCCCCGACCAGGTCAGGCTCATCCTCGTCGACCCGAAACGGGTGGAGCTCGGCCAGTACAACAACCTGCCGCACCTGTTGACGGGCGTCGTGACGAACCCGAAGAAGGCGGCGAACGCCTTGGCGTGGGCGGTCCACGAGATGGAACGACGATACGACCTGCTTGCGGAGGTAGGGGTCCGGGACATCACCGGCTACAACGACGCATTCGACAGGGGTGACCTCCAACCCGGCGGGGCGGGAGGCCTCAACGCAAGCGGCGACCCGGTCGCCCGCTACGAACGCCTGCCTTTTATCCTCGTGGTAGTCGACGAGCTGAACGACTTGATGATGGTCGCCGCACGAGACGTGGAGGAGTCCATCTGCCGGATAGCCCAAATGGCGCGAGCCGTCGGGATCCACCTCGTCATTGCGACCCAGAGGCCTTCGGTGGACGTGATCACCGGCGTGATCAAAGCGAACGTGCCGTCGCGCCTCGCTTTCGCTGTGTCGTCGCTTGCCGACAGCCGGGTCATACTCGACCAACCCGGCGCCGAAAGACTGATAGGCAAAGGCGACATGCTGCTGCTGACAGCGTCGTCGAGCGTTGCTCGAAGGATTCAGGGAGCGTGGGTCGACGAGGACGAGGTACGTAAGGTGGTCGCTCACTGGCGGCGCCAATCCGAGCCCCGATACGTCGACGGGGTCGAAGGCTCAGACGACGGTCCGTCGGCGAGCGCGCTCGGGATCGGCGACGAAGGAGACGACCTCTTAGACGCTGCGCGTGACCTCGTTGTGCGCTCGCAGCTCGGATCCACCTCGATGCTCCAACGCAAGCTTCGGGTCGGTTTCGCCCGGGCTGGAAGGCTCATGGACCTCCTCGAGCGGCGAGGGATAGTCGGGCCCTCCGAAGGCTCCAAGGCGAGGGCGGTGCTCATGAGCGTCGAAGAGTTGGAGAATCTCACCGAACAGGGAGAATGATCCGCCGACCTGCGCCCGAGCGGGGTGTTCGTCGTGTCCGGTGGATAGCTCTATCATTCGCCGCTATATGAAAGCCCGTGTTCCCGCGTCCTCCGCCAACCTCGGCCCAGGATTTGACGTTCTCGCGCTGGCTCTGAACCGCTACGTCGAGGTCGAGGTGACCGGAGCGGAGCATCTGGAGGTCATCACAACGGGAGAGGGCGAAGATCTCCCGAACGACGAAACCCATCTGGCGGCACAGGTTGCCTTGAAAGTCATGGGTACCGACCGGCTGCGGATCCGAGTGCATTCTGAGATCCCCATCGGTCGTGGACTTGGATCGTCCGCTGCGCTGGCGGTTGCCGCTGCAGCCGCAGCTGGTGCCGACGAGCCGTTGCTGTGGGGTGTCGCCGTCGACGGCCACCCGGAGAATTCCGCCGCCTCATGCTTCGGCGGCCTGGTCGCGGCCGCCACGGTGGACGGCAAGCCGCTCTGGAGACGGCTAGCGCTCGACCCCGCACTTCGCTTCGTTGCAGCGATACCCGACCGACTCCTCCTGACCCGCGACGCCCGCGGCGCGCTCGACGCGCTCACAGGGCGCGACGACGCCGTGTTCAACCTGGGCCGGATGGGACTGCTCATCGCCGGCCTCGCGGACCACCGCCAGCTCGTAGCAGCTGCGGGCGACGACAGGCTGCATCAGACTGCCCGGTCGGCGCTGTTCCCCGAGGCACCGCCGCTTCTGGAGGGGCTGCGCAGGGCTGGAGCGATCACGTCGTTCTGGTCGGGAGCCGGTACGACGCTCATCGGGGTCTGCCATGAGGACACGTGCGAGGAAGTCCGGGACCGGGCGGAAAGCCTCATGGATGAACACGGCGTGCCCGGCGACTGCGTAACGTTGTCGGCGGACCTCGCCGGTATCACCGTGGCGGCTTAGCCGGCACGCTAGGTTGATCGAGTCCACAACCGAGCAAGGAGGAGCTACACCGATGGCTACATACGAGGGCTACTGCGTCAAGTGCAAGGAGAAGCGCCAGTTCGAGGGTCAGGAAGTCACGCTTGCCAACGGACGGCTCGCCGCTCAGGGCACCTGCCCGGTTTGCTCGACGAAGATGAACAGGATGCTCGGCGTCAAAAAGTAGGGAGGCTCTCTGTCCCGGCGGCTCTGACGCTCGAAGCCGGTGGGTCGCCTAGGCTAGCCCGGCGATGAAATACTGGCTGGAGACACTTGGATGCCCCAAAAACCAAGTTGACTCCGAGAAACTGAGCGGTCTGCTCGAGGCGGACGGCTACAGACCAGCGGAACTTCCCGGCGACGCCGACTTGGTCGTCGTCAACACGTGCGCTTTCGTAGAGGCGGCGCGCAAAGAGTCGATCGAGGTCATCCTCGATCTTGCCGAAACGCGCCGGAGCGGGGCGCGCCTTGCTGTTACAGGCTGCATGGCCGAACGCTACGGAGCAGAGCTCGCCGACGCTTTCCCTGAAGTCGACGTGGTGGCTGGCTTCGGCGTCCCGGTTGCCCAGCCGGTGCTCCGGCCGGCTGCCAGGCAGTCGGGCATTGGCTGGTCACCGGTCGGGTTGCCGACATCGGCCAAGAGGCCGTCGTTCGACTTGCTGAATCTGCCGAGGCCCGCCCCGAAGTCGCCGTGGGCGTACGTCAAGGTGGCAGAGGGCTGCGACCGACGCTGCGGTTTCTGCGCTATCCCGTCGTTTCGGGGCCGTCAGCGCTCCCGGCCTTTCGAGGCGATCCTCGACGAGATCGACCAGCTTCACGTCGAGGAGGTCGTGCTCGTAGCTCAGGATCTCGCATCCTACGGACGTGACCAGAGCCGGGGAGCTGGAAATGGCAACGCTGTCGACGGCGATCGCTCGTTGAACCGGGGCCGAGCCGGGCGGCCTATCGAGCGCCTCGTGCGTGCGGCTGCGGAGAGGGCCCCGCGTGTGCGACTTCTTTACCTGTACCCTTCCGAGCTGACTGACGGTCTGATAGACGTGATAGGCGAGGCCGGATGCGCGTACTTCGATCTGTCCTTGCAGCACGTTTCGCGCGTGCACTTGCGCCGCATGCGCCGCTTCGGGGGTGGGGAGCGCTTCATGGAACGTATCGGGCGGATCAGGGACCGCTTTCCAGAAGCGGGGCTTCGGTCGTCTTTCATCGTCGGATATCCCGGTGAGACCGAGGAGGACCACGAGGCCCTATTGGAGTTCCTTGAGGACGCTCAGCTGGACTGGGCCGGGTTCTTCGCCTACTCGAACGAGGACGGCACTTACGCAGCGCAGCTTTCTGACCAGGTCGAGGAGCACATAGTCGCCGAGCGCCTCGGAGAGTGCCAGGAACTTCAGGATCGGATCACGGCCAGGCGCCGCCTCGACCTCGTTGGCGAGAAGGTGCGGGTGCTCATCGACTCGCGGGGGATCGCCCGCAGCCACCGGGAAGCACCTGAGATCGACGGGATCATCAACGTGCCGGCTGACAGACCGCCTGGCACGTGGGCCGACGTATACGTGACCGGCGCTGTCGGGACCGACCTGCAGGCCCGGTGGGTCGACTGATGGCTGCTCGCAAGGACGGTCGCTTCGAATCATCGGCGCTCGCCACCCCCGCCAACGCCATCACAGTTGCCCGGATCCTCGCAACTCCGTTGATCCTCGTGCTGATCGTCGACCTTGGAGTGTCGTGGTGGTCGGCGATCGTGTGGGTTGCGATAGCGAGCACCGATTTCCTCGACGGTTGGGTGGCCCGCAGGCAGGGCACGACCAGCTCGGGCGCGTTCCTTGACCCGCTCGCCGACAAAGTTCTCGTCATCGGAGCGCTTGCGGCGCTCGTATCCGCCGGGTTGGTGCCGGTCACCCCGGTGGTTGTGATCGCAGGCCGTGAGCTGCTCATCAGCGTCTACCGTTCCCTTGTCGCCCGCCACGGCGTATCGGTGCCGGCGCGACCGCTCGCGAAGCTGAAGACTGCCACCCAGGACCTCGCGGTAACCTTGGTGCTCGTACCTATCCTCGGACGCCACGACCTGTGGGTCGGTAGGGACGTCCTGTGGGTATCGGCCGGTCTCGCCGTCCTGAGCGCAGCGCAATACCTGCTTGACAGCCACAACGTGCCCGTAGCGCGCGGCGGCCCTCTCGGCGACGCAACCGGAGACATCCCGTCGCCGTGACCCGAGTCGAAGTCCTTGCTATCGGAACGGAGCTTCTCCTCGGCCAGGTGGTCGACACCAACTCTGCGTGGATCGGCGAGCAGCTCGCCGCGAGCGGCATCGACTCGTACTACCAGACGAAGGTCGGGGACAATCTTGGGCGCATCGTCGGATGCCTGCGCGCAGCTCTCGCTCGAAGCGAGGCGGTCATCTGCTGCGGAGGACTTGGTCCCACCAAGGACGACATAACTCGCGAGGCGATAGCGGAAGTTCTGGGCGTTCCCCTCGAGCTCGACGACGACGTGGCCGTGCGGATCGAAGCCATGTTCGGGGCGCGGGGTCGGGTGATGACGGCGAACAATCTCCGCCAGGCCGAGGTGCCCCGGGGGGCTACCGTCATCGAGCAGCAGCGTGGGACCGCGCCCGGGCTGATATGCCGGATGGGGGACCGGAGCATATACGCCGTGCCGGGCGTCCCTCACGAGATGCGCGAGATGATTACGAGAGCTGTCATACCTGACCTAGTCGAGCGCTCAGGGGAAAGTGCGGCTATCCGAAGCCGAACGCTGCGGACCTGGGGGATGGCCGAATCGGCCCTCGACGAGGTGCTCACCGGGCGTATGGTGGCACTGGACGAGGCTCGCCTCGCCGGACGATCGGCGCCGACGATAGCGTTCCTTGCCAGCGGGATCGAGGGTCTGAAAGTTCGCATCACCGCCAAAGCGCCAAGCGCGGACGAAGCCGAGCGGCTGATCGCTGCCGAGGAGCAAGAGGTGCGTACCGTCCTTGGTCCCGCAGTGTTCGGCGTCGACGAGATCAACATGGAGGCCGCCGTCATCGAGCTGATGCGGCAGCGCAATCTCGGCCTTTCCATCGCCGAATCGCTCACCGGGGGGCTGGTAGGAAGCCGCCTCACGGCTGTTCCCGGGGCGAGCGACGTGTTTCGAGGTGGCGCAGTCGTGTATGCCTCCTCGGCCAAGCACGCTCTGCTCGGCGTGTCGGATGGGCCTGTGGTGAGCGAAGAAGCCGCGATAGAGATGGCGGTTGGAGTCGCGAGACTCTTCGGGGCGGATGTCGGCTTGTCGCTCACAGGTGTCGCCGGGCCGGAGACCCAGGACGGCCAGCCCGTCGGAACGGTGTGGATCGGCCTGTCTGGCGGCGCGATGGGAGGCGAGTCAGCCCACCTGCTCCGCCTCGGCCGCTACGGGGGCGGGGACCGGGAGCAGATCCGCCAGATTGCAGCCATCTCTGCTCTCGATCTGCTCCGTCGCCGTCTTGTTGGCTCGGGAGGGGGCCTCTAGTCCCGCTGGAGGTACAGGGTGCGGCTCGCGCAGAGGAGGTTCGGCCCGAGGGGGTTGGGTGCGGACGGCAACGCCCGGGTGATGAAGGCGTCGTGTCCTTAGCGCTCGCCCTCCGGGCGCCTGGGACTAGAAAGTACGGAGCCGATGTTCGAGGTTCGCTCGCAGATCCTTGCCGTAAGCGTCCCATTTCGCAGGGCAGCGGGCCCAGAATCGAAGGAGGCCTGCTACCAACCTTCTACAACTCTGTCTCGCCCGCCATAGGGGCCTGCCGTTCTTGGATTGGTACCTGCTCATGTGGGTGGTCGTGTCTGCCGGCATTATGGCTGTCGTCTAGGTGCTGAGGCGCGACATCCCTCTCCAAAGAAGTTGATCGTGATCATCGCAGCCATTAAGGGTGACCAGTCAGCCGTCTTTGCCATCTTTATCGGAGGTATCACCGTGGTCGGCTCGCCGCGGCGAGGTGGCGCCGGGGAGACCTCAACGACCTGACCGGATGGGGGCTCGGTGGCAGGCGGTTCGGCACCTTCGTCACGTGCTACCTGCCCGGCGGCGACCTCTACACGGCCTACACGTTCGTCGCCGTCCCCGCCTTGGTGTACGGCGCAGGGGCTATCGGGCTTTTCACCCTTCCCGAAACCATCATCGTCTTCCCCAATCATCTACCTGGTCATGCCGAAGCTGTGGCAGGTGTCGTGCAACCGCGGTTACGTCATCGCGGTGGACTTCGTGAAGGACAGGTTCGACAGCCCCCTGCTGGCAGCGCTTGTCGTGATCACCGGGATCGTGGCTCTCATACCCTACATCGCCCTGCAGATCTACGGCATCGAGGTCTCAATCGGCGAGATGGGCATCCCGGCGATGCCTCGCTCACTGTCGCTTTTGTGGTCCTCGTCATATTCACCGCGGTGAGCGGGCTGCGCGCGCCGACCCTGCCGGCAAAACCACAACAAGCGTTGAAGCGGTCGACGTCCCAAAAAGACGGCCGCCGCCCGCCGAACGCGCACACCCCACCCACCGGACACATGCGTTACAACAGTCATAACAACCGCTACATTCAAATGACAAGTTAACTGAAATCGCCCTGGGTTTCATGGAGGCTGGGTTTTAGAAAAATCCCCCGGGGTGGGGGGCTGGTTGCGAGACTATCTGGTGGCGGTCCGGTGATCAACGGCGCCTCTAGCAACAAGGCCGTCGAGCGCAACACCGCCCTCGTTCCCATCTACTCCATCTTGCTCGGGCTGATCGCCCTGTTTGGCTATTTCGCAATCGCTGGCGGCATCAAGCCGCCCAGGGCCTGTGGGGCGAACAGCATCGTCCCAAGCCTGTTTGAGCGGTGCTTGCCCTGGGTGGTTCGCCGGCTTCGCCTTCGCGGCCATCTCGATCGGAGCCCTTGTGCCGGCAGCCATCATGTCTGTAAGCGCCGGCAATGTGCTCAGCCGCAAACATCTGGCGGGAGTTCAACCGGCGCCGGGTCAGCGCACGCGAAGACACCACCTTAGCCAAGGTGGTGTCAGCCGTCATCAAGTTCGGGGCCCTGGCCTTCATCTTGGCGGTCACCACCAAGTACGTCCTCTATTTCCAGACCGCAGGGGGCGCCTGGATCCTCCAGACCCTGCTTGCAGTCTTCATGGCCATCTGGTTCAGGTGGCTCGACCGGTGGGCGAGGATAGCCGGCTGGGCGGTGGGCATCGGCTGGACTACCTACGTCGGCATAACGAGCACTAGCGGCTGTCGCACAGATACAAAGCTGCTAAATCACCACAGAGTTCGGCCGGACTCAGACCTCCGGATGTCCGAAAAGCTCCGTCAATTCGAATGCCGTAAGTCGCTTTGGGTGCCAACAGGTGTAAGGAGTACGGCGATTTTCTACTGAGGACTCTGTCCTCAAGTGTTGCGACATCGTCGCCTGCGTATAATATGGACAAAGAGGGTTTTATTGGCCAGGCTCGCTACTCTTGTGCGACGGAGGTCGGTAGTTGGAACTTCTGGAACGCCACGACGAGATGTCGATAGCTTCCGATATGCTTGCCAAAGCTGAACGGGGCCACGGGTCCTCGTTGTTCGTTGTAGGCGCGCCAGGACTTGGCAAGACAGCATTTCTTAGAGCCTTAAGCTTCCCTGCGACGAGATTCACCGTGTCGTCTGCAGGGTGCTCGGCCCCAGAGGCAGCGCTTCCATTCGGAGTCATTCAGCGATTGATGGGTATGTCAGGCGCACTTCCCGACATGGGCGCTACGGCATCCGGCAACCCGGCAGACGCACGCGTAGCCCGGTTCGCCACCTTGATGGGATGGGTCGCCAACCGTGCCGGTAAGCCACTTTTGATAACGGTGGACGACCTGCACTGGGCGGACCCCGATTCGGCGCAGCTCCTATTCCTATTATGTCGACGTATCGCGGAGCTTCCCGTCGTTGTTGTAGCAACGATGAGGCCTTGGCCGCAAGGGGCCGCCGAGGAAGCACAGGCGCTTGCCAATTCGGGCATGGCAGGCAAGGTAACGCTAGAGCCGCTATCGCGGGCGGCGGCCGGAGTGCTCTTAACTACCAAGTCGCCTTTCGAGCTCGCCGAAGACGTAGTCGAACGCGCATGGGTAGCATGCGATGGCAACCCCTTGTTGCTTGAGCAGCTGGTCGAGTCGTGGCGGCGAGGAGAAGACCCGCTCTACGAGTCAGGAACAGGGTTTGCCGAGCGGCTGTTCCTTCCAGGATTCGCAGGTGTCAGTACCGTCGCATTGCGCTGGGCGAAGGCGGCTGCCGTGCTAGGGATTCGCTTCAAGGCTGATCTTGCCGGCGAGCTGGCAGGCCTGCCTCCCCAGTCCGGATGGCAGGTAGTCGAAGCGCTTTGCGCTGCGGGCCTTCTTCGTGGCGTAGAGACAGGCGAGGCCGAGTTCGTCCATCCGCTCGTCCGTCAAGCCCTATACGAAGCAATCGATCCCCTCGTACGCCAACAACTGCACGCGGAGGCGCTACACCTTCTCATCGCCCGCGACGCCGATCCAGCGCTGATAGCCGTCCATGCTGCAGCGTCGGGCGGCGCCGGCGGGAGCGACGCGGTCGAGGTGTTGGTCTCAGCTGGGCATGGGGCGATAGCCGCTGGGGCGATGAGCGCAGGGAGGGATCATCTGGCGACGGCCGTTGCGGTTGGGCCACCTTCGACGCTACGGGCGGTGTGGATCGATCTGGCGGCGGCGGAGATCGGATGCGGTCGGGTCGGCGAGGCCGAGAAGACACTTCGACGGATGCTGGGCGATCCCTCTTTGGCGACGATGGAGCGCATCGTCGGGCTGCGCCTGCTTGGGCAGGTGCGCTTCACAGTCGGCGACATCGAGGGGGCGAAGCGATGTTCACATGACGCTTCAGGGATAGCGAAGTGCTTCGACGGTGGCCTCGCGGCGGAAGTGCTCCTGGATGCGGCAATGATCTCGTGGCTCTTCGAAGGCGTCGATGCGGCCAGATCAACCGCCTCAGAGGCGATAGATCTTCTGAAGTCCTCGCCGAACGGTTCGGACAGCGTTGCCCACATGGCCCGTGTCGCTGATGCCAACCTCGCGGTCATAGGCGGTGATCCTTCAGGAGTCGCTGAGGTCTCAGCCGCCGCCGAGGCACTACTGGATGGCGTTGAGTTCTCATATCCCTCCCCTCCATGGCCTAGCGACGCGATATTCGGCTTCGCGAGTTTGATGAAGATTCTGGAGAGACTGGATTTGTCATCGTCGGTATTTCACCGCGGTGCGGCGGAGGCGAAGCGCCACGGCGCTGCCATCCACCAGCAGATCTACGCAGTCGGACACGCGGACACGTTGTGTCGCTTAGGCCGACTCGACGAGGCCCGTTCGATGCTCGAAGAAGCGACGCAGGCGGCGGAGGTGGCTCCGGCGTTGGCTCCGTTTGCTTCGATTGGCATGGCAGTCGTCGCCCACGAACTCGGGCTTGCGGCCGACAGCGATCATTGGGCCGGTCGGGTGGAATTGATCTTGTCCACCATCGGCGAGTCACCCTACCTGCGTCTTTGGTTGTCGATGCTCGACAGTCGTGCAGCTCTGCGCGCCGGGCGTGTTGTCGACGCCGTCGCCGCAGCGGAGTACGCGTGGGTGACCGCCTTGGAATCGGGAATCCGCGAGCCGTGTGTCGTTCCGTGGCACGGGACGGCGATCGACGCCCTGATCGCTGCGCGCCAGTTGGCACGGGCTTCGGAACTGATCGAGTTCCTCGATGGGTTGTGCGCGCCGTTGCCGTGCCAGGCGCCACGAGCCGTCGTCGCAGTCGGTCGGGCGACCGTTGCGTGGAAGCAAGGACGGCTGTCGGAGGCTGACTCAATGTTCGATGAGGCCGTCGCTAGGACTGCACACCTAGGTATGCCCCTTGTCGAGGCGGAGATATCGGTGGCCTACGGTCGCTTCCTTCGTAACACCGGAAGACCTCTGCAGGCCCGCAAGATCCTGCGCCGAGTCCTTCAGAATCTGGCCGGGACCGGAGCTGGCCGTCTCCAAGTGATAGCCGAGGAGGAGTTGGCCGCTTCAGGAGGCCGGCGCCGCAAGCCGGTCGACCGGCCCGGCTTGACGAGCCAGGAGGCGAGGGTCGCCAGATTGGCGGCGGAGGGCCTCACGAACTCGCAGATTGCGACGCACCTTTACATCTCGGCCAAGACTGTGGACCACCACCTGTCCGCGGCGTACGACAAGCTCGGGATATCGTCGCGCCGGGACTTGATGATCAAGAGTTCCGGACTCGCCGAGCTCCTCGGTTCGTCGAAACCCGCCAGCATCTGAGGTCCCAGCCATATCTATGGGGAGGTTTCCCCATAGATATGGAGCGGGGGCGGTGCTTACCTTCGAATTGCCACTTGTGGGAGAGCATGGGCAGGAGGAAGTGTGGCACGTTGGCTGCGGCATGCGATAGATGAGTTCCGGCGCTATCGGCGTTGGGTGAGTCAAGTCGCCGCGCGCGCCCGCTTAGGACTGCTGGTCACCGTAGCGACGATCGCCGCCGTATCAATGGTCGCCTTAGTATTCGTAAGCCCGTCTGCGCGTAGCCTCGGCGGTAAGCCACCCAAGGCCGCCTCCCTGACCGCAGGTGCGTCAAAGGCGCTTAGCCCTACGACGCCAACGCCTCGAACGTCTAGCGCTGGGGGGTATTGGTTGGTGGGGTCGGATGGGGGGGTTTTCGCTTTTGGTGATGCGGGGTTTTTTGGGTCGTTGGGTGGGCGGGTGTTGAATGCGCCGGTGGTGGGGATGGCGGTTACGG
>JAKBBS010000027.1 GCA_021808425.1 Actinomycetes bacterium
CGCAGGCGCCTGAGGGCTCCGAGCAGGTCTCGCTCGGCGAGCACTCGTGCCCGTTCCGGGTCGGTCGGATGGATGTAGGCGTGCAGGACATCGAAGAGCACCAGGGCGCTGTGATCGGCGCTCAGGTCTCCGGACGGATTCCATTTCATCGCTCGCATCTCCTCGTTGATGTGGGTCGGAGGGGCCTCTGCGCTACTCAAGGCGCACGTTGGAGGAAAAGTCGTATTCCACTCCGATGTCGGCGTGGTATTCCCAGGAGGTACGGTCCGGGTCGGGTCGGTCGAAGTGCCTGCGCAGGAACTGCACGAGCACAGACCAGGCGAACTCCGCAGGGCCGGCCCGATAGCGGCCAGGCATGGTGTCGTTGAGCCATCCATGCGGCGCCCCGGCAACTTGGTGGATCAGGTACGAGCGGGCATGGCGCTCCATCCCGTCACGCAACTTCAACACGTCCTCGCGGGAGATGAGATGGTCGAGTTCGCCAAAAAGACCAAGGAACGGGGCGGTGCTGGCAGCGATCAGGCCCTCTAGGCCGTCGGGCTGGTCGTCGGTGACCTCCCAGTCGCGAGGCTGAGCAGCCCCGTATAGTGCTACCGAACAGGACAAATCTTCGACAGCGGCGTACGACAAGGCGTAGCGTCCCGTCCGGCAGGCGCCTATCACCGCCACCCGTCGCGCGTCGACCGGCACTCGGTCAGTCAGCGAGGTGACGGCGTCGCGAATCGCCTGGTTGGCGACCGAGTCGGATGTGCGCGCACGAGACGCGATCCCAGACCGTGTCTCGCCTTCGGCGAAGAGCTCGGGGGCGACGACCGCAAAGCCGTAGCCCGCAAGACGGTTGGCCATGTCCCTCGTGTGCTGCACCATGCCATAACGCTCGTGGAGCAGCACTACGACCGGCGAACGGGCACCCGGCGAGTCGCCGTCCGACTTTGGCAGGGCGATGAAAGGAGAGCTAATGGTCTGATAGTAACATCGTTTCATGGGGTGCTCCACAACATCGAGAATCGGGGCGCCGCGCCCTCGCCGAGATAGGTTTGACATTCGATGATCAAAGCAGTGCCCTGTCGCACAACCAATAGGACAGGCCAGCCGTATTGAGCGACCAGGGTCCCGACGCAGCAGAGTTCGGGCTGCGGTCACTGGTGGCATCGTTGTATGCGCCCGGGGCGATCTACGCGGTGGGCCAGGGTGCCATCATCCCGGTGACGGCGCTCATGGCCCGCCACGTCGGCGCGTCTATCGCCGTCGCCGGGGCGATGGTAGGGCTGCGCGGGATCGGAACGATGCTGGCCGACATGCCCGCCGGGGCGACCGTGGCCCGGCTCGGGGATCGCAACGCGGTGCTCGTGGCTACGGCGGTGCAGGTGATCTCCTCAATTGCGGCTGCGACTGCCACTTCAGTAGCAGTCCTCGCGGTTGCGACCGTGCTGTCTGGGATCGGGTGGGCGATGTGGGGCGTCGCACGCCTCTCCTACGCGACGGCTGTCCTGCCGGCGGGAAGGAGAGGCCAGGGCATAGCAACTCTCGGCGGCGCGAGCAGGATCGGGACCTTCGTCGGTCCCCTCATCGGGGCGGGAGTCATCAGCTTGATCGGTGTTTCGGGGGCGTTCTGGGTGGCCGCCGTCTCGTCGCTGTGCGGTTGCGCCTTGATGGTTTCGACGACCAGCCGCGCCGAGTCGGCTTCCAGGCAGGCCAGCCACGGCGCCGTTAACCTGCGCGAGACCGCCCGGGCGCACTCCAAGTCGCTGCTCGGGCCGGGCTTGGGGGCGTTGGTGATCGGGGCTCTTCGAACCAGCCGGCAAGCGTTGCTTCCATTGTGGGCGATACATGTCGGCATCGACGCTTCAGGGGTAAGCCTGATCTTCGGGATATCGTCGGGATTGGACATGCTTCTCTTCGCTCCGGCCGGGTGGGCTTCGGACCGCTGGGGCCGCAAGCGCATCGCCGTGACATGCCTCGCCCTTCTCGCCCTCGGACAGCTCGCCGTGCCGCTCGCGCACAGTTTCGTGGGTCTCATGACCGTAGGGCTTCTCCTCGGTCTGGGCAACGGCATCGGCAGCGGGATCGTGATGACCATGGGCGCGGACCTTGCGCCGTTGCGGGGTCGGGCCGCATTCTTGGGCATGTGGCGATTCATCGCCGACGCAGGCGGCGCCCTCGGCCCGTTTATGGTGTCGGCGATGATCGCCCTGACCGCAGTCGCGCCTGCCGCGTTGAGCATAGGGGCCTTCGGTGTCGCTTCCGCCGCCTTCATGGGGTTTCGTATGCCTGACCTTGCCGCCCTGCGAGCCGGCGAGTGACAAACTCAGAGCCGGGGGAGGGAAGCTGGTGCCGCGTGCCGTTGCACAACCCTACCCCTAGCATTACACTGTTAAGGAAAGCTTGCGCCCTCCGAGCGGGTGCAACGTCGTTAAGGGGGACGCCGAATGACCATCACCGAGGAGCGCCTCGACCAGGTCGAACTTGGGGACCTGACCGGCCTCGCCAAGACCGACATAGACGACGTGCTCGACTACGTTCACGTGCCGACCGCGAAGATCCCTCCCTACCTGGAACTCTACGACCGTTACCTGCGCCAACGCTGGAACGTGAACGACCTGGATTTCACCCAGGACCGCATCGACTGGACCGAGCGGATGAACGACGACTCGCGAAACTCGTTCCTGTCGATAGCGTCAGGTTTTCACCACGGCGAGCGCCAGGTGGAAGCCGAGCTCGCACCGCTGTTCTTCGGGATCCCCGAGGACTACAAGGTGTTCCTCACCAGCCATCTCGAGGACGAGGCCCGCCACACCGTCTTCTTCGACCGTTTCTACCGAGACGTCGTCGGCCTTGAAGGCGATGGGATCATGGACGTTCTCGACGGTTCGTGGGGTTACATCCAAGAGACGTTCGTAGGCCCGTTCGGTCTTCTCGCGTACCTCACCGACGACCTGAGGCGCGATCCGTACAACAAGCACCTGCAGATGAAGTACGCGACGACGTACATGATCTGGATCGAGGGGGTCCTCGCCCTGTCGGTGATGAAGATCACGCTCAACTACGCCCGCGACTTCAAGGTGTTGCCCGCCTATTACACGGGTTTTACCGCCACGTGTCGTGACGAGGCTCGCCACGTGCAAGGTGGGATGCGCTTCGTTCGCCAGCTCTTGGACGAGGACCCGAACTATGTGACCGACATCCACGACACCCTCCGCACGCTGCTCACGATGGGTGCAGCGCGAAGCGGGTACGTCTACTACGAGCCGCTCGGCTGGTCGGAGGAGAGGGTCCAGGCGTTGTTCATGGATCAGCTCCACAAGAAACTTGCGATGGTAGGCGTGTCACTCCCAGCCGACCTCGAGAACATGCTCAGCATGGTCAAGCCGACCCTGGCGGGAGGCTGACGAGTGTCCAGCTTTATGAGCGCATCGTGGGCTGACGAGATCAAGGAAAGGATCAACTCCTGGCCCGACGCCGAAAGGCGCGCAACGAAACTCGTCGATTTCTGGGATTGGATCGAGATGGTCAAGCCGTTCGTCACCGGGCGCCTCGCTTTGTCGGTCCGCGACATGCCCCCTGACTGCGAAGCGGACACCTTGTGCCTGGACCTGGAATCCGGCAGTGTCGTCACCGCGACAGTGTGCAACCGGGCGGACGCCGAAGCTGAAGCCGTGTTCTTGATGGCCGGCTCCTACACGGACTGGATGGCCCTCCTCGACGGCTACGACGTGGGCAAGATGGTCATGTACCGGAAGCTGATGTTGGAAAAAGGCGACACCTTGCAGTTCTTCACGGCCGCCTTCTACTGGACCGAGCTGCTTGCGGCGATCCAATCAGTGCCTACCGCCGCCTCGGATGGAAAACTAATAAAAGTCTAACGACGACTTCAGAGTCAGGCTGGATGCTTGTAGTCACCGGTGCTCCCCCAGGCGCCGGCTGCCGCCAGCGGCAGAGACCTACAAGGAGAAAAGCAAATGCGACTCACCCAGAAACTCATGACGAAGATGGTTGCCGGCAGCGCACTCGCGGCGGGGCTAGCCCTCGGCGGTTACGGCGTCGCCTCCGCCGCGACAAGCGCCACCGCTGCGTCGTCGAACATCTTCACCCAGGCTGCAGTGACGTCCTCGTCAAGCTCGACGGCCACGACCACCCCGTCCTCGGGGTCGACCACCACGCCGTCATCGGGATCGACCACCACCCCGTCCACCTGCCCGAACGCCTCCTCGAGCACTGCAGGCTGATCGTCGGGGCCGGCAGCAGCCGGGGTAGCCCGAATCGCCGCCCCGGTTGCTGGTGGTATGGAACCGCTGCACTGTGAGAACTACTCTCGTGATATGACCAACGCCACGACGTCGGAGCCACCAAGTAGCTCTATGGACGTCATGCACCTGTCATGTCTCTTGGGCGACCCGGTGGTCGGTCCTGACGGCCGGCGGATTGGGAAGCTGGACGACGTGATCGTCCGCCTCGGCGACGGCGGCTACCCGCCGCTGACCGGGTTGGTGCTGAACGTGTCCGGCCAAAGGCGTTTCGTCCATATGTACGACGTGGCCGCCCTAGACGGTGACGAGGTTCGCGTGTCGAGAGATGCGGACGGGCTCGGGCCGTTCGAGCGCCGGCCGGGCGAAGTGCTGCTTGCCAAGGACGTGGCCGGCCGGCACCTGATCCACCTGAAAGGTGCCCGGCTCGTAAGGGCGAACGAAATCGAGCTGGCGTGTGTTAGCGGGAGGTGGCTGGTCATCGGAGCCGATCCGACTTCCAAGCCGGTGCTGCGGCGCCTGTTACCCAGAGCGGCCCGAGACCGCGTCCAGGCAGGCGCGCTCGTGGACTGGGCAGAGATCGAACCGTTCGTCTCTCATGTGCCGACCGCCCGGCTGCGGATACCGCTTCGCCAGCTGTCGCGGTTGCATCCGGCTCAGCTCGCAGATCTGGTGGAGGCAGCATCCCACGATGAGGGCGAGGAGATCCTCGCTGCGGTCGGCGGCGACAGGGAACTCGAGGCGGACCTATTCGAGGAGCTCGACATCGGCCACCAGGTGGAGTTCCTGCGGTCCCGCTCAGACGACGAGGCGGCCCGGGTGCTGGCCGCCATGGCACCCGACGATGCAGTTGACCTATTGGAGGAGCTCGACCAGCAGCGGCGGCTTCCCATCCTGCAGCGTCTGCCGGCAGGCCACCAGCGCAAACTTCGCTCCCTGCTCAGCTACAACTCCGAGACGGCAGGGGGGCTGATGAACCCGGATTTCATCGCAGTAGACGCGATCTGCTCCGTCGAGCAGGCTTTAACCGCGGTGAAGACCGCTTCGCTAGCCCCCGAGGCATCGGGAGTGGTGCTTGTAGTCGACGAGGCTGGCCACCTGGCGGGCACTGTGCTGGTCGTCGAGCTACTACGCGCCGATCCGAGCGCCGCTGTTGGCACAGTGGCGCGTCTAGACCCGGTCGCGTTGACACCTGACGCCGACGTGCATGAGGTGTCGCGGGCCATGAGCGACTACAACCTTTCGGTACTGCCAATCGTTGACAGCCAGCGCACGGTGCTGGGCATGATCAGCGTCGACGACGTACTCGAGCTGCTCCTGCCCGAGGGCTGGCGTCGCCAGTACGGCATGTCCTCCAGCCCCGGCTAGGCGCGGGACAGTCCAAGCTCGGGTACGAGTCACCGAAATTTCACCTGCCGGCCATCCGGGCGTAATGCTCAACGACGGTATACTTCGCATCGCGGTCGCGCCTCGTTCGCCGAGGCGCCCTGCTGTGACATCCCCGGCGCGGGCGCTCGCCTTCGGACAGCGCTGCCGGGAGCGGTAACAACCGGAACAACAAAGGAGTATCGCTGAACGCCGACAGAGGGTCACCTCACCAACCAGCGGCGCCCCCAGCCACCCCGAGTCAGGCCGGCTGAGCCGGACCTCCCGGGACACACGGTGGGCGCCTGAACCGCAAGCTCAGACCGTCACCACGTCCCCGGGAGGTCCCAACCGGCATGGCCGACAACACCATCGAAGCATCCACCGCCCCAAGCGCTGTCCTAGACGACGCGCATCTGGGCGACATTCACGGCGCTTTAGGCACAATCCGTCAAAGCGATCACGGAGCCCGACGCACATGGCGGGCCCGGCTGCTCACCTTGGCAGCCATCGTCGGGCCTGGCATCATCGTCATGGTCGGAGACAACGACGCCGGCGGGGTGGCCACCTACTCCCAGGCCGGGCAGAACTACGGCAACAGCCTGCTTTGGACCCTGATCCTGCTCATTCCGGTGCTGGTCGTCAACCAGGAGATGGTGGTACGACTCGGCGCTGTGACGGGAGTCGGCCACGCTCGGCTGATCAAGGAGCGCTTCGGCCGCTTCTGGGGCTGGTTCTCCGTCGGCGACCTGTTCCTGCTGGACTTCCTCACGATCGTCACCGAGTTCATAGGTGTCGACCTCGCCTTCTCCTACTTCGGCATCAGCAGGTACATCTCGGTGCCAGTAGCAGCATTCGGCCTGGTGGCCATGACCGCCACGGGGAGTTTCCGCCGCTGGGAGCGGTTCATGCTGGTATTCGTGGCTGCAAACTTCCTGGTGATACCCCTCGCCATCCTCGCGCACCCCCACGCCGGGCCGGTCCTGCACGATCTCGCAGTGCCCGGCATCGCCGGCGGCGTCAACTCCACGTCGGTGCTGCTGATCATCGCTATCGTGGGCACCACGGTCGCACCGTGGCAGCTGTTCTTCCAGCAGTCGAACATCATCGACAAGCGAATCACGCCCCGATGGATCAACTACGAACGAGCAGACACCGTCCTCGGTTCCTTCGTGACCGTCATCGGCGCCGGGGCAATGATCGTCACCTGCGCGTTCGCTTTCGCCAACAGCCGTTTCTTCGGCAACTTTACCGACGCCGGCGGTGTCGCCCAGGCCCTGTCCCACCAGCTCGGCTACACCGCCGGAGCGCTGTATGCCATCGTGTTGGTCAACGCCTCGATCATCGGCGCTGCGGCAGTCACTCTCGGCACGTCCTACGCGTTCGGGGACATGTTCGGCGCCCGCCACTCGCTGCACCGTAACTTCCGCGAAGCGCCAGGCTTCTACGCCAGCTTCGCCGGCCTGGTCGCTCTTGCCGCCGGGATCGTGCTCATTCCGGGCGCCCCCCTAGGGCTCATAACAACCTCAGTCCAGGCCTTGGCCGGCGTGCTCCTGCCCTCGGCGGCTGTGTTCCTGCTCCTGCTATGCAACGACAAAGAGGTTCTCGGACCGTGGGTCAACCGGCCTTGGCTCAACGTCATCGCCGCGTTCATCATCGGCGTGCTGATCATCTTGTCACTCGTCCTGGTCGTCACGACCATGTTCCCGGCCGTCAACGTGACCGTCCTCACAGTGGCTCTTTTCGGGGTGCTACTCGCCACGCTCGCAGCCGGAGCGTTCGTCTACGCGCTCAGCGGTCACCGGCGTTCCGGGAGCGCCGCTGGCGGAACTGCCAACCGCGACACCTGGCGGATGCCGCCCCTCGCTCTCCTAGGCCGACCCGCGTGGTCGCGGGGGCGCACTGCCGCTATGTGGTCCCTGCGAGGCTACCTCTTCGTAGCGGTCATACTCCTGCTCGTCAAAGCCATCCAGCTCGGTACCGGCCACTGAGCGTTGGCCGGGGGTTCAGCTTCGAAGTTGACGGGTCGCAGCACGGGTCTCGCGAATCAGGGTAGTCATCCCGACACCTACGACGCAGAACATGACGAGCACGACCGCGATACCAAGATGGGCGAGGTTGTGCACGTGAAGCCCGGTGACGACGCTGAACCCGGCAGCTCCCGGGAAGGCGAGCCCGAAAGCTCCCCCGGCCACGAATGCCACGCCGCCCCAAGTGAGCGTGTTGCCGGCGGTTTTAAGGGCCACACGGCGGATTGCATCAGCTGACAGGCCCCGCTTGGCGGCGATCATGCCGAACAGGCCGCCAGCGAGGATTTGCATTGCCATGGTCCCGAGCCCGAAGAAGGCACCGGGAACCCATCCCCACGCTGCGGAATGCTCCGCTGGGGCTAAGACGGTGTAGATGATGATGGCGAAAGCGCCGAAACCCCATCCGGCGACGAATCCGTGCACGGCCGGCATCCACGGGCGCGGGTCGTTGAGCACACCGTCGCCGTGCTCGTCGTCTAAGGAGTGACCTTTGAGCCCAGGCAGGTGAAGGTGGAACGCCGTCCGGCGTCGGACGATAACCAAGCCGGCAGCCACCATCAAGGCTCCCACGGCCAGGTAGACGACGTAGTCGACCGAGGCGAAGGTGAACACCCGGGACAGGCCCAGGTAGGCGAGCTCGCTGGCGAGCGCCCGTTGGATCGTGAACGCCAGTGAGAAGATCAGCCCGGTACGAAAGCCCCGCTTCGTCGAATACCCGCCGATGGCATAGCTGAACGTGATCGGCCACGTGTGTTCGTCCGGGGTGATCCCGTGCAGCATTCCAAGGGCGAATGCTGTGACGACGATCGCCAGGCCGGCCACGTGGGTCGGATTCCACAGATTGAGCGCTGCCACAAGGTGCATCAGAGGGCTCCGGACGTAACTCGACCCTTGTTCGCGCCAAGCGTCGGCCGCACTCGCGGCGACTCCTCGCCGCCAGGTCCCGCCGGGCTGGAACCGTCGGCTCGCGGTTCGGTCATCGAGCGACACGGACCACACGTGCCGGTGAGGACCAGCCGGTGATCGGAGACGGTGAACCCGCAGCGATCCCACACGTCCTGGGCGAGCGCGTCGACTAAGGCACACGGCAGTGGCTCTACAGCGCCGCAGCAGTCGCAGAGCAGGTGCTCATGGTGTTCGCCTGCCAGCTCGTAGCGGGCCCGGCGGTCGCCCAACACCACCTTGTGCACCAGGCTCTCCTCTTCGAGGCGGTTGACGGCCCTGAAGATCGATGAGGGGTCAGCCTCGAAGCCTTGCCCTGCCAATGCGGCTTGGAGATCTTCGACAGTCCAGCAGTGCTGCTCTTTGTCATTCATCAGATCCGTGAGCCGGTCAGGGATCACCGCTCTTCTACCCATGCGAGGAACGTTACCGTATTCTGCTAGTCAGTTGCGCAAATCGATTGCGTAATTTCGGACCAGAGTGACCAGAGTGACCTGCGGGCGACCTAGCCGCCGGATCGACAGGCGCGACTCGCTACTGTTCTTCGACGTCGAGGCCGTCAATGACGCTCCAGCTGACCGAGGTCATTGAGGGCTCGAGGCTCGACCGGCTGACGGCTTGTTCGAGAGCCATGTCGTTGCGTCCCGAGCTGACGAACTCGGCGTGCACGCGTACGAGGTCGCGTCCACCCTCGAGGTCGTCGCTCCTCACTGCCTGCAGGTGGAACCGGCTTCTGCACAGTCTTTAGCTTCGCAGGCCCCTTAGAATCCTCGTCAGGCCTCGGATCAGCGAGTCCCGGGGCTCGCCGCAGCGGGTTCGTAGCGCTCTACGCGAGAGGTTCTCATCGTGGCAGTCCGGATGCGATCGAAGAGGTGGTTAGTCGCTGCCTGTGTGGTGGTTGCCACAGCCGTCGTCGGCGCTTTTGTCTATCGAAGCGCCTCTTCCCCGTCTGGGGCTCACGATGCCAGGACCCGGCAGGCGTCGGCGGGCCTGGTGTCGAGAAGGATCTCCCGCACTGGCGTGCTCGCGACGACCGGGCGCGGCAGAGCCGGACGTCGCAAGCCCCTACCTTTCAATTTGAGCTCCGACACTCCGACCGCATCCCAGATTCTCGCCGGGGTGCCCACCGCGCCGCCTGGATGGACCTCAGCCGTCCACACGCTCGACCAGGGCGGTCTGCAACGCTCTTATTTGACGGTCGAGCCACGTCACCTGAGCGCTCCTGTACCCGTCGTCGTGCTCATGCACGGACGTTTCATGACCGCCGATCAGATTCTCGGATACACACGCCTCGCGTCGTCGGTGGGACCAGCGATCTTCATCGCTCCTCAGGGCTACGAACGCTCATGGAACGCTGGGGGATGCTGCGGACCGGCGTGGAAGGCCAACGTAAACGACGTGGCGTTCGTGGTCGCAGCCCTCGACTCGACGTTGTCCTCCACGCCTATGGCCGACAGCGCCCGAGTGTTCGCCGTCGGCTTCAGCAACGGGGGTCGGATGGCTTACCGGCTCGCGTGCGACATGCCCGGGGTCTTCAGCGGCTTCGCCGCCGTGGAAGCGGTCCCGGTGATCCCCTGCTCGTCGATGCACCCCGTCGACGTGACAGTAGTGGCCCAGCAGAACGACCCTCTGCTCACGACGAACTTGAGGGCAGCGCCGAAGCGGATAGACGGAACGACGGAGCCAACGTTGCCGGTGGAGTTGGCGCGTCTGCGGGCCCTCGACGGCTGCGCCTCGTTAGGGAAGGTCACCAAAGCCGGCGTCTCCGTCATCACGACTTGGTCGTGCGGTTCGGGAACGACGCTGCGTTACGTGTGGTACCCGGGCGGCCGCCACAGCTGGCGGCCGAGCAGCGGAGCAACCCCCGGGGCGACTCCGGTGGTCGCGGCGATGATCCGCTCAGCGCACGACCTTGTGAGCTGAAGGCTCTGTGCGACAATGTTGACATGAGCCAAGATCCGCTCGACCTCGAGCTGGCTAGCACCGCGATCCTCGCCGACAACCACGACGTGAGAGGTCTCCTGGAAATGCTCGCCCGACAGCTAAGCTCGACCCTGGGCTCCAAGGTGACCGTCGAACGTGAAGGCGGGATCCTGCGAAAGTCCAAGGAGATCCGGACGCTGCGGGTTGCGTTCGGTGCGAAGACGTTTGTCGCCGAGATAGCCAGGGGCTCTCTTGTTACCGCGATCGCCGTCGAATCAGGCGGCATACGGATCCGCACCGACAAAGTGGAAATGGGCGACTGGCTCGCCGGGCTGCTGGCAGAGCTTCAAGTTGCAGCGTCGTCCAACCAGGCGTCACGTATGGCACTCGAACAGATCGTCAACGGGGGCCGACCTACCGGAGGAATACTATGAGCGACCCCAACTTACCTGCCGAATTGCCATCCAACCTACCCGCCGACCTGCCACGCGACGCAGGCAAACGGCTCGCCGAGCTGAAGAACCTGTTCACCTCCGATCTGTCGGTCAACGAGTTCCTGCTTATCAAACAGGCCGGGTTTCATCCGCTCGGCCTCGTGATGGGATCGTCGATCTACCACACGGGGATACAGACCCGAAAGTGGAGCAAGTCCCAGGAGCTGACCAAGCTGACCGAGGCGATGTACAACGCCCGCGAGCTCGCGATGACCAGGATGGAAGAGGAAGCCGAACAGCTCGACGCTGACGGCGTGGTAGGGGTGCGACTTGACGTCAACTATTACGAGTGGGGCAACGACGCTGCCGAGTTCATCGCAGTCGGCACTGCCGTCAAAGCCGAAAGCGGTGTGTCGCATCGCACCAAGCATGGGAAACCGTTCACGTCCGACCTCTCCGGGCAGGACTTCTGGACCTTGATGCAGACCGGCTACGTGCCACAGGGGCTCGTCATGGGAACGTGCGTCTACCACATAGCGCACCGCGGCCTCGTGCAAACCCTCGGATCGGTAGGCCAGAACGTCGAGCTGCCGAACTTCACTCAAGCCTTGTACGAGGCGAGAGAGTTGGCGATGACACGGATGCAGGAGGAAGCTGAGCGGCTCGGCTCCACCGGTATCGTGGGTGTGCGCCTGGAGGAGAAAAGCCACCAGTGGGGCAGCCACACGATCGAGTTCCTCTCGATAGGCACAGCGGTCGGCGACACAGGCGGCCCCGTCACCCTGCCTCAGCCGATCACAGTCATCTCCCTGGACAACTGATGGCCGATTCGGGCGTAGCCGGCGGCGCCCCGCCCGACGGCGAGCACGGCCAGCACAGTCAGCTGCCCGGCGAGGTGAGCGAGAGCGGTTACGAGGGCGACCTGCCCCCCGAAGCCGCCGAGCGCCTGTCGAGCTCCGCCTGGTCGTCAGGTCTGAGTGTGAATGACTTCGCAGCCTGCCGCGCCATGGGACTTCGGCCGGTGGCGCTCGTGCAGGGATTCTGCGTGATGGGTTGGTCGTGGTACGGAGCGGGATCGCCGTACATGTACCGGCCGGCCTACGGGCCAGCGATGGGTGGCGTTCCAGGTGGACTCGGTGGCTTCGCCGGGATGGGCGGGCGCCTGCCGGGCACCGTCGGAGGAGGATTCGGCGGACCTTTCTCGGGTAACTACCAGGGTGGCGGCGGCTACGGTGCCGCCGGCGGATCGGGATCGGGTGCCGGCGCGTACGGACGCAGCCGCTGGGGTTCGACGATCAGCTCCTACAACTGCCCGCATTACTACGCGGGCATGGACCATCGAAGTTTCGGGGAGAACTTCGAGCAGCGCTGGGTGTCGGACGTGTGGTCGCAAGGATTCAACACGGCGTTCACCCGAATGATCGAGGAGGCCGAGGCCGCTGGAGCCCACGGCGTCGTCGGCGTGGTCGACACCGTTTCGAGCCTGATAGACAGGTCTATCAGGGAGTTCCACGTCTACGGCACGGCTGTCGCAGTCGAGGGAGCGCCTCGCCCACCTTCCATATGGTCCACTTATCTGGCTGGCCAGAGGCTCGCCAAGCTGGTAGAGGCCGGATTCATGCCTGTCTCGGTCGTCGCTTCAATCGCCTCCGTTCGAGTGTGGGCCGTCTGCGTCACCCAGGCGCTCATGGCGGGCGGCTACCAGAGCGGCGGGTGGAGCGCTCCGACAGGCGAGGTAACCCAGGTGTCCGACGCCCAGATGCAAGTTCGCCGTCTCGTTCGGGACCACGTCAAGTCCCAGATCGGCGCCGACACTCTCCACGGTGCCGACCTGGCCGCGGCTTGGCGCGACATCGGGGAGGGCGATTACGAGCTGCAAGCAGTTCTTCGAGGCACGAGAGTGCGCCGGGCCAGGCCAGCGGATCCGCTCCCGCCGCCCAAGCTGACTGTGCGACTGGGATGAGCTTGTCCGGCGACGGTCTTCAACCAAGCGAAAGCATCCGGGAAAAAGTTGCCCACTTGGCCGCAGGCGGGTACCTCCAGCACTCGGGTGGCCGCCGGGGAGCCACTTCGGACCTGAGCATCGACGAAACGCTTGTCCTGCACTCAGTCGGCTGGGAACCTGTCGAGCTCGTCTGCGGCGCAAGTTCGTTTTCGATACCGGCGGGAGTGTGGCTGTGGAACCAGGGGGAGATCACATCGGCGTCGTATGCTTACACGGGCGCCCTTGCGCAAGCGGCGGCGTCGCTTCAGGGGGAATGCCGGGCTGTCGGCGGCCACGGGATCGTCGGCGTCCACCTGGAAGTGGCTGTCGAGCGACACCTCGTCAGCGCCGTGATGGTCGGATCGGCGGTAGCTCCGACGGACGGAAGCAAGCCGCCTGGCCAGCCGTTCGCGTCCGACCTCTCCGGGCGTGACTTCGCACTGCTACACCAGGCAGGTTGGGACCCGATCGGTTTTGCGTACGGTGCGGCATTCGTAAACGCCCCGAGGCGCAGCGTTTCAGTTGCGATGAGGCAGAGCTCACAGAACGTCGAACTGACCAACTACACCGAGGCACTCTATGCTGCGCGCGAGTCGGCTATGGAGAGGATGCAGTCGATGGCCGGAAGCCTTTCAGGGCAAGGAGTGGTAGGAGTGAGGGTCTCCGAGGGCACGGTCGGCTTCGCGCGCCACGCGATCCGCTTTGCAGCATGGGGAACCGTCATCCGTCGCTCCGGGCGCCCCGACCGCCTCGGGGAACCCTCTATGGTCGTCCCCTTGCGAGACGAGTCGACGGCGTTTGACGCTGCTTCTCTGCGGGGAGGATAATCGCAGGAACTGCGGCCGGCAGTGGCGGCTCAGGGTGACGGTTCGAGTAGCGGTATCTGGGGTAGAAACAAACGATGAGCTCAGTGTCGCGAAGCAGGGCAGCCCAAGGACGTGATACATAAATGCAGCTTTCGGGCAGCTTCGAGGCGCAGGACTTCGTAGAGATCGCCGACCTCCTAGCACGGCGGCGATGCAGCGGCCGACTGGCCATTCGCGTCGGCGGCCTCCGGGGGGCCGTCCGAATAGTCGACGGAGACGTCGTTTCTGCGGAGGCGTCAGGAAGCGCGCTAGTAAATGCCCGATCCACATGGCAGGTTACCTTCGAGTACATCCTCTTTGAGGTGCTTCAAGGCGACTACGGGACGTTTGATTATCAACCAGACGAAGGTTCGCTGGTAGCGCCGGGCCCACGGGTCACCTTCAAGGAATCGTTTGATGGGGCGCGGCTGCGCCTCGAAACGTGGCGTAAGGTGGAGAAGGTGATCCACAGCTTCGAGGCGGTCCCTCGACTCGCGGATTCGCTTCCAGCCGAGATCATGGTCGGTCGCGAGAGCTGGTCCGTTCTCGTAGCTTTGGACGGGCGGCGGACGGTAGCAGGGCTAGCGAAACGTCTGAACCGCGACATCCTCGAGTTTTGTGAGGTCCTGGAGCCTCTGGTGAGGGGAGGAGCGGTGACCGTGGATCAATCCGAGGCACCCTCCAGGTCCCTTCCAAAGGTTCGTTTGCAATGCAATCTGGGTCAGGCTTCGCCAGTCGTCGATGATGACGAGGGCCTCGTTAGTGTCACCCGGGGTGGTTTGCCGCTCGGCCTCGCTCGGCCGGCGATACCGATTGCGGAGCTGGCCAGTGTCGACCCACCGGTCGATTTTTTCCCTCCCATGGAAGAGACCGCCGGAGATGGCGTCTCGTCCGATCGTGGCGAAGAACTCGACGATGCCCATCGCATCACCCGAAGGCGGGGTTTTCGGGGGCGCAGTCCGTTATTGAGAGGCGCCAGCGGAGAATGAAGTCGGAGTTGCTGCCGTGGCGCTGATCATTCCGCTCGGACTGATCGCGCTTCTGGCGGGAGCGGCAGGCTGGGGAATCCCGCCGGGTCGCCGGGACGGTCGGTCGATCAGGACGCATAAGCAGACGGTCGGAACGATCGAGCGGATCGTCGGGAGAGTCGACTCCGAGTCTGGTGATGCGTCAAATCACGTCCGGCTCGTTGACGAAGAACAGCAGAAGCCGAGAAGCCCTGGACCTGCTCAAGACGCCGAGACGGCTGCGAGCGCAAACGTCGGGCGAATCGCTGCTCCCGCGAGGATTGTGAGCGTGGGGCAGCGCGCAGGCGTGGCGCTCGAAGAAAGCGATGGGGAGCCCGCGCCCGCAGCTCCCAAGCGGAAGGCTCACGTCGAGTCGCCGCTCGCGCCTCTGCACTCGATGCGCTCGAACCGTTGGGGCGCCGTTCCAGCGGCGGCAGCCGGGGTAGCAGTCCTTGTTGCGGCGATCGTAGTGGCTGTCGGTGTCGCCCGGTCGCCTTCACCTCAAGCGACGGGGAAGCTCCCGGCGACGGCGATCAACGGTCCGAGGGCAGCGCCAGGCGGCTCGGCTGGGAACAACCCTAATCAGTCCAGCGCCGGTAGCCCAAGGTCCGGCGCGTCGAAAGCTGGCGCTTCAGGTTCCGGCCGCTCCGCCGGCGCAGGGTCTTCCTCGCCGAACAACGTGGCGGCCTCCACTACGACGCTGCCTGTGGTCAGTGCAGCGACGTTAACCGCGTCGGGTTATCACTACGACGTTGCTGCAAAGGTGGTGTCTGCGACGCTCACGATCACCGGAACGTGCTGGCTGGCCGTCCGGGATGGCTCCGCCGTCGGCCCGACCCTCTTCGAGGCAACTCTCGGCGCCGGGACGGTCAAGACCTTCACCTCCTCGGCGAGCGGATTGTGGCTCCGGATCGGAGCTCCCGGTGCAGCTCAATTGCAACTCTCAGGGGAGAGCGTGACGCTCCCGGCAGGCGGACCCTATGACATCACAGTGACCCCCTCTTTCGGCTAGCCCCATCGGGGCACCAGGGTTGCGGCAAGGTGGTACGTCGAGCGGGAGTTCGTGTTTAAGCCGGCAAATGCCGTTTTAGTACCTAGTTGCCCGAATTAAGGTCTATGTGGAACATGGCCGAATCTGAATAGTGTGGATCTGACAGTAGCCTTAGACGAAGTCGCTTCGTTGCAAAACGCGAACTCCAATCAGCACCCAGCCGAGCTGAACTGGGTTGAAGTCGCCCTCTACGATCTTCTCCAACTCGAGCCTGCCTCCCGCATCTCCGCCCTGAGCGGCGATGTCCCGCCTCGGATCGTGGAACTCCCAGCAGCATTAGTTCGCGTGGCCTACTGTGAGAGCCCGGCGGAAGCTCCTCTGCTGAAGGTGATAGCACCCTCAGATCAGGCAGCGGTCGTCCGGGCGTGGTGGAGAGCGCGCTCGAACGGCATGGCGAGCGCCGTCGTGCACCTACACACAGATGCTGACAAGGCCAAAATCGTACACCTCTTCGACCTACGAGACCGTCACGGCGTCGTGGTGGTGGCACTCACAGAGGGTCGCCCGAGCGGCTTCCGTGAAGCTGCTGACCACTCGACACGCGTGTTTGAAGGGCCGCGGCCGGTCCGCTTCGGCCGGATCGCGAAGAACGCCAGCTCGCTTATTCTCGATGTAGACAGCGGAGCCCAGGCACTCCTCGGCTGGACTCGCGAAGAGCTCGTCGGAAGGCCCACCTTGGAGTTCATACATCCCGACGACCATCCTGGGGCTATCTCCTCTTGGATGGCGATGCTCGGGGACAATGGAATGTCGAGACCGGCCCGCTACCGCTACCGACACCGTGACGGCCGCTGGCTCTGGATGGAAGTTACGAACGACAACCGGCTGAGCGATCCGCTCCACGGCGACGTCTTGTCCCACATGGTCGACGTCACCGACGAGGAACGCACGGCGCGCGACCTCCAGGTACGCCAGCAGCTGCTGGAACAAGTGACAGAATCTTTGCCCGTAGGGGTATTCCACGCCGATCTCGACGGTTCGATAATCTATTCAAACAACAAGATGGTAGAAATGTCTGGCTTGCATCCCGGCCAGCTCATAGTCGAGTGGCAGGCAAGCGACGGCTCAGCTCACCGAAGGGAACTGGTAAAAGCTGTCTCACTTGCGGCTGGCGGCCAGGAGTCAAATGCCGTGATCGAGGTAGCCGGATCGTCATCCACGCCGACTTTTCTCTCTCTGCTTGCACGGCCGCTGCGAGATCGGGCAGGCGAGATCACAGGTGTCACCGGGTCGCTGTCTGACGTCAGCGGCGAAGTGCGCCGCCTGCGACAGCTCGAAGTCCGCGCCGCAACCGATTCGCTCACAGGCTGCCTCAACAGGCGAGCGATACTCGCCCGCGTCCAGGAATCACTCGACGACCTGAGCAACCCGAGGGGTGGTGGCGGCGTCGGTGTGATGTTCGTGGACGTCGACGGGATGAAGAGAATAAACGACGAACTTGGCCATGCCACCGGGGACACTGTTCTTGTGGAGGTGGCCAACAGGCTTGTCGAGTCGCTTCGAAGCTGTGACGGCGTCGGTCGCTTCGGCGGGGACGAGTTCCTAGTCGTGGCCCCAGGACTTTGTAGCGCTTCCTACGCTCTACTTCTCGCAAACCATGTGTCGTCGCGGCTTTCGGCAGCCTTCGAATCCGATGGTGTGGCTGTCGCGCTCAAGGCGAGCGTCGGCGTGTCGTGGACCTCCCGAGCTTGCAGTGACTCAGGCGAGCTTGTCAACCGGGCAGACGCCGCGATGTATCAGTCCAAGAGGGAAGGTAGCGGCGAGCCGGTCCTAGCGTACTGATCGCGATTCGAGGCGCTCTCCGGGCCGCCGTGCCCAACCACAAGTGCCTGCGCGGTAGTTACCGCTGTGAACGCAGCCAACTCTCGGCCTCGTCGCTGAGCGACGGTGGTGGCTGGCTCGACACAGGAGGCGTCCCGCTGATGCAGCGAAACACCAAGAGCAAACTCGGTACACAAACGAGCCCGGCGCCAAGGTACATGATCCCCACGCCTCTCAGAATACGGCTCCTGCAGGGTTTTACCACATTGGAACGCAGCGCTGGAGCCCTACGGCTCCCTCAGTGCCGGTTCGAGGAAACATCCCCAGACGGCATGAGGAACCGGCCGACCAGCGGCAGTTCCCAGAACGACTCGGCCCGAGCGATTGCCACCGCTACCTCCAGTAGATGTTCGGGAGAATCGTAGATGGCATATCGCGCGAGCCAGTCAGGGTCGAACTTGGCGTTGAACTTCCAGAGGGACTCGATCTGCATCGACCCTCCCATCCGTTTGAGCGTCCAGGCCTGGACGCGCGCCGTGAGACCGTCACCCGCCTCGCCTGCCAGGACGGCCCGCATGGTGGCGAAGTTGAGGCCGAGGCCTTTCATGCCGCGCGAGCGCAACTCCCGGATCGTCTCGACGACCGCATAGTCGATGAGGCCGTTCGGATGCTCGCCGTCGTCGCGGCGCATCAAATCCAGCGAGTAGCCGGCGATGCCGGGTGCGGGGACGAACTGGCAGAACGCGACCGGCGGGCCTGGCACACCGTCGTCGCCCGGAGCACGTACGACCGCCATGAGAAGACCGCGATCCTCGGGTTCGAATACACGCCCGAGGGTCATCGAGAAGCCGCGTTCGACGTCACCCCTTCGGGATTTGGTCATGACCATCGCCAGGCCGCTGCGCAGTTCGGGATCCAGGTCTCCGGGATCGTGGAAGCTGATGGTGTAGCCGTACTTTGCCACGCGGTTGACGGCCTGCCTCAAGCTTTTGTGTCGCCCCCCTTCGAGGCTGAAGTGGTCAACTGCGACCACGGCTTCGTCGCCGACGTACAGGTCGCGCATTCCGGTTGTACGGTAGATCGCCAGCCAATCTTCGCCTGCGCCGAGGCCACCGAGAGTCCACCCCTGCCGATCGGCGTAGCGGCGGAACTGGCGCCACGCTTCCTCTCGCTCCGCAAGGGGCCCCACCGGGTCCGGCGACACTAGGCAGACGGAACCGTAAACGGCGTGGGCGACGACGGTGTCGCCCCAGAAGAAGAAGCTCTTGTCGGAGCGAAGGGCGAAGTAGTCGAGGGTTCCCGAGCCGTGGCGGGCGACGACCTCCCTGGCCCGCGCAAGCCCTGCGTCTCCGGGGATTGCGACGCCGTCTCGTCCGGCAGCGCTGGCGTCAGGCACCGAAGAAGCGCCTGCGAGGTCCCGTCTGGCCGCGGCGCGACGCCTGAGCGAGACCCGGCCGCGCGCCCCCGTCGTCGTTGCGGCGGCGGACGCCCTCAGAGCGCTGCGACGTATCGAGATGAGTCCCGACCGGCGCGCAACGACCGGCCGGAAGGTCACGACGAGAAGTGCTACCAGAAGGCCCACGGATGCCGTCACCATCGTCGGGAAGAGGAACGTTTCGATCCGTGGCGGGAGCGTCACCGCTGAGCTTCCCACCACCCTTGCGAGCGACGCCTCGAAGGCTCTGGTCCACGACACCCTGACGATGCGATGGTTGCGGGCGTGATCGATTGCCGTGGAGATCTCCACCGCAAGTGCGCCTGCTATGACGACGAGCACGGCCGCGACGCTCACGGTCGCGACCCCGCGTCCGGCGGCGAGCACGTCTGAACGCGCTCTAAACGAATCCCGGTACAGGTACAAGATTGCCGCCGAAGCGAGCGCTCCGGACACTTCGCCGACGTCGATCCCCTTGACGAGGTGTAGGACCGCTACCGTGACGAGAAGAACTTCGCAGACCACCCAGGCTCGTCGCTGGCCGCGCCGGACACTTCGTGCGACGACGATCAGGCCGACACCGAGAAACGCTGCTCCAGCCGCCGCTACCTGCGGCACGATCAGTGGGAACAGTGTGCGTATGAAGCTGAGCCTGTCAGCTGCCGGGTCCGACATAGCGGAGATAAGAGAACCAAAACCAACGGCCGTTAGCAGTAGCGCCGCCAGTCTTCGTACCCGCCGGTCGCGACGTTCGCCGGAGCGCAGCGGTGGCCACGACTCCCCCTCCGGATAGCAAGAAACGACACAGGGTGTCGAGCCGTCTGTCGCAGCCTTGTCGAATCGATCAGCGACTAGTCGCTCGAGCAGTGCCGAGCCCGGAATGTCTTGACTGGCGTGCATCACGAGCACGACCGGATCGCTCTCGCCGGCCGCTGTCTCCACCCAGGACGCGATCGCGCTGCCGAGGAAAGCGGGAGGGAGGCCGAGCCCCGGAAGGCGGCTCGGATACGGCGACACAACCTCGGCGACCGCACCGGCGTTGGCGTAGAAGCCAGGACCCAGATGGGTGAGCTCCGCCCGGCACGTATGGCCTGTAACGAGACCCCAGTAGCCTTCACCGACGAGCGTGCGCGCCGCTGATCTCGCGCGAAGGTTCGGATCGTGCGCGGACGACCCGGGTTCGTCTTCGATCGCCAAAGCGCCCATCGCGCGGTTCGTTGCGCGGATGGCTGCGAATGCTGCGCCGACGAGTAGGAGCAGCTCGACGAAGATCGCCAGTATGAACAGGCCGAAGCGATTGGTGATCCCGCCGTGGCGTGCGGAGTAGAGCGCGGCAGCGGGGATACGCAGGGCTAGCGCGGCAATAAAAGCAGCAACGATAAGCCAGCTCGCGTGGATGAGGCGTCGATAGACGAGACGCGAAACCACGAAGCGTGCGAGTGATCCTGCGTCGTCTAAGTGCTCGACGCCGTCGAGCCACCCCGGCCTCGCCCGAGACGGTATTCGCCCGCGCCGACCGCGCTGCGCTCGAGAGCGCAAGGCGGGCACGACCTGGCCGCGGATGTGGGCCGAGTAGGGCGAGTCTAGAGGGTTGCGCGGGTCTGTTGCGGCGCTGAGGGGATCGAAGGACTGTCCCGGCTCGACTCGCACCTTCCTTATCCCGTCAGGTCCTGCGATATGCAGGTCAGCCGCGAGAGCAGTCTCGGCGCCGGTACGCGAACGTAGGATCTGGCGGTCGGTCGAGCTGGCCGCGAGCCTCGTGTCTCTGTCTCCCGGCAGCACGAGCACCCGACGTCCCCGGCCGGCGGCGTAACAGGCCAGCGAGTCGCTGAACTCGGGGTAGGCCTCTAGGGCTTGAGCGATCTCGCAGCCCGAATCGAACAGGTTCCCAGCGAACACGACGACGCCAGGACCGTCTGAAGCTTCGATAGAGCGGGCTACCGCGAGTATCGCCGAGGCGTGCCTGTCGGTTGGCTGTGGATTCAGATGCAGGTCGGCGAAGACTCTGACCTGCCCGTCGCAGGGTACGTCGACATCGACCATGTCGGGTGTCTCGTCCGCGAAGTCCAACGCGACCCGAGATCCTACTACCGTCGGGCCATGCCTGACCGCCGTCTTTGCGAAATAGGCGGGCTGCCGCCAGAAGCCGCTTGGTTGGGCCGAGACCGATGGCTAGGGATGGCCGAGAGGCTCGGGCCGCTCTCTTACTCCCAACTAGGAGATCGCCGTCTGCAAGCTCCGGGCCACCTCCGGGAAGTCGCTGCGTGGTTAGCCGACAGGATGGACAGCTGGTGGGATGAGGACGCGAGGCCCGACCCTTGGACCGTGACGGTCGTCTCCGGTGACGACGGATCTCTGGCGAAGGCTGTCATAGGCCTCGAGCCGGCGTGCTCGAAGGCGCTCAGGTATGTGGTAGTCGATCCGACAGCCACAGACGGCGCGGCCGTTCGGGCGCGTGTCGGCGCCAAGGTGGCCCTCGAGGAGCCGGAGACGCTTTACCCGGTCAGCGATGCTCTCACAGCCGACGGCTCCCGATCCTCCCCACCAGGACGGGGGATGTTCGACTCCGTCGAGCACCGTGACGAGGAAACGGTCCTCGCGCAAGGCGTCGGCCCTCTCGCCACCTGGACAAGCGACATCCCGGTGCTCTCCGCCATGGGCTCTGGCTCAGACGGTGACGCGGCCGGAGCGGTAGTGGCGATCGGGGTGCTCGGCGTCAAGGCCTTCGACCTGTATGTCACCGTCACGGAAGAGGACGCGGTTGAAAATAATGACTCTGAGATCGCCTCGCCGGGATGCTGGATGGAGGTTCGCGTCGCAGCGGCAGAAGGCGGAGCGCGTTCGTTACGCGACATCACCGTTTCACCCCCACCCGGCGGACTTCCAGGCGAGCTGAGCGGCGTCGACTCCTCTGATGGCGACGCGGTAGTTGTTCCGGTCGGCGCTGCCCAGTGGCTCCGGCACGCCTTCCGGCTCGCACCGAAAGGCCGACTCGTCGCAGTCGAGGAATGGTTTGACGGCAGCGTTCGCCTCGACTCAGGCCAGGCGGCCCGGCTCGGAGGATACTGGGTGGCCCCCAGCCGGGCGGTGTCGCTAGGCGCCCTTGCGGCGGTCCGCCCGCCGGAGAGCCCTTCGGGTGTCCCCGTGGCGGGTAACCTGAGAGCGGTTACATGGAGCACAGCCTGAGCACCGGTGGCGCGGCGAAGCCGAACTGGACCTGGCGTGAGCCGGGTGTCCTCGGCGGACGGGCCGTCATATTCGACGTCGACGGGGTCCTTTCGGACGCCGCCAACCGCCAGCATTTCCTGGAGGGGCGTCGTAGGAACTGGGAGGCCTTCTTCGACTCTTGCGGCGACGACCCTCTGATCGAGGAGGTGGCGAGGTTGCTGGAACTCCTAGACGCTGGGCTCTCGGTTATTCTTCTGACCGCTCGACCTTCCTGGGTGGCGCCGCACACTCTCGCGTGGCTCGCCCGGTTCAACCTGCGCTGGGATCTACTGGTCATGCGCGACCGGGGCGACTACGACTCGGCCCCCGACTTCAAACGTCGTTCCCTCAGGGAGCTTCGCGAGTTCGGGTTCGAGGCGCTGCTCGCTTTCGAAGACGACCGTCGGAACGTGACGATGTTCCACGAGGAAGGCATCCCGGCGATTTACATACATTCGGGATACTACGACTGAATTCTTCGCCTTTCTTCACGTCGGCAGGCGCAGAATGGGTGCATGTACAGAAATGCTGTGAAGACAACGGTCATCTTGACCCTTCTTGGCGCCCTGTGCGTCGGGGTAGGAAGTTTCTGGGGTGGAGCAGGGATCGTGATCGGTCTCGTCGTCGGGCTTGCCTTCACCGGAGGGTCGTATTGGCTGTCCGACTCGATAGCGATTCGTGCGGCCCGCGCCGTGCCGGTTTCAGAGGCGGAGATGCCTCAGTACTATGCAGTAGTCCGCGACCTGTGCAAGCGTGCGAATCTCCCCATGCCACGTCTGTATGTCACGCCGGATCGCCAGCCGAACGCGTTCGCAACGGGGCGCAACCCTGAGCACGCGGCGGTCGCTGTCACAGCCGGAATCCTCGAGATCTGCACCTGGGAAGAGATGCGCGGCGTTCTTGCACACGAACTTTCCCATGTAGGCAACAGGGACATCCTCATATCGTCGGTTGCCGCGACTATCGCCATGGCGGTCACGCTTCTGGCGAGATTCGCCGCTTGGGGCGGTCTGTTCTTTGGAGGTTTGGGTGGCGGCCGCCGCAACGAGGGCGAGAACATTCTGGAGTTACTGGCGATGCTCATCCTTGCGCCGCTTGCCGCTACGATGCTCCAACTGGCTCTGTCGAGGAGCAGGGAGTTCGAGGCGGACCGCTCGGGGGCTCGGCTGCTCGGCGACGGCGAACCGCTTGCGAGAGCCCTGGCGAAGCTCGACGCGGCGAGTCGCCAGATCCCGATGCCCAACGCACGCCGGGAGATGGCAGCGCTTTACATCGTCAATCCGCTTGCCGGGATGAACGTGTCGATGAAGCGGCTTTTCTCGGACCACCCGCCGACGGAGGAGAGGATCGCCCGGCTTCGCTCCCGGACCTGGGCGCGCTGAACAAGGACGTGAGACGAGCTTCATGGCCATTCTGCGGCGGCCTAGTTGGCTGTGACTACCCTCAAAGTGAGCTGATAGGTAATGCGGTGATCCGGTCGTCGAGTTCGTAGATGCGGCTACCGGTGTGCGGCAGCGCTCCTCGGGTGAATCGAGTTGAGTCCTGCGGAGTGGTGTACGAGGGGGGTGAACTGATGGGGGTCCAGGGCGATGCTGGCGGCGTTCGCGGAGGTGTTGATGTCGGCACGGCGGGAACGTCGCTAGCGGCCAACGGCGTACGCCTGGTCGTGAAGGCGCTCCTCGACGCGAATCACGCCGGGGCGTTCTCGGCACGCACAGGGTTGAATTGCGCCTTCTGTCGTAGCGGATTGTAGTAGTATGTAGGCGTGCCGCGGGTGGATTGGAGCACGCGCGCCGAGTACGTGCGCTCGCGCCACGGTGTTGAGTCACCTTGGGCCGACGAGGCTGTCGACGATGACCACGCGCTGTGGCTGGTCCCAGACCCGGCGAGTAGAAGCGGGCACTCGGTGAGGGTGATCGGCTACTCGGTCTCGGCGCAAGAAGTGCTCACCGCGATTTTGGTTGACGCTGGTGTCGATGCGGAGGAGAGACCCGATGGCGAATGGTGGGGGAGCAATGCCCGGGTGGCGAGCGCCCCAGACAAACGTCTCTATGGAAGGGAGGACTGACGGTGAGCAAGAAGATCGACGAGGTGCTGGCCGAGGAGGGCGCAGCGGCCGAGAACTACGAGACTCCCGACGCGCTGCCGGAACATGTCAGGGTCAGCCGACCCAACTTGGGACGGCCAACCGTGGTCTCGGTACGACTATCTGCAGCCGAGCGCACTCGACTGCAGCGTGCTGGCGAGAAGGCGAATCTTCCCGTCTCGACGCTGATCCGCATCTTGGCGCTCGATCGGCTGCGTGCCGAGGAAGAGGGAGGTACTGCTGCCGTAGCGGAGCGCCTCGCCCGACTCGAACGTGCCGTGTTCCAATGACCAGCGTGAACCACGGTGGGTTTGCGACAGATTCGAAGTTCGATCTCTGAGCCGGGCCGGGCAGAGTTTCTCGGGGTGTGAGCTCGTGCGGCGCCGCGATTGAGATGGGCAGCTGCCCGATGCAGTGTGTACGCACATCTCCGTGACCAGTAGCTTTGTCGGGTCTAGCTAGAACTCAGTCGTAGCGGCAGGCCCGGGCGGCTGAGGCCGCCGGCTTCGACGTCGTGTGCAGCGGCGACCATCTCGGGCCGAGCTTTTCCGCGTTGACGGTCCTCGCCGCGGCCGCCGGTTGGACCGAGAGGATCCGCCTTGCCCCACTGGTGCTCAACAACGACTTCCATCACCCCGCGGTCCTGGCTCGCGAGATCGCAAGCCTCGATCGGCTCTGCGGTGGCCGAGTATGAGGTCGGCATCGGCGCCGGCCACGCCTTCGGTGAGTGCGCGGCGGCCGGAATTGCCTTCGATCCTCCGGCGGTGCGCAAGGCCCGGCTGGCGGAGACGACCGAGATCTTGCGGCGCCTGCTTGACGGGGAGGAGGTCACCCACGCAGGCGCCTACTACCGCCTTTCGGCTGTGGCGGTCCTTCGACCCGTGCAGGCGCATCTGCCGACCCGCCTCGACGCTACGGTCGCGTGGATCCGAGAGCACGCAGCCGAGGACCTGGCGGGGCGGGTGCCCGGTCTTCGCGCGACACACGCGCTGGTGACTCCGTTCTTGGCGATCGGTACGAAGGACGAGATAGCCCGACACCTACAGAACTGCCGTTACCGGTGGGGCATCTCCTACTTCGTCGTACGGGAGGTGGAGCGGTTCGCTCCGATCATCGGACGGCTTCGCAGGTCCAATGCCCGCGACCAGTGAGGAGCCTAGTCCGGGGTGACGTTCGCTCCGTCTATCGTCAATCCTCTTTCCGGGATAAACGTGTCGATGAAGCGGCTCTTCTCGGACCACCCGCCGACGGAAGAGAGGATCGCCCGGCTTCGATCCCGAACCTGGGCGCGCTGAATC
>JAKBBS010000028.1 GCA_021808425.1 Actinomycetes bacterium
CGATCGGCGCAAGCCGGAAGACTCCTGTCGCGCTGCGCTGCTCGTCAAGGTAATCGGTGAAGCGCGGGCGCATATCGTCGAGGAGGAACGGAACCTTTTTCCTCAGCTTCGCCGGCACCCAGCCCCCGAGGAGTTGACCCGCTTCGGCGACGACCTTTGCGCCGCAAGGCACAAGGCACCGAGCCGGCCGAACCCGCACGCCCCCCGCTTCAGCGTCGGGACTCACTTGGCCTCCACGATGCTGCGACCGGTAGATCGTCTCCGCGACACTTTTGGGCGCCGGCGCTAGTCGGCGGGAGGAGTCGCATGCCTAGCCTCTACACCCTCATTCACCAGGACCACCGCTATATGCAAGGGCTCATCGATCAGCTCACCGCCGATCCTGCTCAGGTCAGCTATGACGACGCCGCCCGGCGACACGTCCCTGACTTCTTGATCGCGGCTGAATCTCGCCACGAGGCGGCCGAAGAGCTAGTCCTGTGGATTAGGTTCGGAAAGGGCGATTCGCTCCGGCAGCTAGCCGCGGAGTTCAACGGTCTTGCTCGCGCCCATAAGCCGTCGAGGAGAATTCGGTCCTTCCGGCGATCCGCAAGGCGACGCTCTGGCCCGGAGCTGGATGCTTGGCTTCAAGTTCGCTATGGAGAAGAAGATCGTACCGACACGCCCTCACCCTCGTGGCCCGCAGCGACGGCTGGGTCTTCTCACTCGCTGCTTATTCACTGCGGGACTTGATCGCCTGCTTGACAAAGCAACAGGCCGGAAGACCTGAGCTCATGGTGATACGTAAATTCCAACACCTCAGACGCCCGGCGTTCCGCCGCCGGGCCGACAGTTCGGGATCCGCCAAGGCGAAAAGCGGGCAACCATCGTCGAAGTCGGTGGCGGCATGCGCGCCTACGAGGTGGCCGGACGCCCGGTCCTCGATCCTTACCCGCTCGACTCGATGTGCGACGGGGCGCACGGGGCGCCCCTCGTCCCGTGGACCGGCCGGCTCGGTGACGGTCAGTGGCCTACCAGCTCTGCGATTACGAGCTGAGTGTCGCCACCACGGCCACCAACCTCAGCGATCAACCCTGCCCGTACTGATGTGGCCAGCACCCGTACGTCTAGCCTAGATCTGGGTTGATCGAGTGCTCCGTGCACCTCGACGCCGAAACGCGAATCTGACCGGCGATGACCGCTAACTCCCCGAAGGATTACAGCCGGTGAAGGGCACCCGCTACGACTTCCGCGGCGGGAAACGGCTGGGGATGTCCGGCTGGACTTTCCATTCACCCACCTGTCCCGCGACAACGAGGGCCGGGCATGGGTTCGCTTGTGCGCGCCCGACAGCTCAAGCTCGCAGTTGTGGGTCGACGAGCACTACCCCATCGTCGAGCTGTTCACAGGCGACTCTCCGGATCCAGGCCGGTGCAGCCAGTGGATGGGGTCTGCGCCAATGACCTGCCCGTCCAACGCCTTCCAAAGCGGCGACCAACTGATCCGCCTGGATCCTGGGCAGTCGGTCACCATCCTATGGGTGGCACGGATCGGAAGGTCGTGACACGCTGGGAAAGGGGGTGAGTTACGGCTGGCCAGACTTCTTCGAGGACGCTCGGGTGTTGCGCCTCTAATGGGATAGATTTCGCTGCAGCGACGTGTGCCGCGATCGGTCGACCTGCTTCATGCGCGCCATAGCCCTGACCGGCGCCTTGTTCGTCGCGTTGACCGCGACCGTTGGCTTCACCAACGAGAGCCCGCGCGCCTTAGTGAGCCAGCTGCTCGGCCGCCTCTAAACCCGCACACTCTGACCTTCGACCTTCGACCTTCGACCTTCGACCTTCGTCGCTGCCGGCTCAAAGGTCTCATCGTCTGGGTGCCCTCAAGACCATCGACAGGTTCGTCTCTAGCTACATCAATACCAGCATCGGTTGGAATACCCAAATGACGGGCCAGCTCAAGCGAGACCGCGGGGACAGAGTGGAACCAGCTGACATTGCTGGTGCCATGTTCACTGTAGGCGGCATCCCAATGTGGCTGACTCCCACCTTGTGGCGCAGCCAGCTCGGCCGTTTTGGTAGATGCCGGATCGCCCGCGATTTGAGATCGATACTGTGATGTTCGTCAACATGGTCTCCATAATCCTGACCGTCCACATTGATCGGATCGCGGCGTTTTACCGCGCGGCCTGGCGGGTATCACAACTTCTGGGTAGCAAGACGACATTTGGCTATAAGAGACGACACAGCTCCAAGAAAGAGACTACTTTGACCTCAGTCCTTCACCGGCGAGGAACCATAATTCGCCGTGGCAGCTTCATCCATAGGGGAGTATCCGCCTTGGGCCGAGTGGGTCTCGTCGCCCGTGGAGCACTGTTCGTGCTGCTGGGATATCTCGCCTTGCGGATAGCCTTCGGAATCCCTACCAGCACCGCAAATCGGAGTGGCGCGCTCCACACTGTCGCCCGCCAGTCTTACGGAAGCATCCTACTCCTCGCCTTGGCCGCCGGCTTCGGCGCCTACGCGCTGTGGCAACTAACGCTTGCCGGGGTCGGCGTGTCGTCACGCGGACAAGTCGTAGGGGCGGCCCGACGGGTCCTTGCCTTGGCCAGCGGGGTTCTCTACGGCTTCTTTTGCGTAACCACCGTAGCCTTGGTCGTCGGTTCCTCCAAAGGCACCGGTGGCTCCGTGAGCACCGCCGGCTGGACCGGAAAGATCATGGCCCACAGCCACGGCCGGCTCGCGGTCGGCGTGGTGGGTGCCGTCGTGGTCGTCGTTGGTCTTGTCATGGCGGGCCGGGCGCTATCGGGACGTCGAGACGTTGCTCTCAAAGCCATGGGCCCTTCAACTCGCCGGGTCGTCGAAGGGTTGGCGAAGGCCGGCCAGACCTCCCGGGCCGTCATCATCATCGGCGTAGGCGTGTTCATAGCACGGGCCGCCCAGACGTTCGACCCGGCCAAGGCTAAGGGTCTTGACGGTGTGCTGCAATCCTTCGCACATACGGCGGTCGGCCCATGGCTGCTTGTCATCGTCGCAGTCGGCGTCGTGGCCTATGGCCTGTACTCCTTCGCAGCAGCGAGGTACGCCGAGCTGTAAGTCGCGCCCCGGGCGTGCGAGCCTGACGAGGTGCTAGGCGCTATTTACTGGCGGAGCCGGTCATGGACCCGCTCCTCCTATCCGATCAAGTTGGTTCGCAGACCTATCTCCGCCGGAACCACCCGAAGAATCGGACCTCAACGTCTTAGGGACGCTGCCGATCATTGCCGACATGCCAGCCCTCCAAGAGGTGGGCAGCCGCTTCCAGTGGCGAAGATTCCGAAGCGAACCCCGGAGAAGCCCCCGGGGCAGCCAGCCAACCTGGGCGCGCAGGCTGCTCCCGTTCCGACCCTCGCTCTCGGGATGCGGCTCTCCAGAAGTGCTGATCTTCGCTCGTGTTCTCGAGAAGTTACTCGGTCCCTCGAGCGGCTGATCTGCGTCGCTTCTGCATGCCGTCTCCGACTTATGGCTCGAAACCGGGATCAATTTTGGACGCGATGTTCACCGAGTCCTGTGGGAGGCGAGCCTGTGTCGATCGCCGAAGGCCATGGAAGCCGTCTGGATTCTTGGAGCACAGGGCGACGGTTCTGTCTCGTTGGTGGACGTGTCATTTGTCGCTGTGGCACTTTTGTGACACGACGGGCCGATACCCACCGGTGGTAACAGCAGAGATTTAGCTTCTGTAAGAGGCCGAAGTGAGGGGTTGCCTGGCATGCATGGGCGGACGGCCGATTCCCCGGGGGGTGACGGGTTCAATTCGGGCGGGGAAGGTGCGCCATCGCCAAGCTCCTGATCTTGGATTATTGACAGTAAATTTGCAATTGTTCAGCTTGTCGTGTGAGCGCGCGATGGTGTCGGTTGGTGAAATCGTGTACTGGTTGGTTTGCTGTTTGGCCTGGGTGTTTCAGCTGCTGGTGGTGGGCGGCATCCGAGGGTCGGAGAGCATGAGACGTTGTAGTGCGCCGAGCGGGGTTGTGGTAGGTCGTCGTTTCTTCGACGGTTGGCTTATCTGTTGAGGGCGTCGCGGCCTTCAGCGCTCGACGGCATCTGATATGCAACGGGGCTGGTTTCGCCGATCCGTTTGAACTTCTCGTTGTGGTCCGGGAGCGCCTCACGGGACCCGAGGAGTTGGCCAAGTTGGCAAGTCAGTGGCCGTCGAGATCGAGGTGTAGGAATACGACGGCTACCAAAAATCTGGCGCCTGACCCGAGCAAAGTGGGAGTCGTCGCCGAACTTGTCGGCGGTTTCTCAAATTTTATGCGGCGGGAGCGCCACTTCTGACGGAGGAAGGCGACTCTATGGACTAGGGCCAGCGTTCTTGAAGCGTATCTATGCCGTCGATCAAGCCCTCCCATTGGTCCGATCCACAAGGGTGTCTGTGGCGGATTTGTGAGTGGCAGCGTTGTCCGGGCGAACGTGGTCGAGGTGGTTTAGCATTGCGCGGCGGGCGGCGTGAGGGTCTCCCGCAGTGAGGGATCGGAGCAACTCGCGGTGTTCTCGTGCGCTGACGCGTAGCGGTCCTTGTCGGTCGAACGGTCTCAATCCGTAGAGACGTGTCTGGTTTCGAAGGTTGCTGACGTAGGCGACTAAGCGATGGTTTCCCAGGAGGCCTAAGACCTCGAGATGGAACTGGCGGTCGATCCTCTGGAACTCAGCTAAGTCCCCTCGCGAAGCGGCAAATTCTCCTTCTTCAACGATGGCATGGAGTGTCTCTTCTGATTTAAGAAGGCGGAGCGCGGCAATCTTTTCGATCGATGCTACTTCGAGCAAGACTCGCAGCTCGTAGATCTCGCTGAGGTCGTGCTTGTCAATTGGCACGAGGCGGAAGCCTCTATTTCGCACGGGTTCCATGAGGCCTTCGTGTACCAAGGTGAGCATAGCTTCTCGCACCGGGCTGTTTGACACGCCGAGTTGTACGGCGAGTGCGGCTGCCGAGTAGATCTCACCGGGCCGAATTTCACCGGAGTCGAGGGCTTGCCTCACGACGCTCAAGGCTTGGTCGCGCAGGCTGACTGCTTCTAGGCGTCTAACCACACCGTCGTCCACCTGCACCAAGCCTCCCGTCCCTTGACAGATTCAGCTGTGCAGTTTAACATTCTCGTCACTTGTAGGTGACCGGTTACCGATTACCTTGTACGCGACGGTGCGACAAAAACTGGAGGTTAACGACGGTGTCTGTTACGTCTTCTCAAGGTGCTATGGCGAGACTGTTCCGCCGGCCCAAGACAGTGGGGACCATGATGGCCATGCTCGCCCTTGGTTCAGTGGCGTCCGCCTGTTCCAGCGGTTCGACTAGCACTGGAGTCGCGGCCACCAGCGCCACGACGTCTAGTAGTGCTACCACGGCTAGCAGTGCGACGACGGCCACCGCCACCACGGCGGGAACGATCACGTTCGGAGCCGACTTCACCGAACCACCTGGCCAGCTGCTGAGCAACGGAAAGATGACCGGTTCGGACTATCAGCTTTGCAACGCTTTGGCGAAGCAGATGAATATGACCGCAAAGTGGGTCGACATTAGCTTCGGGACCTTGATCTCGGCCTTGGGTGCCAAGCGAATCGACGCAGTTTGCAGTTCTATGGACGTAACACCAGCGAGACAGGCGGTTGTGTCGTTCGTGGAGTACCGGAGCGACTCTGAAGGAGCCGCGGTTCAAAGTGGCAATCCTAAGCACGTCACGGGCCCTAGTGACATGTGTGGGCTGAACGCTGCTGAGCTACTTGGGTCGGTATATCAAACGCGGGTTCAGCAGGCGAGCACTCTTTGCCAGCAGAATGGCAAGGCGGCCATCAATCTGAAGACGTTTCCGACAGTGGCGGATGCCTTCGCACAGATCGTTAACGGTCGCGCCGACGTTGTCGTTGGTGACGCCCCGATCATGGCGTATTATGTGTCACAGCACACCAGTAATGCTAGCCTCGCATTCCAGGGAGTAAGCCCGACACCTGTGGGAATAGCGCTTCGCAAAAGTGAGACAACCCTCCAAGCGCAGTTGCAGTCGGCGCTCACAACGCTGGAGCAAAATGGGACCTATCTAAAGATTTTGACTTCTTGGAACCTTCAGTCAGGAGCCCTAAAGTAGGTCCAGAGACTCTCCGCTCCCCTGGTCAGGTCATTGCCCAGCGATAGGACATCACCAATATGACATGGTCATTCGGACTCTTCTGGAAGTACGCATCGTCGAGCCAATTCCTACATGGTGCTTTCACCACAGTGTGGCTTACGCTCGCCTCAATGGTCGGGGCAATCTTTATTGGGCTAATCCTTGTGATTCTCTACGAGACAGGCAACCCTCTTATTCGAGGATTGTACTATCTGTATATAACGCTGTTTCGTGGTACTCCTTTGCTGCTTCAGCTCGTGTTCGTATATACGGTGCTGCCACTAGCGGGAGTACGACTTTCCGTTGCGGAATCTGCGCTGCTAGCGCTATGCGCTAACGAGGGAGCGTACGAGGCCGAGGTAATTCGATCGGGCTTTGAATCTATTCCAGTTGGTCAACGGGAGGCTGCCAGAGTCACTGGTTTCGGGTATTGGCAGGCGATGTTTGTACTGATACTGCCCCAGGCGATGCGGATAGTTGTGCCGACGATCGGCAACCAGATAAATGGTATGTTTAAATATACCTCTTTGGTATCAGTCATATCGATGACCGAGCTGTTCCAGGTAACGCAGGAGACGGCCGACGCTAGTTTTCAGTATCTAGTCACCTACTCGGTGGCTGCCGCTTACTACCTTCTCATGACTGGGGTGTGGAGTTTGGTGCAGAGGGCGATTGAGCGGGCCTATCGTGTGCCAGGCACTCAGGCCGCTCGGACAACCACTGTCCCTAAAGGAAACCCGCTGTCTAGGCTGCTCTCCTTCCGTGGAACCTGGTAGCGAAGCAATGCCACCACTGCTAGATGTTGATCAAATCACGAAACGATTTCCGGGAACCGCTACCGACGCCCTCCGAAACGTCACGCTCGATGTTGCACGCGGCGACGTGATCGTGCTCATCGGGTCGAGCGGATCGGGTAAAAGTACTCTGCTCCGCTGCGTAGCAGGACTGGAGACCCCGGACAGCGGTAGCATACATTTTGCTTTTGGTGGTGGGGCAGAGAGCAACCGACGCCGTCGAAATCCTGTCGGGATGGTATTTCAAAGCTTCAATCTTTACCCGCATCTGACAAGTCTGCGAAACGTCGCCGTTGCGTTGGTCCATGTCAACGGCTACTCACGCGCTGAAGCGCGACGACGAGCCGCGGATGCTCTCTCGCTGGTCGGGCTCAGCGCCTTCGCAGACCGGCACCCCGGCGAGTTGTCTGGTGGTCAACAACAAAGAGTGGCAATAGCCAGAGCCCTCGCGCTAGAGCCCGAGCTCATGCTCTTTGATGAGCCAACATCCGCCTTGGATCCCGAGACGGTTGGTGACGTGTTAGGGGTGATGCGCGAGATAGCGACGCGCGGAATGACAATGCTCATCGCTACCCACGAGATGGAATTCGCTCGCGACGTGAGCGACCGAGTTGTTTTGATGAGCGCAGGTGAGATCTGCGAGCAGGCCGATAGCGCCTCGTTCTTCGTGGGTCCTACGACTGAGCGGGGTCGGGAGTTCCTGCGGAGGTTCCACGGAACCGTCGAAGATTTCCGTCCGACCCGGATGGCTGACGGTCAAGACCTAGCGGATGAAGACACCCCTCGGGGAGTTGAGGAGTGTGGGTAGCCTGCCGACGCTCACCCGTCACGGACCGGTGCTCCATGCATCGTGGGAGGACCGGTCTGGGCACCTCAATGTCAATGGTCCGGCACTTGTCGCTGCACCTTCTTGGGTCCGTCGTCCGGTCGGGCGCTATTACCTCTACTTCGCTCAGCATCGCGGTTCGTCCATCTGGATGGCGTCGAGCGACCACATGATCGGCCCTTGGCGGATCTCTTCAAGCCCTGTGCTATCGCTTCAGCAAACTCACTACTCGGACCACATTGCGTCCCCAGACGTAGTAGTAGACGAGGTAACGCGGACGGTTCGGATGTACTTTCACGGCGGTTACGGAACTGCTCTTGAGGAGCAGTCAGAATCTGTCGCTATCAGCCACGACGGCTTGACGTTCGAACTAGTGTCAAATGACATAGGTGCGCCCTACTGGCGAGTCTTCAGGTGTGGACAGGAGTGGATGGCGGTCGTTATGCCGGGCACCCTCATTCGATCCGCGACCGGTCTTGACGGGTTTGAAGTCGGTCCGACGATACTGCCTGCACGAACCAGGCACTCAGCGGTTGCCCTCATCGAGGGAGGCGCATTGATCTTCTATTCCTTGATAGATGACTGCCCAGAAAAGATCTGGTGTGGATCGCTTTGTATGGATGGTCCCTGGGAAACATGGTCGCTCGTCCAGTCAGAACCGGTGTTAGAGCCGGAAGAGGAGTATGAGGGCGCACAGTTTCCGTCTAAACGTGCGCGAAGGGGACAAGCGTTGTATCCGGGTCGAGAAGTTCGGGACCCGGGTTGTTACGTCGCAGGTGACAGAGTGTGGTTGAGTTATGTTGGAGGTGGTGAGCGGTGTATTGCTATAGCCTCGATGGACTGGGTTTGTGAGTCGCCCTCAGTTTCTACTTCCGCTCCGATATATAAAGGATAGAGAGCTCTATGGATAGTGGTGATGAAAAGGTGTTTGTCTCAGTTGGGGGGATTGTCTACCCACGAGAAGACGCGCAAGTGTCCGTGTTCGACGCAAGCTTTCAATCAGGTCACTCTGTGTGGGAAGGAATGAGGGTTTATAACGGAGTCGTGTTCCGCCTAGAGGAACACCTGAAGCGGCTTCAGGAATCAGCTACAGCTGTCGCCATACCGGCACCCCACTTAGAAGATGTCCGGCGTCAGATATACGAAGTCCTTGCAGCGAATGCATTGACTGATGATTGCCATATTCGGATGATTCTCTCGCGAGGCGAACGATGGACATCTGGAATGGACCCTCGCAACGCGAAAGGCCCGTCGACTCTGGTGATTATTCCCGAGAAGAAGCCGGTGGCCGTGGAACCCGAGCCGCAGCGCTTAGTTACTGCATCTATCCGTCGGCCTGGTCCGGCTCTACAGGATCCTTCTATCCACCATTCGAATCAGTTGAACAGCATACTGGCAAGACTTGAGGCTATTCGCCAAGGAGTGGATGCGGCGCTGATGCTCGATACGAGAGGGTTCATCGCTGAAGCGGATTCCGCAAATATCTTTTGTGTAATCGACGACGAGGTAGTAACCCCGGCAGTTGGCTACTTCCTTCGCGGTATCACCCGCAGGTGCATATTGAGCTTGGCCCGCGCTAAAGGACACTCTGTAGTCGAACGAAGCATTACTCTTGCAGAGGCTTACAGTGCAGACGAAGTGTTTATTACCGGGACAGTCTGCGAGATAGTCCCTGTCGCAGAAATCGACGGTCGACTAATCCTAGGTAATAGCGGCCAGAACGCTGTCTGGAGATCGCTGCTTACCGACTACCGCAACTTGGTGGCAAGTGAGTGCGCCGCTTCGAACTGAGCGTCAGGGAGTGACAATCCCCGGCGATGCCGACGAGCCGACGATGCACGGGGTTCCATGGATTACTGCCGACGTGCTTCCGACGCTTCTTACGGTGACCTCGGCAGCGGACGTGTTGGTAGCAGCCCTTCGATCTGCTCCACCGCTCGATGAACAAATGTTGAGGAGCAGGCTCTCTTGGCCTTCCGGCGAGCTGATGGTGATGCCCGCTGTGCACGCCGGCTACTGCGGTGTGAAGTTAATAGCGTTGCCGACGGCTGCGAGTCCGAGCTATCAAGGTGTCCAAGGAGCGTATCTTCTCTTCGACGGAGCCTCTCTTCAGCTCAAAGCACTGATCGATGGTGCTGCACTCACCGCGCTTAGAACACCGGCGATGTCTCTCCTCGTGACGCAACGGCTTGCCGCCCCGGACAGCGGCCGGCTCGCCGTATTCGGGACGGGGCCACAGGCATGGGGACATGTCCTCGCGATGCGGTCGCACTATGCGCTTGACTCTGTGCGGATAGTGGGCCGTGACGAGACGAAGGTGAACCGGTTCGTCACACGGTGCCGCGCCTTAGGTATACCGGCGACCGCATCTACAGCCGAGCAGGCAGTCCCCCGATCCGACATCATCTGCACGTGTAGCAGTTCTAACGCTCCTCTCTTCGACGGTCGATGGTTGCTCCCACACGCCCACGTCAATGCGGTCGGTTCTCACACGGCGACGTCACGGGAACTCGACGATAGAGCGATCGCGGCCTCCCAGGTAGTCGTCGAGTCGCGTCAAGTCGCGCTATCCGAGGCGGGCGAACTGATCATCCCGATCCAGACTGGGATCGTAAATGAGGCTGTCATTCGAGCCGATCTGCAGGAGTTGCTAAGCGGAGCTGAGGTCGTCGAGCCCGCAGAGTTAACGGTATTCAAGTCGGTCGGATTCGGGTTAGCCGACCTCATAGTCGCCGTAGAGGTCTACGAGAGGTACCACGCCGTCTCGGCCAACGGCTAACCGGTCACAGAGAGGCAAGGCGGCTATACTTCGTGACAATCGACGCCCAAGCTCTTCAGGGAGCGAACCGCTGCCTGGTTCGCCCAGTATCCAGTGCCACTGTCGCTGAGCTTCTAGCAAGTCGAAAGAAGCGGTCAGTCGAGCAGGCCGACGTGTCGGCCGGTGAGGTCGCCGTGTCGGTGCCGAGTTTCACTTAGCGATTGCTCGTGTAACCATCGCAGCGCCTCCAAGGTGGGATGCGCAACAACGGGAGTGTCGTCGATCCATAGTCCGGCGTCGTGGGCGGCAACCCGTAGTTTGTCTGAGGCCGAGCCGAGGAGGCGCAGCTTGTCGAGGTTTGCAAGGCTTGCCAGCCGGTCGGCGAGAACGTCGTCGTCTTCTACCACTGTTTTCAAAGTCGCTCGCAGTGTTGGCGAGGACACGGCTACGTCCACGCCGACAGCTTGCGCGGCGGCCAGTGCGAGGCGGAGGTCGTAGTCACTCGTGTCGCTACCTGCGCGTACCAGTACCCTCGTAAGGGGCACATAGCGCAGAACATTCGCTTCCGCCACTAGGGCGCTCGGATCCGTGGGCGACAATTCCGCCCCGAGAACAGCCTTCACTCGATCCGAGAATGTGGCCGCTTCCGGTCGGAGCTCGGATTCCCACCTGCCGAGCGACGTCACGTAGTTAGGGCCGCCCGCCTTGGCGCCGGGCCCGACGGCTGAGCGCTTCCAGCCGCCAAACGGTTGCCGGCGTACGACGGCCCCGGTGATGTGACGGTTGACGTAAAGGTTTCCTGCCTGTACTCGGTCGCGCCATGTGGAGATTTCTTCAGGGTCGAGCGAGTGAATTCCGGCGGTGAGCCCATACGCCGGCGCGTTCTGCCAGCTGATGGCCTGCCCGAGGTCTTTCGCGCGCATCAAACCGAGGACCGGGCCGAAGCACTCGACGAGATGGAAGTCCGATCCTGGTCGCACCCCTAGCTTGACTGCAGGGGTGAACAGCTGTGGATTTCCTTGCACGGCTTCAGGTTTAACGAGCCATGTTTCTCCCGCTCCAAGGCCGGTCAGGGCTTCCAACAGAGGCCCTTCAGGTGGTCGGATCAGCGGTCCGATGGTAGTTGCAGGATCCCAGGCGGGTCCCGGTCGTAGAGTGCGCACGGCGTCGGCCAGCTGACGCCGGAACCGTTTATCGTCGTAGACGGACGCTTCGACGATGGCCAAGCTTGCGGCCGAACACTTCTGCCCGGCGTGACCGAAAGCGGAGCGGACCAGGTCGGCTATTGCGCCGTCGAGATCGGCGGCGGCGGTGACGACAATCGCGTTCTTCCCGCTTGTCTCGGCGTGCAAGGACAGATCAGGCCGCCACCCGATGAACATCCTGGCGGTATCCCACGATCCGGTGAGGATAACGGCGTGAACGTCGGGGTGACAGATCAGTCGGCGTCCGGCGTCGTCGTCGGCGCACGGAACGAATTGCAGAAGGTCTCGGGGGACGCCCGCTTCCCAGCACGCCTCCGCTAAGGCCCAAGCCGTCGCTACGGTCTCGGGGGCGGGTTTGAGTAGCACAGCACTCCCGGCGGCTAAGGAGGCGGTCACACCTCCGGCGGGGATGGCGAGCGGGAAGTTCCAAGGTGGGACGACGGCGACCGTACCGTAGGGCTGGAAGCTGGCACCGGCGTCCTCCAAGGAGCGGAGGTCAGAAATCCGCTGGGCGTAATATCGGGCGAAGTCGACGCCTTCAGACACTTCGGGGTCCGCCTCGCTCAGTGTCTTGCCGCCATCGCGGGCCATGATCCCGATAAGACGTCCCCGCCGGGCCTCCAGTTCCCCGGACACCGCCAGGAGGACATCTCGGCGCTTACGCGGATCCTCGGCGCGCCAGCGCTTCCCGGCGAGCAGGGCAGCGCTTACAGCCTCGTCAACCAGCTCGGCAGTCGCCTGGACCCAACGGTACGCCGGTTCGTGCGGTCGGGATGGGTCGTAGCCGTCTGCGAGACGAACCCCGGGACTGTCAGCGTCGACGGTGCGCCCGGCGATCACAGCCGGCACGACCTCCACGCCTTGGTCTGCGAGGGGGACAAGGTGGCGGGCGATCCATGCTCGGTTGGCGCTCAAAGAGAAGTCCGTGTCGGTGGTGTTCGCGAATCCGCCGGTCGGACTGACAGGACCGTGGCGCTCATCTGCGCCTCGGTCCTGATCCCAGCGCGTGGGGGTAGTGGGTTCGTGGCGGGCTGTCACTGCCCGGGCGAACCGCTGCCGCTCCGTCTCCCACTCCTGGCTGCCAGGCCGCAGCGAGAACTGGTTTCGTAAGAAGTTATCCGGGCCGGTGTTCTCGTCGAAGCGGCGCACCAGGTAAGCGATGACCGACTCATGGTCAGCTTTGTAAGCGATTGGAGCGTACACCAAGAGCCCTCCAGCGGCTTCGCGCACCGCGTCGGCGAAAGATGGCGCCATCCCCTCGAGCATCTCCATCTCGACCATCTCAGGAACGCCCCGGGCGTCGGCCAAAGTGAGCGCCCAGGCGATCTCAAATAGGTTGTGAGTAGCGACTCCTACACGAAGAAAAGATGCGCTATCGCGGCTGATTGCCCTGTCCAAGAGACGCTTGTAGCTGGCGTCAACCTCAACTTTGGAGGTAAACGGCGCCGGCTCCCACCCGGCTAGCTCGGCGGTGACCTTCTCCATTGCCATGTTGGCACCCTTGACCAGCCTGACCTTTACCCGACCGCCGCCCCGGCGATGCCGCTGCTCGGCCCAGGCGATCAGCTCGTCGAGGGCTCCAGCCGAGTCGGGCAGGTACGCTTGTAGCACTATCCCGGCGTCAAGGCCCGCGTACGGCGGTTCGTCGAGAACACCGCAGAACGCTGCGACGGTCAGGCGCAGATCGCGGTACTCCTCCATGTCAAGGTTGACGAACTTCGCCGGGCGATAACTTCGGGCGACGTCATACAGGCGGCGCAGCGAGGCAGAGATCCGCTTCACCTCGGCGTCGAAGGCGGCCGGGTTGATCTGGGCGCAGACAGAACTGATTTTCACCGATACGTAGTCGACGTCGGGCCGGGCAAGTAGCTGTTCGACGGCCAGCAGCCGGCGGCCCGCCTCTTCGTCGCCCAGCACCGCCTCGCCGAGCAAGTTGAGATTCACCCGAGTACCCTGGCGGCGACGGGCGGAGATGTACCGTCCTAGCGGACGGTCCTCGGCCGCCCGCACGAACGGCGATAGCTCCGCCCGGACCCTGGCTTTGACCAAAGGCATGACGACCGCAGGCAGACGGTCGGCGGCGACCAACCCGACGGATAAAGCGAGGCGATCGATGCGCCCAAGGAATGCCGGCTGGGATAGGGCGGCGCCCAGCGACCGCAAATGGCGGGCCGCCCGTCGACGGTCACGGATGCGCAATGTCTCATCGGTAAGAGCAAGCACGAACGATACGCCCTCCGGATCGTCCAATAGACGGGCGATGCGCCGCCCCTGACGGCCTTGTCGTCCGCGAAGGTCGCTGTTTGCCTCAGCGAGAAGGCGGCCAGCGAGAGCATCGGCCCGGGCCACCAACTCTGCGTCCTCGAACTCGATCTCAGTGAGCGGTTGGTCCATGACAAAGATCTTCACGCCACTTCGGTCCGCTGTCTTGAGCCCACCGGTATGCTTTGGTGGTGCTTCGCTTCAAACCGGTTAATCCGGAGAGCCAGAAGCATCCAACGACGCCGAACCTGGCCCCCGGAACACTCGCCATGGCCTCGGTATTCGACGGGCTGCCGCGGGTCATGTTCTCGCTCAAGAGCGTCGACGGGCGGTATCTTGTCGTGAACCAGGCTTTCGCAGACCGCGCGTCCCGCAAGACGACCGCAGCAGTTGTAGGCCGCACGGCCGTCGACCTGTTCGCTCCCGAACTCGCCAAATCCTACGCTGCACAAGACGCCGCTTTGGTCGCTGGGGGGCGGCCGGTCCGTCGCCAACTCGAGCTGATCACCCGGCCCGACGGCACCCTCGGCTGGTATGTCACCAACAAGACGCTGCTTAACGACGCCGACGGAAACCCGCTCGCCATAGCAGCAGTATCGGTAGATGCCGAACTTCCCGCCGAACGCCCAGGAGTTCACGGTATCGAAGCGGCACTGGCACTGGCACGCACCAGCTACTCTAGCTCCCTTACCGCGTCTGACTTGGCATCCGCGGCGGGCATGCAAACAGCCCAACTGGAGCGAAGGATGCGCCGCCTGCTTGGTCTATCCCCCCGCCAACTAATTGTTCGGGTTCGCGTAGAAGAAGCCGTACACCGCATCGTGCGCTCCACCCGCCCGCTGGCCGAGATCGCCGCCGACTGCGGATTCTCCGACCACGCCGCCATGACCCGGCAAGTCAAAGAGCTCGTCGGGGTACCCCCCAGCGCGCTCAGGGCAACGACAGGAACCTGACCACACTGACGCCAGTCGGCGGCGGCTTACCCAGGCTCCTGCCGAGCATCGTGATTACGCATCTGCACCAGATGGTCTACCAATGACGTACCGCTCATAATCGACGCAACCGTTCCTTTGGTGGCGCCTTCACCACTTCTTCTACGGCGCTAGGCGCACGCCACTTTGCGTACGTTGGCGCCCCCGTTCCATCCATATAAACGAGCGAATCCAGGTCATCGAACCCATCGAAGGTTTACGGAGCCCAATAGGAGCCTTGGTACGACAGGATCCATACGATGTCCAAGTCGAGCAGAAACGTCGAAGTCTCCGGAAGGGCGTTGCATACCAGGCCCGACCCTTGGGCCAACTCCTGAACACCCTCTGACCTGGGTTACTCAGCGAGTCGACCCAGATCTTCCTGATGCCAAGCGTCTACGTGGTAGATATCGACGTCCTGGGCCAAGCTCGCCTACTGAAGGCCGGGTCCGCTCTCCTCGTACCCTCAGACGAATTTACGATTCACGATCTCACCGAAGGTGAATTCACCGTACTATTCTTCGATCCAAACATAGACGCCGGCGCGAACGATCGCGATCTGCTCAGGCTAGGTGCTGGCGTAGGCGGGGCTGAAGTTCTGGCCCCGGGCGACGCCTTCAATCTCCGTCCTGCGAGGTGCGCGCCTGACTACTTCCGCTTTGAAGAACTTCCTTACTACTCGCCGGAAACTATCGACCGTCTTATGACCGTCGTCTGGAGCAGCCAAGGGCGAGTACATCTACTCGATTATCAATGTGGTAGGAATGATTAGGGGCAATACGTCGAGCGACCGACGAGTAGACGAGGTCCTTTTGTCGCAGCGCAGTGCGCGCTCTGGCCCAAAGAGCACCGGGGTCCGACGGCGCGCCTCGGCCTGGATGGCGGTATCCTCCAAGCCTGGCCGCAGCAAGTGGGCTGCGTTTCATTCTCGTCTCCATAAAGAATCGGATTACATTGCTCATCCGTCGGCAATCAGACGAGAGCTGTATCGACTCAGTCGCCGTCGACCACCTCGTTCCTGATTGGGGGGTGGGCAGGAGCCGACCAGCTTCGCAATTTCTACAGCACCACCGATGTGGAGGCTGTTGATCACTTCCCGGATTCGGCCGACTATTACGCGTTCCGCAACCAGTTTGGACCACCGCCCAGCAACTGAGGACGGCAGTGACGGCATCCCTGTGGCCCCGATCGAACTGAGGCTCGGCACCGCCAAGAAACGGTACCCAGACAGTTGACGCACTGTATCTCGACTGCGACGCCGCAGACTCCCCCTGTTCCCGGTCCTCATGTCAACCGGCTCGGTGGCAATGGACGGGCGGGCTGCAGGATTAGCGATCATCGATTGATTGTGAATCTTTTGACAGGGAACATCGGGCACTACGCCTCCTCGGGTGACTGGCAGGATTGCTCGCCGGTCTTCGCTTAGGTGCTGCGAGGCCACCGCCACCGCCCGTTCTTCAACGTGGTGTCACCGTCATCGTCACCACCGACGATGACCGTGCCAGGTGCCCCCACGAGTTTGACGGCGTTCGCCAGCAGCGCCCAGTGGCCTTGTCTCTCCGTCTTTGAGGAGGGTCCCGGTATTTCCAGTTTCCAGCTTGTATGAGGCGCCTCGGGCCGGTGCGGGGCCGGCTGCGCCCGTGGTCTGCGTGTACCTCGGAGGCGTGGCGACGTCTTACACGGTCGGTGGCTTGACCGATGGCACCACTTACTCCTTTATTGTCGAGGCTGCCAACGCTGTTGGTTTGTCGGGACGGTCAAACGAGGTTTCCGTCACCCCCACGCCCCCACGCCCCCACGCCCCCACGCCCCCACGCCCCCGCTGGCCCCGTCTGTCGCCGGTCAACGTCGGCTGCTCGGCGGGCTTCGCCCAGTGCGACGTGGTCGGCGTGGCCGACGACCCGCACGCGGGGTGGTCGTGGGCCGCCTCAGCTCGGCGACACCTTGCTCGCTCCCGCTCACCTCGATCCCGAGGTCATCTCTGTGCTATTCGGTTTGGCGCAGCGTCGGTTTGCAGGGTCAGTGCGACGGCCATGTCTCTAGATCGGGCTTATCATCTCGGAGTTGAGCGTGCCGGCCGGGCTGCGCTGACGTGGTTTGGTCCTCGCAGTGCGGAATCGAGCGCTCGATGGGATCGGAGGGCTTGATGAGCCCGCCGCGAGCCGGTGCTCTGCCAGCGGGGCGACGGTCGGACTTGCCACCTTCGCCACACCGCCGAGGCCGCTGCTGGCGGGGTGCCTAGCCTGAGGATCTGGCCGCTGGGGTCCCTTCCGAAAGGTTCTAGCCACAGATTTTTACCTGTCGCTGTGGCACGTTTGTGGCACGACGGGCTGATACCCTCCTAGGGTAATAACAGAAATACAGGCTCTGACCAGCGGTGTTCGAGAGCGAGCGACGGGAATCGAACCCGCGTTCTCAGCTTGGAAAGCGCTCTGACACGTCCCGTGGCGAACAGCAGCGTCCCATACTGGCTGGTCAGCGCCCACCGCCGACCGCATACGAACCCTCCGGAACGGCGACGTCCGGGCGATATTCGCGCGATGCGCTGCGGTCGCCAGCTTGAACTTATGTCAGTAAGCCCCTGCAGCCGCCACGGACGGCCCCGCCACGCCTGCTTGGCGAGGAGTAGGGCGCAGCACGAACAGCGCGGCCAGTAGGTAGCGCTCGGGCGGCAACGCGCCTCCCACGCCACCCTCCCGCCGTGGTCGACTTCCACTATCTCCTCGAACAGCACTGGCGGGCCCACCCTGGCTCCCGGGGGCGACTGATGCTCGACACCGTCGGCCTGCTCGACGGGGTCGAGCATCGCCACCCAGTGGTAGCTCTGGAACATCGGGTCGTCATAGCGAACCTCTCGCGGCCGCTCGGCAACGAGGCCATCCTCGTCGTAGACCGGGGCCGTCTCGGCCGCCGGCGGAGGATCGGGAAGCACCTGTCCGCCCCCAGTTGTGAGCAACGCCCGCGACCCCGGCCGCGGCGGCTCGTTGTCGGCCACCAGCAAGGCGCCTTCTAAGCGTTCGACCCGCAGCGCATCAGGGCGAGCGACCCACGCCCGCATTCCACCTTGCAGCCGAGGCGTGGGCTCACCGTGCCGAGTGACCGTGAAGCGAAGCGTGCGCCACCGCCATGGCGACGACCGGGCAAGGCCCCGGAACCTGTCGGGGGACGGCTCCATGTCATCACTATATGCGCCGCAGCAGGACACCGGTCTGTCCTATGCGTGCCGCTGACCGCCAGGATCTGCCGATCCCCTTGTGGCTACCGCGGTCCTTCGCCGGGCACGTCCAGGAGTCGCAAGACCCTCCGCCATCGAGGAGGGGCCGCCGACGGCTGGGGACGCGAGCCAGGTACGGCCGTGGAAGACTTGGAGGCGTGAACTCGGACGATGGTCGGCCTATAGGCAAGCAGCCTGGGCCGTTTGGGGTCGTTGGGCTACGACGCCAGCCGGGGGCGGTTGGCGCCTTGAGTGTCGTCCGGGATGGGCGCCGACGTCGACAGGTGTTGACGCGGCAGTGTCTCACCTTCACGGCCGAAGACGGATCGTCGATCATGGTCACCTCCCACGGCGACAGCAGCGCGGAAGGCTACGACTCGGCTCGATCGTGGGCACCGATGAACGCCTACCTGGCAACGCCAGCAGGTCAAGAGATGCTCAAAGCGGATCGCGAGACCGGATCGACGCTCGAGCCGGTACAAGTCGAGTGGAACCCGACGACGATCGAGGTCGACGGCCAGCACACGGCGCTCGAGGTCTGCGACTTGATCGAAGGCTCGTGGGCAGCTGTTGGCCGGACGCCCAGGTCGATCGTCACGATCGACAGTCGGGGCGTGCCGCTCGGCGCAGTTCGATTGGAGCAGGTCGACCTACATCCGCTGCCTCCTGCGCCCGACCTCGGCGCCCGGACCGGCGAAGTCCGTGCGGCGCTCGACGCGCGCTTCACCAAGGTCCCCTTCCGCAGAGTTCGCGGCCAGGCGGACTACTGGGCGCTGCGCGACATCGAAGCCGACCACGTCCGGCGGGTGGCGCATGAGGACCGGTTGAGCGACGAGGAGCAGCAGGAGCTGACCGCGCATTGGCTAGGCCGCATCGACCAGCGCCTTGCCGGCGTGCGCGACTGCTGGCAGTCCAAGAACCACGAGATGATGCTCAACAGTCGGATCGCCGCTCACCTGCGAGGTCACAACGTCCTGTTCCAGTTATGGTCCAACACCATCAGACCCGGAGCGAGATGCTGGTTCGGCAACCGCTACACGCCCATCCGGCACCACACCTTCCGCCTCCGCTGGCGGCCCTAGCCGGGGACATCGGCGCCCTGCGCACTCCCGGCCACGACGGGTGCCGGGCACAGAACGATCAGTATCGATCGCCAGCTCCGGCGTAGCCGTTGCGCGCTGGGGGCGCCGACTCTGCGCTCGCCCCGATCCCGACGTCTGCGGTTGTCCGGGTTGTCGATCAGGCTACGGGACGTCGCTCCGAGGTCTCTGTCCGGACAGTGTCCGGACGCTGTATAGTCCAGGATATGAGCAAGGTCGTCCCTCCCTCGAAGCGCCACCGCCTGGAGATGCGCGTGAGCCCAGACCAGGAAGCCCTCATCCGCCACGCCGCAGAACTCGAGGGCACGACGGTGACCAGCTTCGTGCTCGACACGGTGACCAACCGGGCCAGCAGCGTGATCGAAGCCCACCGGGACATCGTGCTCTCAAACGCCGCCTTCGACCGCTTCGTGGCCGAGCTGGACAAGCCGCAGATCCCGGTTCCCGAGCTGGTTGAGCTGTTTCGCAGCCACCCGAAGCTGCCTGAGGGGTGACCAGTCGCCGTCTTGAGCGGCTCAGTCCTCACCGTCACCTCGGCGACTTCCACTCCGGCAACGAGTCCCTCGACCGTTGGTTGCAGACCCACTCCCTCGCCTCGCAGCAGATGGACGTTGCCCGCACTTTTGTGCTCGTTGACGCCGAACGTGTCGCCGGGTACTTCAGCCTCACGATGGGCTCCGTGCAGCGCGCCGAGGCACCTCAGTCGCTCGTCCGGGGCTTGCCGGGATACCCGGTCGGCATGGTCCTGCTCGCCCGGCTGGCCGTCGACAGTTCAGCCCAAGGTCACGGGCTCGGAGCGCTACTGCTCGCCGAGGCGCTGCGCAAGGCTGTCACTGCTGGCGAAGCGGCCGCCGCCCGGCTAGTCGTGGTGGACGCTATCGACGAGGCCGCCGCTCGTTTCTACGCTCGTCACGGTTTCGTCGCCGTCCCCGACCATCCCCTCAGGCTCTACCGACGGATGAAGGACGTCCGAGCGTCGCAGTAGCCGATCGCTAGCTGGGAACTGGGGACTCGGGTTCCCACTCGGGTGGTACCGTTCGGGGATGCTCTTCGACGCTGAGGACCTTCGCTGGGCTGGCGAGGTGGTAGGACGCCGGGTTCCTCCCACTCCGCAGTACCCGTGGCCTCTTCTTGGCGACGTGGTCGGAGCTGAGGTTTGGGTCAAGCACGAGAACCACACCCCGACTGGGGCTTTCAAGGTCCGGGGCGGCCTGGTCTACGCCGAGCGGCTCCGAACCGGGCGACCCCAGGTCAAGGGCCTAGTCTCGGCGACCCGGGGCAACCACGGCCAGAGCCTGGCTTTCGCCGGGTCCGCCATAGGCGTGGAAGTGACCATCGTGGTGCCCGAAGGCAACAGCGCCGACAAGAACGCTGCGATGCGGGCCTTCGGCGCAGAGCTGATCGTCAACGGAACGGACTTCCAGGCTGCCCGAGAGCACGCCGAGTTTCTGGCCTCGGAGCGGGGCCTGGAGATGGTCCCGTCCTACCACCCCGACTTGGTGCTCGGTGTGGCCACCTACGCAGCCGAGCTGTTCGCCGCGGCCGGGGTTCTCGACGCGGTCTACGTGCCGGTCGGCCAAGGCTCGGGAATCTGCGGTGTGATCGGGGTGCGGGACCTGCTCGGGCTTCGAACCGAGGTGATCGGCGTCGTCGCCGACTCCGCTCCGGCCACCGCCCTGTCGGTAGCCGCCGGACGGGTGGTCGCCACCGAGACGGCTTCGACCTTCGTCGACGGGGTCGCCTGCCGGGTCCCTGAGCCCGACGCCATCGCCGTGATCGCCAAGGGCGCCGCAAAGGTGCTCAGGGTCACCGAGGACGAGGCCGCCGAGGCGATGCGGGTGCTCTACGCAAGCACCCACAACGTGGCGGAACCGGCTGGGGCCTTGGCCCTGGCCGGCCTCCTCCAGGACCGCTGTCGCATGGCCGGCAAGCGAGTAGCGGTCATCCAGACCGGCGGCAACGTCGATGCCGATGTCCTCGCTCAGGTCCTCTCGGGGCAGACTCCCGCGGCGTAGAGTTCAACCCAGGAGCTGTGCCCAGTCCAGGACCTTTGGGCGAGATAACGTCGAGGACATGAACTCCGATCGTTACAAGCGGGCGGACGTCGAGCCGCGAAGCTTCGATCACAGTGAGATACGGGCGTTGCCCGAGTATGCCGCCGCCGCGAAAGCCCTAGACGGACTGGCGAAAGCCATCAACTATCTCGACTGTACGGCTGAGACGCTGGAGCGCCACGATCGAGCCTGGTGGCTAGACATGATCCGCGAACTCGGGGCCCACCTGATCTACGGCGACTCGAGCGGCCCGAATCACTGCGCCCAGTTGCACTTCCCGTACCGCGTTCGCCGGAACGATGGCTGGTGTACCGCTTACTATCGATGCGATCACGGCGTGGACGGCGTCGAGTGGTCGGCCGGATGGACAGCGAACCTGGACGCGCTGGCCGTTTGACGATCGGGCTACGGGACGTCGCGGGCGGCCATGCATAATGAGGACTATGCCTGAACCTGTCGATCTCGTAGCCACGCTGGCTTCCTTCGACGAGGCGTGGTCTCCCCGGACGGTGGCCATCCTCAACGACTACGACATCCGCGTCGTCAAGACCCGGGGTGAGTTCACCAAGCACCGACATCCAGACACCGACGAGGTGTTCGTCGTGCTGACGGGCGCCCTCACCATCCGCCTCGGCGACAAGGACGTGACACTCGGACCCGGACAGCTCTACGTCGTGCCCCGAGGGGTGGAGCACCAGCCGATCTCCCCCGATGGCGCCGAAGTCCTCCTCGTCGAGCCAAGCAGCACGGTGAACACGGGCGATACGCCGAGTGAGCTGACGGCCGAGCGGCGGGTGATCTGAGCATCGGCAGACCGTCTCGTTGTCGATCCGCCAACGGTTTCCGGTGCCCGGCCGTAGCTCTGGGGTCATCCCGACGGCGAGGCTCCCTCCGCCAGCCGGTCGGCGACCGCGAGATAAGCCGCCGCTTCTGTCTGGTGGCCGGGGCGCAGCAGGAACAGCCCGGTGGAGACCCGCTCGATGAACGCCCACTGCCAGATTGCCTCCGCATCGATGCCGCAGAGTGACGCCACCTCTTCGCAGCGCTCGAAGGCCACCTTGGCGGTACTTCGGAGGAGCAGCTCCTCGTTCCAGCCTCGCAGGACCACGCCCAGATCGTGGGCGAGCTCGGAGACGAGCCCCTCCGGATCGGTGAGCCGGAAGCCGGACTTGTCGTCTGAGTTCTGCACCGCCAGGAGGTTGTGTGCATGCCCGTCCGCATGAACGAGGACGGCTCCCTCTAGTTCGAAACGAGCAGCGCGCTCGGCTGCGAAGGCCGCAGCCTGCTCGACGGCTGAGGCGGAGCAGGGCCCGCCGAGGTCGGACCACGCCGTCGTCACGAATTCGGCGAGCCAGTTCGCCTTGGCCGCACCAGTCGGGAGACGGTCGGTCGTGACCGGGCGCCATCCCCGGGCCAGGGTGCTGGCCAGCGCTTCGATCTGGCGGCCAGTGGGCCAACCTAGGCTCGCCAACGGCTTCCCCAGCCGTTCGAGCAGCACGCTGCGCCGTTCTGTGTCGTGTCGGAGCACGGCGACGTAGGGATCGCCCCGAGCAAGCAACAGCGTCTCCAGCTCCTGCTCGAAGGGAGAGAAGCCGTCCACTCCGGCCGCCGGCAGCGCGACCTTCAGGACCGCGGTGGCCCCCTCCTGGGTGAGCGCCTCGGCGACTTACGCGGCGTTGCCGCCATCGAACGGCGCGCCGCAGGTGATCGACCACTCAGCCTCCAAGCTGGCTAGGAGCCGAGGAAGCTCGTCCAGCCAGCGCTCTCCGATGGGGCCGATTGTCCGCAAGGAGGCCATCAGCCGTCCGGGCACCTTGAGCTGCCTCACAGCAACATTCTGTAGCGGCAGGGGATCCCCTTGCGACGACGGGAGCCGGAGCTTCGAGGCGGCCGACGAGACAGCGGCTCAGCTTGAGTGTGACGGGGGGTCGAACAACGCAAGCTCTGAAGCATCGGGGGCCTGGAAGATTGCTCGCCACTCGTCAAGGTCGGAGCGACCGATCGGCTCGTTGTCCCAGGGGGGTGCCGAGTTCCGAACCTCAATGCGTCGCCAGAGTTCGTCGATGGACGCTTCGAGGTAGTGCAGTTCGACGCCGACACCAAGTCCACGAGCCACGGTACGCATCTCGTCGCGTTCGACCCGCGCCCAGAGCCCAAAATCGAGGACGACGCTGAGACCGAGGTTCAGGATCTCTTGGGCCAGACGCCAGAGTTCCTTTTCGATCTTCTCCCCGGTGGGTCTATCCCACGGAGTGGAGCCAAGGGCCCACAGCCACTCAACCTTCGTGAGACGCACGGCGCCTCGCTCCGAGGCAAGCTGCGTTGCGCGCGTCGTCTTGCCCGCCCCGGGTAACCCGCAAGTGAGAATCAGTCGGGTCTCGCTCACGGCGTGTAAGTCAAGCAGTCCTGCAACTTGGCTGAGCGCACTCGTAGCACTGGTCGCGTCCCACACAGCTCCCCTCCCAAGGCTGCGCCCGCTTCGGCGATCCGCAGCCCCCTCGCCTCGCCCGCGGGGGCCGTCCCAGTCGGCAATCCGTATCCGGACGTGCCTCGGAGGAGGGCGCTGCTGTGGTAGTCCGATGACATGATTCGTCCTGCGCGCCCTGACGATGCGGAGAGGCTCCGCAGCATCGAGCGTGCCGCCGGTGCTCGCTTCCGAGAGGTGGGCATGACCGAGATAGCCGAAGCGGAACCCATGTCGGTTGAGGTATTGGTGGCCCAGGCGCAGGCAGGACGGTCGTGGGTCGCCGTGGATGAGCGGGATCGTGCCGTGGGCTATGTGGTGGTCACTGTCATCGATGACGCTGCCCACGTCGAGCAGATCAGCGTGGACCCCGACCACCAAGGCCAAGGTCTCGGTCGGGCGCTCCTCCACGCGGTCGAGCACTGGGCAGCGGCGAAGGACATGACCGCCATGGCGCTGACGACCTTCGACCAGGCGCCCTGGAACCGGCCGCTGTAAGAGCACCTGGGCTTTGTCATACTGGAGGAGGTCGACCTCGGACAGGGTCTGCGGGAGGTGCGCGACGCCGAGGCGCGCAGTGGTCTCGACCCGGTTACTCGCGTTTGCATGCGACGTCTCGTCGATCGCCGAACACAGCTGTTGAGCAAGGTCAAGGCTCTGGCGCGCGAGTACTACGACCTCACGGGCCGCCCCCACGGGGTCACTTCTGAGATCGCAGAATACGAGGCCGCGCGACCTCTGGGTGTCAGTTTGACTCCGGTCCGCCAAGCTGGTTACGACGCTACCCGCGTCAGGGCCGGTCAAGAAGAGAAGCGCCAGATCAAGGGGCGCTGCCTGCCGGCCGCCGCAAAGTCCGGCCAACGTATCTGCGGCATCCGGCTCGATGGCGACTGGGACCGAGTATTGCTTGTGCTGCTCGACGAGCGCTTTGAGGTCACGGCGATCTATGAGGCCGGCCGTGGGGAGGTCGACCGAGCCATTACAGCCCCCGGATCGAAGGCTCGGAACGAGCGCGGCCAACTGCCAGTATCGAACTTTAAGGCCATCGGAGAGCGCATCTGGTCAGCCTCGTAGAGGGAACCCCGTGCGGGTGGTAGGGATCACCGGTCGGCCAGCGCCATCTCGGTGGCTCCGAGGGGCGATTCCCGTAAGACCCGCCCGAGAAAAGGCCCGGTGACCTCCCGCTATATGGGGCGGGTCCCGCTGGCTCCTCGACGGAGTCCAGGGCCGTTGCACTCGCCCTTCGGTCCCTGTACCCACGGGCGAGCGGCTTGCTGGGGTGAGCGGTACAGGTTGGCCGGGCGGTACGCCAGTCGTCGAGTCAGCGGCGACAGATCGCCCTGATCTGGGCCTACCGGACAGAGATGCCCGGTGCCTCGTGCCCGCTCCGAACGACGGGTCGGGAATTTAGCCAGGCTCACTACCTCCGAGCAGATTGCGCCGCCCGAACCGGGATGTCGGGAGTTCCTGGGGGCCAGCGCAGAATCACGCCCCTCGAGGCGCCTAGTAGGGGCTCGGAGACGGTGCTCCGAACCGGCGTTAGCGTGGCAGGCCGCCAGTCTGTCAAGGGCCGTTGAGATCTGACCGGGGGCGGCCATGGTTTCTGACCGGTGGCGAACAGCAAAGTTGACCGGTGGCGGCCAGCAGAACTGCGCGGGGTGTGGGTGTGCTTGGTCTCATCTCCTTTCGGTCAGGTCTGAGATCGCGACGGGTTCGTCGCAGCTGGGACAGGGGCCGCCAAGGTCGACCCGGCGATTGAACAGGTTGCATTCGGGGCATCTGCGAATG
>JAKBBS010000235.1 GCA_021808425.1 Actinomycetes bacterium
CTTGCCGGTATCGCCGGGAGCGAACACCGATTTGAACGAATCGATCGCGGACCGCATCTTCTCCTCGTCGGGAAGCGACTTGGTGGAGCGGATCTCGTCGAGGAGATCGGCGTGACCGGCACGGAAGTTGGCGACAAGCTCCGACTCGAAGCGGCGGACATCGGACACCGGGATGTCGTCGATGAAACCCTTCGTGGCGGCGAAGATGGATAGAACTTGCTCTTCGACGGGGACCGGAGAGTTCTGAGGCTGCTTGAGTATCTCGGTGAGCCGGTATCCCCTGTCGAGCTGAGCCTGCGACACCTTGTCGAGTTCGGAACCGAAGGCAGCGAACGCCTCGAGGTCACGGAACTGGGCGAGGTCGGTCTTTAGGGTTCCGGCAACCGAGCGCATCGCTTTGATCTGCGCTGAGCCGCCGACTCTCGACACCGAGATCCCGACGTTGATCGCGGGACGGACACCTGAGTAGAACAGGTCGGATTCCAAGAACACCTGGCCGTCTGTGATCGAGATCACGTTGGTCGGGATGTACGCGGAGACGTCGCCGGCCTTGGTCTCGATGATCGGGAGGGCGGTGAGCGACCCGCCGCCGCGCTCGTCGGAGAGCTTCGCCGCTCTTTCGAGGAGACGGCTGTGAAGGTAGAAGACGTCGCCCGGATACGCCTCACGCCCAGGTGGCCGGCGTAGGAGGAGCGACAGCTGCCGGTAGGCGTCGGCCTGCTTGGAGAGGTCGTCGTAGACGATCAGCGCGTGCTCGCCGTTCTCCATCCAGTGCTGGCCCATAGCGCAGCCGGAGTAGGGGGCGAGGTACTTAAACGGGGCCGGCTCCGAGGCTGGAGCGTTCACTACGACGGTGTATTCCATTGCGCCGTACTCGCGCAGCGTGTTGACCGTTTGTGCGACGGTGGAGCCCTTTTGGCCGATGGCGACGTAGATGCACTTCACGCCGAGGCCGCGCTGGTTGATGATCGTGTCGATCGCTACGGAAGTCTTTCCGGTCTTGCGGTCGCCGATGATGAGCTCGCGCTGCCCCCGCCCAATCGGGGTCATCGCGTCGATCGCCTTGATCCCGGTCTGCAGGGGCTCCTTGACCGGTTGGCGGTCGATGATGCCTGGGGCCTGGACCTCAAGGCGCCGGGTCAGCTCGGTGGTGACCGGGCCGAGCCCGTCGACCGGTTCCCCTAGGGGGTTGACCACCCTGCCTATGAGCGCGTCGCCGACGGGGACTGCGAGAATGCGGCCGGTCGCTTTGACAGTCTGGCCTTCCTCGATGCGGTCAACACTGCCTAGAACGACGGCCCCGATCGAGTCCTCGTCGAGATTCAGGGCTAAGCCGAGCGCTCCCCCTTCGAACTCGAGGATCTCGTTGACCGCCGCGTTCGGCAGGCCACTGACCCGGGCGATGCCGTCGCCGACTTCGAGGATGCGGCCCACCTGCTCGGTGGACACGCCGGGGGTGTAGCCGCTCACGTTGCGGCGAATAGCTTCGGCTATCTCATTTGCGTTGATCGTCAGCTCCGCCATCAGAGGCGTTCTCCTGTCGTGGTGTTGAGCTCAGGCGCCACCAGGCGCTCTTTGAGGATGTCAAGTTGGCGCCGGACGCTCCCGTCGACGACGACGTCGCCAACCGTCGCTACGAACCCGCCTACGAGAGACGGGTCCACTTCGACGCGGATGTCCACGTTGCGTCGCAGCGTCCGCGAAAGCGCCGAAGCAAGATTGCTTCGCTGGCTTTCGTCAAGCTCGATCGCACTTCGCACGTCGGCGACGCGCCGGTTCGCCTCGTCGGCAACCCGTGTCAATAGCACGTCGATAAGGCCCTCGTAATCTCTCGGCCTTCCAACTGTCACTGGGTAGGCAGCCAACGCTGCCGTCGCCCGCGTAACTTTGCTGTCAAGAAGAGCGCCGACAATGTCCCTTCTCGACCGGGCCGGCAGCTCAGGGTCCGAAAGCGCCTTGCCCAGGTCGGCGGAAGCGCCGACGATCCGCCGGTAGCGGAACAGTTCGTCTTCGACCTCGCCTAGCTCCGCCTCGCCGCCGACCGATTCGAGCACGGCGCTCGCGTAGCCGAGGACCCTCTCCTCGGCAGCCTTGAAGCCGAGCGGTTGGCCCGGGACCGCCTCCAGGCGCTCCGAGGCTGCACGCAGGTGCGTGGCGATCCACGCGATGTCGGCCGGGATCTCACTGGCCCGCTCGGTGTCGACCACGAACCCTACGAGAGACCACGTCGTCCCGTCGACCTTCGAGGAGAACAGCTCGTCGAGAACGGTACGCCTCGCGGAGACGGCGATGGCGCCCTCAGCAACGACAGCCCGCAGGTCATCGGACGCGGCGATCACGGCCGAGACCGCCTCCATGTCGGCGGCAACCAGCGACAGTTGGCCCTCACGGGCGCAGCGTTCGACGGTCGCGTCGACGTAACCCCTAACCGACTGGCGCACCTAGGCGCGCTCCCGTGCCGTCTGCGACCCACCGGCCTGCGAGGTTGCGAGTTGTCCAAGTCCCGACGACGAGTCGGTCACCTCCGAGATGGTGCGGTCGATCAGCGCAGACTGGGCCTGACGGTCGATGCCTTCGCCGATAACCCTTTCCGCCACGACTATCGCCAAATCTGCGACCTGCTGGCGAAGCTCCTGTCGGGCACGCCTCGTCTGGGCGTCAATCTCCGCGTACGCAGAAGCAACAATTCGCTGGTACTCGGCCTCAGCCTGCTCCCTGCGATCGGCCCGGGCCTGCTCGGCCTGGCGGTTGGCTTCTTCTACTACCGACCTGGCCTGCTGGCGCGCCTCGCCAACGATGCGCTTGTACTCTTCCTCTGCCTCCGCTGCTCGCTGCTTGGCTTCTTCGGCGTCGGCGAGCGCCTTGCGGATCGTCGCCTGGCGTTCGTCGATGATCTTGGAGATCGGCGGCAGCACGTAGCGGCGCAGGATCAACAACACGATCAGGAAGGCGGCCAGTTCGACTATGAAGGTCCCGTTCGGGACGAGGAAGTTCGACGATGCGACTTCCACCGGTCGCCTACTTGCCGGTGGCCAGGACGAACACGAAGAGCGCTGCGAACGCCAGGTTGATGAAGTACATCGCCTCCACCAGACCGACGATCAGGAACATCGTCGTGTAGAGGCGGCCCTGCACCTCGGGTTGCCGGGCGATGCCCGCGATGGTCTGGCTGCCGGCGAGACCGTCACCGATTGCGGCACCGATAGCCCCGCCGCCGAGCGCCAAGCCGCCTCCAGCGAAGGCACCAGCTAGTTCGATGGCCTTCTGGGTGGTTGCTACTGCTGCTGCTGCCATGTTCCTACGCTTCTCCTGTCTTGATTTGTCTGAGACCTCATTAGTGCCCTTCCTCTATCGCAAACTGGTAGTAGAGAATGGTGAGAAGAGCAAAGATGAACGCCTGGATCACTCCGATGAACATGTCGAAGAGCTTCCAAAGTGGTGTGAAAATCAGGCTCGCCGGGGCGAACGCCAGCGGGAAGCTGATCAACAGTGCGATCATTATCCCTCCGGAAAAAAGGTTCCCGAACAGCCGCAACGCCAGCGTCAACGGTTTCGCCAGCTCCTCGAGAATATGCAGCGGTGTCATCACCCGGGGCTTGCGTGTGAGGTGCTTGAGGAAACCCCCGATGCCGCGGGCCCTGATACCGGCTGCGTTGGTGAGGATGAACACAAGCGCACCAAGCGCATAGGTCAGATTGACGTCAGCCGTCGGGGCAGGGCTGTAGTCGGTGTTGTGGTAGAGGCCGGGCAGGATCTCCAACCAGTTGGCGACCAGTATGAGCATGAACAGCGAGACGGCCAGCGGCACGACGTGTCGGTACTTGGGCCCGAGGCTCTGGCCGACCTGATCGGTGATCCACCCGACCACACCCTCCCAGAACAGCTGGAGCCGGCCGGGAACCCCGCTCGTCGCGTTCCGTGCCAGGTACAGGCCCATTCCGACGACGATCACGCAGGCAGCGACGGTCGTCCAGATAGTGTCGAGGTTGAGGGTAAATCCGGCGACCTTCCCCGTCACGTGTTGCCCGACAGGGATGTTGATCGCTACCAAGCGGGACGAACTACTCATCACCGGGCTCCATCGTGGTCACACCGCGACGCTGGAAGCGGAGAAGTGACACCAATGCGTTGGCCAGCATCGTCGCCTGGAAGATCGCCAGTCCCGCCACGACCCCCCATCCAACCGGGCGATCCACCACGAGCAGACCGAAGGCCACTGCAGTACACACGCCGAGGCGAAGCACGACGCTCCCTGCGAACGGCTTGCGACTGAGGACCCCTTCGGGAGTCGAAAAGCGCATTGCGGAGGATTGGAACACCCGATGGTTGGCGACCGCCAACCCGAGGCCGATAGCCATTCCGGGAGCAAAGTAAGGTGTTCCCAGCAAAGCGACGACGCCGGAGACGATCGCTCCGACGATGATGGCAGCGATAGCGGTGCGGCGCACCACTTTCTCTATCTCGTTTAGGGGAAAGGCAGTCAGCAAGGTTCCGCTCGTGGTCTCGATGTCAGAAGTGTTGAAGTCAGCAGGGTTCGCTAGTTAGAAGAATCGCTTGTACTCGGCCCTCGTTGCCAGCACTCCAGCACCGATTCCGCAGACGAGACCGCCGAACAGGAACAGCGGCAACGTACCCAGCGCACTGTCGACGATCCAGCCAACGACCAATCCAGCCGCAAGGCAGATGGCATTGGTCAGACCGATGCCGGCGAAAGCCATTATACCTGGCCGCTGCTTGTCCATAGGCCTCTGTCGGAAGTGATTTTGCTGGTCGAATTTGTCTTTCGGCTGCGGGCTTCGCGTGTCGATGGACCGGCACGTGCCCAATCATCGCACGCGCGCCGCAGCGCGGGCAACTCGTACGGGCAAGATATTTCGCGAAGAATTAATCCTGCGAGTCTAACTTCGACTCGAAGCAACCCTCAGTATATCCAGCCAGTCGATCACGCCCGACCGTATAAGCCGGGGCGATCCCACACCGACCTCGACCACGCTCGACGGCTCGCCGTCGCAAGGGCCACCGTCGAGAACCAAACCCACGCCTTTCAGACTTCGGGCGAGGACCGACGCTTCGTGGATGGGCGGCTCTCCGTGCAAGTTGGCGCTGGTGGTGGCGTACGGCCCGCTTGACGCGCACAGGGCAAGTGGCACTGGATGGGCCGGGCAGCGTAGGCCGATGGTCGCGGTGTTGTCACCCAGATCAGCCGTGAGCTCAGGGGCCCTTGGAACAACTATCGT
>JAKBBS010000236.1 GCA_021808425.1 Actinomycetes bacterium
TGGCGTGCCTGCCGCCCTGCTCAGCGATATTCCGACCTGCTCGAAGGTTCCGAGCGTGAACTCGTCGGGAGTCACCGGGTGCGGATTGGAGGACTGGTTGATGTACCAGGCCCGCTCATTGGCGATGCCATTGACGATCGTCGACCGTTGCGGGTAGTGCAGAAATGCGATCGCGCTCACCGACCAGCAGCAGGCGACGCTCGCCAGCGATATCTGGGCGGCTGTTCGTAGCGACACCCAGAACGTCAGACCGATACCGAAGACCGCCGGTAGGAGCATCCGGGCGTGCATGAAGTCACCGCCCACCCTCACCACGTAGCCACCGTCGAGTAGTGCGCCGATTAGCGGTGCAGCTACCACGAGCGTGAGACGGAGTCGTCTATCCGCAGTGAGGCGGCCGATCCGGCGGGCCAACACCACTGCAGCGAGACAAAGCGGGATCCAAAGTAGGTAGGGGTCGATCATGTCCCTGAGGTAGAGCAATCCCTGACTCCACCAAGACGACGCCGCCGTCTTAGCCAAGGCGGTGTTGGGAACGACCATTGCGAAATACGCCATCCGCCACAACTCATACAACGCTGGAAGTGCACCTGCGACGGACACGATGCTCGCAGCCCGAGCCCACGTACCACGTTTCGTTGCACCCTCGGTCGACACCGCTATGAGGCCAGCTAAGAATGGCAAGCTGAAGAGTATGAGGTCGGGCCGGATCAGAGGGCCCAAGCCCATTACCAAGGACGTTGTGAGGAGCGCCCGACCCGAGGCGCGCCGACCGTCAGTATGCGATACCAGCAGCGCGTACGAGCCGCCCATCCAGGCGAAAATGAGTCCGGTTTCCAACCCTGAAGTGGAGAAATCCCACGCCGCGTCAATCGAGCAGAACATCAACATCCCGAGTGGAACGACGAGATTGGGAATCTGTCCTTCGGCTGTACCTGAGCCGGCTTCAACCGCCCGGCTGAGAAGCTGGCCTGCTCGTCCGCCCCACCAGACACCAGCGGCGGAGAACGACAAGCCAAGGAGCACTGCCCACCACTCGACTGGGAGGAACGCCAGCCAATGGAACGCAGCAAGGATTCCGACCCACAGCGGATCGGTGTAAACCTCGACGCGCTCGCCCCTGTTGTACACCGGCCCGTAGCCGCTGACGAGGTTCGAGACCACGCGGAAATCGATGTATGCGTCGTCGGCTACCCACCGTCGAGACCAACCCTCGAAGAGGAGGACAATCGCAGGAACGGCGACCAGCAACCTGCTGAAACGTGTGAATCGCGCTGGAAGCTGTTCGCTGCCCGTCCGGACGCTCCAACGATCGAGAGCGGCGGCAGGCGTCACCTAGCGTTCTTCGGATTTCTTGTCAGTTACCTTGATGGCTGAACAAGATGTAGATGTCTCCTTGGGCACTCAAGCCTGAAGTGGAGAGCAGGTCATCCAGGGCAGGAAGATATTAAGTTGTGGTGGTCAAAAATTCTGGCGCGTCCGGCTAGTACGGGCGGGTCAACCCGAAACCCGGGTGGTACGGGCCGGCAGTACTACAAGTCACTATAGGTGGTCGACTTTACCCTCAGTAGATCCTCTTCTTTCCTGGTCAAAGGTTAACTATAAGTCACTATAAGTCCCGCGTTACTGGCCTGGGACATGCTGCTGGTCATCGTCGGGGAGCCCGTCGGGCCAGTTGCCGCGCAGCACGTCGACCGCGAGGTACTCGTCGATCACGATCACCGCCAGGACCTCGTGGACTCAGTCGGCCTGGTCGGGATGCTCGTCGCCGCCCAGGAGAGGATCAGCGGCCATGTCGGCGTCCAGCGCTGCTTGGAACTCGCCCTGCAGATCACCTCGGGTGACCCGACGCAGGATCTCCCTGTCCGCCTCGGACAGCCGCGGGTCACCGGCCCGGCGGCGGCGGCGGCGCTCCTCGAGTAGATCCTCACTAACACTCACGCCCACCATCATGGCCCAGGCATGTGACATCGTGTCCACCTCCTGGACATCGCCGTCTTCTTTCAGCTGCCTGCCGCTGACACACGTCGATGACGGCGGAGGGAGGACTGACGCCCTCGCTGCGCTCGGTTGTCCTGCCGCCCCTGCGGCCGGTCTTGCGGGCTGGTCCTCGGGTTGCCGTCGATGAAGATGCTGCCGGTCTTGTGGCGCCACGATCAGCTCACGCCTGGCGACCAGCTTCGGCTCGGGTGTTGTCTAGGCATTCGACACCGTCTGACCAGTCCACGGATTCACCGCCCCGCTATTGAGGACGCGCAATTGATGCCGCCGTTACGGGTCCGACGGGATAACAATACGGCCCTCGCCGGGGCCCCCGAACGGAACGCTTGGCCCCAAGAACTTTCGGGGCCGGGAAGCCTCCGCAGGTCAGCCTGGTTGTGGGCGGTGCCGCGGCGAAGTTGGTGGATGTCGAAGGAACTTAGCGGTACTTTTGCCCTGACCAACGTGAGGTTGTGGTGGTCAAAAATTCAAATTTTGGTGGTCAAAGTGGTGGTCAAATCGGATTCTGCTGGCGTTTGATCCCTCGAAGGAAGAGAAAAATAGCCTATGACCAGGACTTTCTGGCGGAGAGGGTGGGATTTGAACCCACGGAGGGTTTCCCCTCACACGATTTCCAATCGTGCCGATTCGGCCGCTCTCGCACCCCTCCAGGTGTTAGCTTCCCGCTAGAATAACCTGTCTGGAGCAGAACGGGCGCCGGGTGCGGCGGTCGGGTCCTGCGCAACGTCGCACCGTGAACCGAGTCAGGGCCTGACGGCAGCAGCTCTCAGCGGAAAGCCTCGTGTGCCGCAGATCGCCTGACCGTCGCACCGGGCGTCCGACTGCTACCGGGCTTTGCAGGATAGGTTCGCCCTGAGCGGTCCGCTCGGACGTCCGGGCTGCGCTGCACCTTCTAGGCTCAACGTCGTGGCTGATGCAGAGGTTCCTTATCAGGCGCTCTACCGGCGGTTCCGGCCGCAGCGTTTCGCGGACGTCGTCGGCCAGGACCACGTGACAAGGGTGCTTCGAGCGGCGGTGCAAGACTCGAAGGTCGCGCACGCCTACCTCTTCAGCGGTCCGAGGGGCACAGGCAAGACGAGCACGGCTCGGATCCTGGCGATGGCCCTCAACTGCGAAAACCCACAGGAGGGGGAGCCCTGCGGGACGTGTGAGTCGTGTAAGGCCGTCCGTTCCGGCTCGTCGCTGGACGTGCAGGAGCTCGACTCGGCCACAAACAGGGGTATCGACGAGATGCGGGACCTGCTTTCGAGGGTGGCTCTGGGCAGCCCCGGAAGGTGGAAGGTTTACATCGTCGACGAGGTGCATCAGATCACATCTGCTGCGGCGAGCGCACTTCTCAAGACTCTCGAGGAGCCGCCGGCGCATGTGATCTTCGTCCTTGCGACCACGGACCCCCAAAAAGTCCTTGATACGATCCGCAGCCGCACCCAGCACTTCGAGTTCCATCTCCTCGGCTCCGACGCGCTGGCGGCGCTTGTAACCGATGTGGCCTCGCGGGCGGGCATGGACGTCGACCAGGAAGCAGTCGAGGTCGTCGTGAGGCGAGGTCACGGATCAGCTCGCGACGCCCTGTCGGTACTGGACCAGGTCGCGGCCGCCGGTGGAATCGAAACAGACTCGCGATCAGTCGGCGATGTCGTGGCGGCCATGGCCGAGCGGGATCCCGCCGGGGTCCTTTCCCAGGTTGCGGAGGCCGCCCAGTCCGGCTTGGACGCGCGCCGTCTTGGAAGCGAGCTACTCGAATACCTGAGGAACGGTTTTCTGGCGACGAGGGCCCCCAAGCTCGTCCAGCTGGCACCCAGCGAACTGGCTGAAGTGGAGGGTCACGCCCGAACCCTCGGGCCTGCCGGACTTGTGCGGGCTATGGACGTGATCGGGGCGGCGATGATCGACATGCGCGACTCGCCGGATCCACGAGTCACCTTGGAAGTCGCGCTGGTCCGCCTCAGCGCAACGGACCTTGACGAGAGCAAGGCGGCGCTCGTGGAGCGCATCGAACGACTCGAGCGGCTAGTTCACGGAGGCGGCAGCAGTCCGAATAGCAACGTAAAGAGCGGCAACACACAGAGTGGCAACGCGCTGAGTGGCAACGCGCTGAGTGGCAACGCGCTGAGCGGTAGCGAGCGGCCCGGACCGGATCCGTTACGGCGAGACGCCTCGGCAGGTCGCGCGGCTCAGCCGTCGGTCGAAGCCGGACGCCAGCGGATGCCGCCACCGCCTCCACCTCCACCTCCACCACCTCCGCCCTCTCCGCGAGCCGCCGGAGCGCGCCCAGCTGGACCGCGCCCCGCCGCTGGCGCGCCCACGGCACCGACCAGGGAAGAAATGACGCTTGCGTGGGGGGATACGATCCTGGCGGGACTGCGCCCCGCGGTGAAGGTATACGTGGCTACCGGCCGTTTCCTCGCGAGCGAGGGAGGCAGTGTGCTGTTGGCGGTGCCTGATCGGGGCCTTCTCGCCCGTGCCGAGGCCAATCGCGGCGAGATCGAGGCCGCTATGACAGCGCACTTCGCCAGACCGGTCGATCTCAAGCTCGTCATCGACCCTGATCTTGGCGGCGCGCAGGGAGCTGGTACGTCGACTGTGAAGCCGGCGAGCGACGAGGGCGAGGACTATTCGGAGGTCTTCGATCCGGCGGAGTTGGTAGACGCACCTGGAGCGCTAACCTCGCCTGAGCAGCGCCTTTTGGAGGCGTTCCCGGGTGCCGAGGAGGTCGAGCTATGAGTGCGGACGAAGGTGCACCGTTCGATATCGGGCAGCTGATGGGCCAGCTCGGACGGATGCAGCAGAACCTCGCCGAAGCTCAGGAGGCGACGGCGGCCGAAATCGTCGAAGGGACCGCCGGCGGAGGGGCTGTGAAAGTCCGGCTGACCGGCGCCTTCGAGTTCCAGTCGGTGACGATCGACCCGTCGGTCGTGGACCCGGGCGACGTCGACATGTTGCAGGACCTGGTGCTCGCTGCTTTACGCGATGGGATAGAGAAGGCCGGGGCTTTGGCGAGCGATGCGCTCAGCTCCGCGGGGTTCGGGGGAATGCCTGGCCTCGGCGGCTTACCAGGAATCGGTGATCTCGGCGGCCTGCTCGGTCCCGGCTGACAGCGGAGTCGCGCTGTAGGATTGCAACCCGGATGTACAGCGCTGCCGTCCAGGACCTGATCGACGAACTCGGCCGTCTGCCCGGAATCGGACCGAAGTCCGCACAAAGGATCGCATTTCACCTGCTCTCCGTCTCGC
>JAKBBS010000237.1 GCA_021808425.1 Actinomycetes bacterium
CGTTGCGCAGCGACGCTGTCGGTGACACTGTCACATGGGTTTCCAACCGCAACATCAACTACACGAACATATGCACATTCAAATGCCGCTTCTGCGGGTTCTCCAAAGGCCCCCTTTCGCTGAACCTCCGAGGGACACCCTACCTGCTCGACTTCGACGAGATAGCCCGGCGTACCTCGGAGGCGTGGGATCTCGGCGCTACCGAAGTCTGCCTGCAAGGAGGCATCCACCCCGATTTCAACGGCGAGTACTACATACAGGTCGCCAAGACGGTCAAGGCGGCGTCGCCGGGGATGCACGTTCACGGTTTCAGTGCACTGGAAGTGACAGAGGCCGCGCGACGCTCAGGAGAGCCACTCACGAGCTACCTGAGCCGGTTGAAAGACGCCGGGCTCAAGTCGCTGCCAGGAACCGCCGCAGAGATTCTCGACGATTCGATCAGGGCAAAGCTGTGCCCCGACAAGATCAGTACCGAAGAGTGGCTCGAAGCGCACCGCAGTGCCCACTCGGTCGGGTTGCACTCGAACGTCACGATCATGTTCGGTTCGATCGAGTCCTCCCGCCACTGGGCTCGCCACATTATTCTGACACGTCAACTGCAAAAAGAGACGCACGGATTCACAGAGTTCGTCGGGCTGCCCTTCGTCCACATGGCGGCCCCTATCTACCTGCAACACAAGGCGAGGCGTGGCCCCACCTGGCGCGAGACGCTTCTCGTGCACGCAGTCGCGCGCATCGCCTACCACGGCCACATCGACCACATCCAAGCGTCGTGGGTCAAGCTGGGGGTGCCCGGGGTGCGCCAGCTGCTACAGGCCGGCGTCGACGATCTGGGAGGTACGCTCATCGACGAGAACATCTCTCGCGCCGCCGGTGCGTCGCACGGACAGTACCTGGGCGAGGACGACTTCAGGGAGATCGTCGAGCCTCTGGGGCGTCGCCTCGTGCAGCGCAACACCGCTTACCAGCCGGTCGCAGCAGTTTGAGAGCGGCGCTCGTCCGCTCCCACGGCGGCCCCGAAGTCATAGAGGTCGCGACCGTCGACGACCCTCGGGCCACTGAGGGTCAGGTCCTCGTCGAGGTCGCCGCGTGCTCTGTCACTTTTCCCGACCTGCTGATGTTGCGGAACATGTACCAATACAAGCCGGACCTGCCTTTCATCCCCGGCTCAGAGGTAGCCGGTATCGTCCGCGGGATTGGCTCTGGCGTGCATGGCTTCGCTATCGGCGACCGGGTCCTCGGTACTGGAGGGAGCGTCGGGGGGATGGCGGAACTTGCTCTTGTCCGAGCCGACAGCACAGTGGCGCTTCCGGAGAGCGCCGACTTCGGCGAGGCGGCCGGCCTGCTGTACGGATACGGCACCTCCTACCATGCCCTCGCAGACCGCGCGAACTTGGCGGCAGGCGAGACACTTGTCGTCCTCGGCGCAGCAGGAGGGGTTGGACTTGCTGCCGTCGAGCTGGGCCGGGCGATGGGAGCGCGGGTGATCGCCGCCGCGTCTAGCCCGGAGAAGCTCGCACTCTGCGTGGAGCACGGAGCCGACGACACGATCGACTACACCACCGAGGACCTCAAAGCCCGGATCCGCGAACTAACCGGCGGCGCCGGCGCAGACGTCGTCTACGACCCCGTCGGCGGCCCGTACTCGGAGCCTGCGTTGCGCTCGACAGCGTGGAACGGCCGCTTCTTGGTAATCGGGTTCGCCGCCGGCGACATCCCGCGAATTCCGCTCAACCTGGCGCTGCTGCGAGGGGCGAGCATCGTCGGAGTGTTCTGGGGGTCGTTTGCAGCCCGCTACCCCGAACGCAACCGGAAGAACCTGGAGACACTCGTCGGGTGGTGGCACGACGGCCGCATCCACCCACACACCTCGGCGCGCTTTGCTCTCGATCAGGCTTCACAGGCACTGGAGGCCCTCGCTGAACGGCGCGCATTGGGCAAGGTGGTCGTGGAGCCGCAGAGGTAGCTTCGCGTCGGCGGAGCGGTCGCTACGACTGCTCAGCGTACGCTCAACTCCGATACAGAGACAGCCGGATCTGGTCGACGGAAAAGGATCTCCTGCGTGAGGGTCGCACCCACCCGGCCGTCGGCGTCCTGCATGATCCCCGAGTAAAGGCCACGACCTCCGCCGGCCTTGAGCGGCCACATCCCGATATAGACCCACTCGTCGGCGCAAAGCGGCTCATGGAACCACAGCGCGTGATCGATGCTCGGGCCGCCCCTCGGAAATCCCGCCGCCTGACCGTCGCCGAAACCGGAACCGATGTCGGACATGTAGGCGAGCACGCAGGCGTGCAGCATCGGATCCGATGGCAGCTTCTGACGGGCCCGCACCCACATTCGGGCCGGCACCGGCCAGTCAAGCGGGTCGTAAGCAACAGCTGGGGGAAGCGCTCGAATGTCGACGGTGTGCTCGAAACGGTCGATGATCCCGCCTTCGTCGAGCTGGTCGGGTCGCATATCCATATCGCATGGCGGGCACCATAGTGGCGCTTCCTTTGGAACCTGGAACGATGCCGACATCGAGAAGATGACCTCGCCGCTTTGGATGGCGACGACATGGCGAGCCGAGAAGGATCCGCCGTCGCGCTCGCGATCCACCCGAAGGATCACCGGGCGGTCCACTTGGCCGGGCCTTAGGAAGTACCCGTGCAGCGAGTTCGCCATCCGACCTTCCGGAACGCTGTAGGCCGCCGCTCGTAGCGCTTGAGCAGCGACCTGTCCGCCGAACAGTGCGGGATACTTTGCTGCGGCCGTCTCGTTGCGCCCACGGTAGAGGTCCTTGTCGAGGAGTTCCAGGTCGAGCAGTTCGACCAGGTCGTCGGTAGTGGTCATCTGTGGGGTCATAACAAGCTCAGCGGATCACTCTAGCGCCGACAACCCCGGTCGCCTCGTTGGCGCGTGCCATGACGTCGATGGCGACTCTCCTCGGTATAGCGCGAGGCCGTCACAGCTGCTGGAGTCTGAGTAGCTAAATGATCTGCCGATGACGCTGCCTTCAGGCCGCCGCAGGCTAGCGGAAATGCGACATATCAAGTCCCGGGATAAGACTGTGCGTGTAATTACACGAGACACGTGCAATTGCACGCATAATTCGCTACAAACACGGGCCAAACGACGTATCTCGCAGTTACTAGAAGCGAATTGCGGCAATCTGACTATCGAAACTCGGCCGGCCACCATCTCGGGCATACCCGTCCCGACTAGCACCGGGCCCGCCCTAACAACGAAGTCCGCCTCTCTGCGCAGACTTCACGCCATCACGGGTATAGCGGTGTCATTCCTTGTGCAGGAGACCGGCTGCCTCGTTGGCCCGTGCCATGATCTCGATAGCGACTCTCCTTGGCATAGCGCGCGACATGACAGTAGAGGCGACATAGTTAAATTTGCCCGGCACCACCACGGGCGTCCGGCCGATCGCAACGAGCGTCGCTCTGACGACTGCAGCGGGGGTCATCGTCCCGGGGGCCCGAGACGAGGTGCTTCTGACATAGCCAGGAGTTTCGACGGCTCCGCTGACACAAGCAATGACGTCCACCCCTGATGCTCGGGCCTCGTGCCAGAGTCCCTCTGCGAGCACCCGCATGTACGACTTGGTGGCAGCGTAGGCGACGAGACCAGGACTTCCCTGCACGCCTGCCAACGAGCTCATCAACACCAAGCCGCCCTTGCCGCGCTCCACCATCCCCGGAAGCAAGGCGCGAGCGACGCGAAGTGCCCCCAAGCAGTTGACCTGCACCGTCTCCTCCAGCGCGTCAAAAGACGTGGATACAAACGGTCCTACCGGGCTCGATGCCGCGTTTACTACGACGAAACCGATGTCTCGACGCGACGCCAGCGAGCCAGGAGCATCGTCGTACAACCACTCGGGCTCCCTCAAGTCACCGGCGACCGCTTCGACATTTCCAGCGTGGCGTTTCCTCAAGTCTTCAGCAAACGCGCTCAGGACGTCCGCCCGGCGAGCGACGAGCACCAGGTCGAGGCCCCTACTGGCTAGCGACTCCGCCCAAGCTGCACCCAGGCCTTCTGAGCCGCCGATTACGAGCGCCGTCGGGCCGAATCGGTCACGCATCTCGACCGCCGGCGGCTCATGGTACGTCGTCCGCCCCCACCTCAAGTTCGCTGCCCCACGAGGAAGTGGTCGCCCGACGCCGCGACCGTCCGGGTGAAAGGATGGGCGTGGCGGGTCATGCGGGTTGCGACGACGAGAGGCAGAATCAGCCACGGAAGGTTCAGCGCCAGAACCATGGCGAAATGAGGAGTTCGGTAGATGCCGAACCGCTCCTCTGCCAGTATCACCAGCACATCGGTGGTCATCATCCCGCCCCAGAACACGGCAGGGACCCTGATCCACTCTCTGCCCCGCACGAACGCGTAGATCGCGACTGCGTAAAACGGCCCGAATATGACGGCGTCGATCCAGATCAGCATTTTCCAGAACGGCGGCCGGGCCATCAACAGCGGGTCGTAGCGCTGCCCGTAGGAGTGCACCAGATTGACGAAGAAGTGGGGAGGCCAGATCGGATAACGGAAGTGATACGGGTCAGCGATGGTGAGCTGCTCGATGTCGACGAAATACGTGATGAAGAACAAGTTGACGCAGAAGAACGCTACGATCACGACGTCGAGAGGACGCTCCCGAAGTCGCAGCGTCCGACGGTCTGCACGAGCGCCTTCCTTGATTGCCATCACATCCTCCACGAGCGTCTGGTCGTCGGCCGAAGTTTGCGCCTGACTTTGAAGCGCGTTTTAGTAAGGTAGCAACTCGGACGTGAACCTGGAACCAGCCGTCGCTCCCCTCGAGGGATGGAGTGTCGAAGTGGCGGACCAAGGTCAACCCTTCGACGTCGCCGCCTGGCTGCTCGCCTCGATGGGGGCATCCGTATCTGCCTCAGGCCCTGGTCACTCCCCTCGCGACGTGAGCGTGGCGCGAATCGGGCTCGCAGCCGACTCGAAACGAGACGGCTGCGTGGCGCTCCTGACGCCGTCTCCTTTCCGTCTCAGCGACGCCGGCCTTCCCGAGGGCTGCCTTGCCTACGCAACCGGCGTGACCCTCGCTGTCGGAGCGATCGCCGGCTGGCTGACCGGAACCACGGTACCTGTGAGCGAGTTGGCGGTGGCTGTCGAGGTTCGCCTACCGGACGTGATCGCCGCCTCCTACAGCGCACCCAACCCGATGCGCCCGCGCCATCCGCTTCGGGCCCCCGGGGGGGGCTTCTACCATGCC
>JAKBBS010000238.1 GCA_021808425.1 Actinomycetes bacterium
CATTGGTCAGGCCACCATCGGTTTCGCCCAGTACTGCCGCAACCGCTTCGATTGTGCTGATGGCGAGAGGTCTAGAGCCGGCAAGGCTCCTCTTCCTTGTCTACCGATGGGGTGATGCTGTTGCCTCGGACGCGACTAACGGTCATGGACCCGCCCTGGCTACCAAAGGAGTCGATGCTCTGTGAGCCGGACAACCCTCGCCAGCCACGTACCAGATAGAGCAACGGGTATAGCCACCATCCTTGTTCCTCTCATGAACCGGGCACCGCTGCGCTCCTTCAAACGAGCCAGCGTCAGCCCGTTCACGCCGCTGCCGGGCGACAGCTCCGGCCGAGCGACCAGCATCGAAGAGGGGGTCCAGGTGTTGATCAGTCCAGCTGATCAAATCCAAGCCAACGACCTGAACCTCGTAGAGGTCCGGATGAGCGACCACCAATAGATCGAGGTCCTCGACGAACCCAGGACTATCAAGGTGAGCTGCCAATCTGGCACGGAAGACGGATGCACCGATGTCCTCGTGCGCTAGGTAATAGTGACCACATCTCGCCAGATCCTGATCGGCGATGCCAAGTTCACGCCTGGCTAACCAGAGATCCCAAAGGTCGCGTCCTTTGCTCCGTTGCGCCAGAGCTCTGAATTTGGTGCCGACCAGTTCTGGCGTTTGGAAGGTCAGGAGTTCAGCGCCTCCGCTCCACCACCGTGGTATTTCGATGTCATGGGGACGCCTCTCGAGCGGCATGAGAGGCTCGGCGTCCGATGTGTTGACCTCCACTTTGATCCCAATACGACCACCGCTAGCCGCTCCAGTGCTCGCCCATGCTTTGACACTCCGCCCGGTTATCTCTCGATTGTCCAAAGACATTCCTGCCGCGCCGATGGCTTCCCGGAGGTCATCCACCAACCAGCCCGTGGGTCCCGGGCTATCGACGAGGACATAGTCCAGATCCTCGGAGTATCGACGAGGCGCCGGGAGATGAATCTTGTGAAGGCAGGTTCCTCCGCGCCACACGAGTCGATCAGCCAGGCTCGGGTTTCTGGCGATCTCGATGGCCAGCCGAGACAGGAGCATGTCTTGTTCGACCTGACGGTCATCGCGCCACGGGTGGTCATGACGCCAACTGGCGAGCGCAAATCGAGGTATCACTGCTCAGGCTCGACGGGAGTATTGAGCTGAAGGTTCCAGCGCCCGTCCAACGGTCCTGTGGAACCGCCCTTCGGGTGCAACAGAGTTGCGGAGCCGGTGCCGGGACGGGCAAGCCTGAGCAGCGAGTCCCAGCTGGTCTCCTGGCAAGCCAGCTCCAGGAGGTACCCGAGGCGTCGAACGGTGGCTGGACGCCGAGTTCCGGCGGCAGTGCTCAGGACTCCCGGGTCGAGTGGCAGCTCCTTAAGAACGGTTGTGACGTTGTCCAGACCACCGCCCCGGTCCGGATGCTCCGCCAAGTCCAAAGCAGTGGTCTCGGCCGTGGCGACCACGACCTGGCCATTGGGTCCCATGAAAGTTGTTGTTGGCCGATCATCGAAATGGCTGGCCTGATAAAAGCGCATCCGGAGCCCATTGACCTCGCGGGCACCGATCTTGCGGTTAACCACCACCTGATACAGCTGGGCCGCCTGATGAGACGCTCCGTGTCTAGCCGCGGCGCTCAGGTAGGCCTCGTAATAGAGACGGCCCAGATGGGCGCACAGGTCAGCGACGAACCAGTCGGCCGGTACAACACCCCAGCTCCGGTACTCCGGCGGCACCACGACGTAGAGCCCCCGGACCGGACTGAAGAGGAAATGTCGCCTAATCGCTTCGGCCACCGCCACCCGGGTTGCTCCTATCGTGGAGCCGGATCGCTGGACGATGTCGTGGGTCGTGACCACCGTAGACCCCTCGGCGAGCAGGCCGTCCCAGAGATCTCGATACAGGGTCTTTCCCACGAAAATTAGTCTATAGCTAACTTTCATAGAAAACCCACATACCATCCCCTTGGGTCGTCCGGCCTCGGACCGACTCGGGACGTGTTGGATGGGTACGCTCCGTGGTCGGAGAGGCGCATGCTGCCGGGAGTTGCGAACACCGCCGACATGACCGAACCCATCGTCGGCCTGTGCTACCTGGCCGGCTTCGTCATCGGCTTGTTCCTGGTCCGAGCGGTCATTAGGAAAGTCCGCCGACGCCGACAGCCGGCTGTCCCGTCTCCGGCAAAGAACGCTTGGCGGAGATGATAGCACCCCTGGGGACGCGCCCCCGGGCCCTCCGACTGGCGTCAGCGCGGTGAGTCCCCGGCCTCGGACCGTAGTGTGCTGGGGGGTACCCCGAAGAGGTTCTTGACTTGGCGGGTCATGGCGGCGTGGTCGGAGAATCCGCAGTCCGCGGCGATTTCGGCTAGCGGTCGTGTGGAGTGCATGATGCGGTGTATGGCTTCTTCTACGCGAACGCGGACGATCAGTTGGCGGGGGGATATGCCGAGCAGGCGGCGCATTCTTCGTTCGAGTTGTGCTGTTTGCATGCCGGCGGCTTGTGCTAGGTCAGACGCGGTGAGGGGTTCGGCACAGCGGGTGCGCGCGAGCGTGAGTGCCGCTTCGATACCGCCCACTCCTGGGCGTTCGGCGGGAAGTTCGGCGTCTATCGATACTGCGGCTATCGCGACCGGGTTTCCGTCGGCGTCGTGGAGCAGCGTCTTGTTGGTGACATACCAGCCGAGGGTTCCGTCGGGCCGGGTGATCAGTTCGAGTTGGCGTCGGACCGGCCGGCCGCCGGATATCAAGGCGGCGTCTTGTGCAGCGTAGGATTTGGCGAGTTCAGGAGCGAACAGGTGGGCGGCTGTGCGACCGACCACTGCTGCGGTCGTCTTGCGGGATGCGCGGTCCGCGAAAGCCTGGTTCACAACAAGATACCGTCCGTCGAGGCTTTTGAGCGAGAACATGACCCGCGGCAGACCGTCGAATACTGAGGCCATGGCTAGTGTTCCGGGGGGCAGGTTCGGTGTCAGTGGACGCTCGTGGATCTCCGGCTCAATGGGTTGAAGCGAAGCACGGCCAGAGCATACCGGTCGGTTCAAGACAGCGGACCGAAGTGACGTGAAGATCTATGTCATGGACCAACCGCTCACTGAGATCGAGTTCGAGGACGCAGAGTTGGTGGCCCGGGCGGACGCCCTCGCTGGCCGCCTTCTCGCTGAGGCAAACGACAACCTTCGCGGACGACAAGGCCGTCAGGGGCAGCGCATCGCCCGTCTTTTGGACGACCCGGAGGGCGTATCGTTCGTGCTTGCCCTTACCGATGAGGCATTGCGCATCCGTGACCGTCGCCGGGCGGCCCGCCATTTGCGGTCGCTGGCCGCCGCCCTATCGGAGCCGGCGTTCCTTGGGCGCTTCGATCGCCTCGCCTTGTCCGTCGGGTTAGTGGCCGCCGACCGTCTGCCTGCGGTCGTCATGCCTTTGGTCAAAGCCAGGGTCCGGGCGGAGCTATCGCCGTTCGTGCGGGCGGCCGAGGACCGTCCGCTAGGACGCTACATCGCCGGTCGCCGCCGCCAGGGAACTCGGGTGAATCTCAACTTGCTCGGCGAGGCGGTGCTCGGCGACGAAGAGGCGGGCCGCCGGCTGCTGGCCGTCGAACAGCTACTTGCCCGGCCTGACGTCGACTACGTATCGGTGAAAATCAGCTCAGTCTGCGCCCAGATCAACCCGGCCGCCTTCGACGCCGAGGTGAAGCGCATCTCTGCCTCGCTGCGCCGCCTGTATGACGTCGCCCGAAGTTATCGCCCGGCGAAGTTCGTCAACCTCGACATGGAGGAATACCGTGACCTGCAACTGACCGTCGCAGCGTTCTGCGGTGTTCTCGACGAACCGCCGTACGCGGGACTTGACGCCGGGATAGTGTTACAGGCGTACCTGCCCGACTCTCTCGGAGCCCTCGACGAGCTGATCGCCTGGGCCGAGCAGCGGCATCACCGCGGCGGCGGTCGGGTAAAGGTCAGGCTGGTCAAGGGTGCCAACATGGCAATGGAAAAGGTCACCGCCGAGCTGGCCGGGTGGGAGCCGGCGCCGTTTACCTCCAAGCTTGAGGTAGACGCCAACTACAAGCGTCTCTTGGACAGGGCACTCAGCCGCGATAACGCACCTTTCCTCCGTGTAGGCGTCGCCAGCCACAACCTCTTTGAGATCGCCTGGGCGCTCACTCTGGCCGACGCCCGAGGCGTTCCTGAGATGATCGAGATGGAGATGCTCGAGGGGATGGCGCCATCCTTCGCGGACGCGGTGCGCGCCGCGGCTGGGGGGCTCTTGGTTTATGCGCCTATCGCTTACAAAGCTGACCACGAGTCGGTCATCGCTTACCTGGTGCGCCGCTTCGACGAGAACACCGGTCCCGAGAACTTCCTGCGAAACCAGTTCTCGTTGCGGCCTGGCGGCCAGGAGTGGGAGACGGAGCGGCAACGGTTCGCCCGGGCGGTGACAGCCCGCCACGAGCCCACTACCCCCACCTGCTGGGATCAGGACCGAGACGCACAGGAGCGCCGCGGTCCTGTCAGACCTACCGGCGGGTTCGCCAATACCGCTGACACGGATTTCTCTTTGAGCGCGAACCGGGCATGGATCGCCCGCCATCTTGTCCCCCTCGCAGACCAAGGCGTGGAGGTCGTGCCGGCCGTGATCGCCGGGCGCACCGTCGACGCTGACAGTCCCGGAGTTCGTCTCGCAGACGGCTACGACCCGTCCCGACCGCACGAACCGGCGTACCGTTGGGTCCAGGCGACTGCCGAGCTCGTTGATGAGGCTGTTAGCGCTGCCCTGCTCGCCGGGAAACGCTGGCGCGCCGAGGATCCGCGTAAACGCCGAGATGTCCTCCTGGCGGTGTCTGGGGAACTGGAGGCCCGGCGGGGACGTCTTATCGGGATCATGGCCCGCGATGGCGGCAAGACACTGAGCGAGGCGGACCCCGAAGTGTCTGAAGGCGTCGACTTCGCCCGATATTACGCCGAGCGGATTTCTGACCTCCGCTCCTTGGAGGACGCCGGTGTCAGCTTCCATCCCTACGGTACGGTCGCCGTCGTCCCGCCATGGAACTTCCCGCTCGCCATCCCCGCCGGAGGTGTGACCGCCGCGCTGGCCGCGGGGAGTGCCGTGCTGCTCAAACCCGCCCCCGAGACGGTCGCGACGGCGTGGGCTTTGGCGGAGGCGTGCTGGGCGGCGGGCGTCCCCCGAGACCTGCTGCAATTCGTGCCGTGCGCCG
>JAKBBS010000239.1 GCA_021808425.1 Actinomycetes bacterium
CGCGGCCCGGTTTCCGGGTACGAATCGAGTTTCCGGTCCCACAGCATCGAAATACCTTTCGACCCTGAAGTCCGGCCCGCAGCGGCCACGGTCATTTCATCGAACCCCCGATTTCAGTTGGTTGACAGGTCACTGGGAAGAAGTTTCCCGTGACTGCAGTCACAGTAACCAATGAGTAACGCAATGACAACTACCCGGAGTGGACATTTTTCCCATCGATGCTTTTTCGGGGTCGCCGAGGACCGTGCCGGGGCGTCGGCGCTCAGGACCAGCGCCCCAAGGCGTCGAGCACGTCTTTGAGAGTGGACGGTCGATCTGTCATGATCCCGTCGACGCCGAGGTGGACAAGCCGGCGCATTTCGTCGGGATCATCGACGGTCCACACGTGCACGGCGAGCCCAAGGCGATGTGCGGCGGCGACGAACTTCGGATCGACCAGCGGGAGGCGTCCCTGCCGTACTGGCACTTGGGCTGCCCCGTACTTTGCGAGCCAGTTTGCAGCGTGGCGCTCCGCGGGGCGGGGCAGGACGCTTACTGTGCGCAGGGCGGCTGTGGCGAAAGGTCCGATTCCGCTGCACAGGCGCGGCCCCAAAGCGCGGCGGATCCTGGCGGTGCGTCTTTCGTCAAACGACGTGATGCACACCCGGTCGATGGCGCTACAGCGGTGGATAGTCTCGATGAGCGGGCCGACGACACTGTCGTGTTTGGCGTCGATGTTCCATCGCAGTTCCGGCCACGACGCTAGGACTTCGTCCAAGCGGGGCAGTGGGCTGTCGCTGCCCGACGGCCGCAAGGTGGACAGCGCGGACCAGCGCATTCCTCTGATCACGCCGGGCCGGCCCATCGTCCTCGAAAGGTCCGGGTCGTGGGCGGTCACCACGATCCCGTCGGCGGTTGCGTGTACATCCGTCTCTATGTATCGGTAGCCGAGATCCGCAGCGTGACGGAACGCCTCCCAAGTGTTCTCGGGAGCTTCGAGAGCACCACCCCGATGAGCGAACGCTATCGGCGCCGGGTGGTCCAAGAAGGCGAAGCGCGTTCGGGTCATCACACAAAGCTAGCGAGTAGCATCACGGCGCGATGGAACCGTCGTGGCCTCGCCCGATCCCGACTATCGGGGATCGAAGCAGCGCATCGGAGCGTTCCCGGGACCCGAGCGCGTGGGCGTTGGCGGTAGACGATCAGGCTGCATTGGCGCGGGTTATCGCGGGGCGGAGGGACATACGCCGTTTCCGGCCCGACGCGGTGCCCGACGAGCTTTTGGAGGAGCTGCTTCGCGCAGCACACCAGGCGCCGTCCGTCGGGCATTCACAACCGTGGCGGTTCGTGGTCGTACGCGATCCGCAGACAAGGGTGAGGGCAGCATCGCTGGCCGACTCGGCGAGAATCGCCCAGGCCTCGCTCCTAGATGCCGAATCGGCACGCCAATTGCTCGACTTGGACCTGGAAGGAATTCGCGAAGCGCCGCTCGGGCTGGTGGTGTGCTGCGACAGGCGCGCTCCCGCTGCCGGCGTGCTCGGCCGCGCCACTTTTCCCGACGCCGACATGTGGTCGTGTGCGGCATCGATACAGAACCTGTGGTTGACCGCCCGCGCGCACGGTCTCGGGGTGGGCTGGGTGACGCTGTTCGACCCGGTAGACCTGCTTTCCCTTGTTTGCGCACCTCCAGGGGTTGCGGCGCTTGGCTGGCTGTGCGTCGGCTGGCCGGACGAGCGACCGCCGGCTCCCGGCCTGGAACGACGCGGTTGGTCGTCGCGCCAACCCGTCGGCGATGTTGTTATCAGCGAGAGTTGGGGTGACTTGCGGCAAAGTGAGCCGACTGTGGCGCCCCCACGATCGCGCCTTGCCATGCGGGCGCAGGCGGCCATCCCGGCGGAGGCGGCTGTCCCGGCGCACGCGGACACACACGCGGGCGCCGTCGTGCCTGACCAACGTGCAGTCGTCGCAGCTCACGACCGAGCCGACGCAGTCCTTGGTCCGCCGGGCGCGCTCGGCATCCTCGACCGTGCAGTCGACAAGATCCTCGCTTCGCATCCTGGCGGGCTGTCCGACTCGGGCGGCCGCCTTGTCGTCGTTGCCGCCGATCATCGCGTCGCCGCTCACGGCGTGTCGGCGTATCCCCAGTCGGTGACGAGGACGGTGGCTGAGGCGACCGTCGCAGGCGTCTCGGTCGGAGCGTCCGCCGCAGCCAGCTGCGGGCTCGGAGTAGTCCTCGTCGATGCCGGGGTTACTACGGAGACCTTCGGCGTTGCTGCGGCGCGACGGCCTGTGGAGGGAGCGATACTCATAGCTCCCCAAGATCCGTCGGGCGATCTAGTCAATTGCGACGCGTTGAGCTTTCGCGACGCGCAGAAGCTTTTCACTTCGGGGGAGCGACTGGCGTCCCGGCTCTGCCGCGACGGGGCTGACCTGGTCGCGCTCGGTGAAGTGGGCGTGGCAAACACGACAGTCGCCGCGGCTCTCACCGTGGCGTTCCTCGGCGGTCGACCCGCTGACGTCGTCGGCCTGGGCGCGTCGTCGGATTCCGGAATGCTCGAGCGAAAGCAGGCGGCCGTGACTTCGGCGATCAGGCGGGCACGTCTCACGCGGGGACTGGGAGAGTCAGGCGAGGAGCCGCTCGGCATGGAGCCCCTCGATGTGGTGGCCTGCCTGGGCGGCGGGGAGATCGCCGTCCTCGCGGGCGTCGCGTCGGGGGCTGCGAAAAGCGGTGCCGTCGTCGTCCTCGACGGCCTCGCTACATCGGTCGCGGCGCTCGTAGCCGTTCGGCTCGACCCGGCGGTTTCGGCGTACCTGCTCGCCGGGCAGGCAAGTCGGGAGAAAGGCCATCGCCTCGTCTTAGGCGCGCTCGGCCTCGAGCCGCTCCTCGATTTGCGCCTGCGAGCGGGCGAAGGCGTCGGGGCGACACTCGCCTGCTCGATGCTACGAAGCGCCCTGGCGGTGAGGCTGCGCTCTGCGAGGACCGTTTGACCTCGACCGGCGCATCAAAGGTCGTACGAGCGGCAGGTGACCGGCGCAGGGTTAGCCGGGCTCGGACTCGTGACCCGGCTCACGCAACCCCCGGTAGGCGTCCGCCGGACGCTGGCGCCCTGTGATGACATTGTGGATCTCCTGGCAGATCGGCAGCTCGACGGAGTAGCGTTCGGCCAGGTCGAGAGCGACGCGGGCCGTGTTGACTCCTTCGGCGACCATATTCATCTCGGAGAGGATCGTTTCCAAGGGGATCCCCTGCCCGAGCTTCTCCCCGACCGTGCGGTTCCGGCTGAGAGGACTCATGCAGGTCGCCACTAGGTCCCCCATACCGGCGAGGCCGGCCAGGGTTTGCGGCTGAGCCCCCATCGCAACGGCGAGGCGCGTTATCTCGGCCAAACCCCTCGTCATCACCGCCGAGCGGGTGTTGTCGCCCACCCCGAGACCCTCGCCGATGCCGGCGGCTATAGCGACGACGTTCTTCAGGGCCCCGCCGACCTCGCATCCGATCACGTCGTGATTGCGGTAGACGCGGAACAGGCGATGCCGCAGGACGCTTTGAAGTGCGGCCGCTACGCCCGGGTCATCGGTTGCGAGGACAGCCGCTGCGGCCTTGCCGGCCATGATCTCGGGGGCGAGGTTGGGGCCGCTAAGGACTGCCGCGGGATGGCCCGGAAGCAGCTCCTCGATTATCTGCGTCATTCGTAGCATCGACCCGGCTTCGAGGCCTTTCGCGAGGCTCACGACGGGAACCCACGGCCTCACCCAGTCGAGTGCGGCCAGCAGCGTCGAGCGGAATCCGCCGGACGGTACACCTACGACCAGAACGTCGGCGGACGTGACCGCCTCCTCGAGGTCGCTGGTGGAACGCAGACGGCGTGGCAGGGTCACGCCGGGGAGGTAGGCGCCGTTCGTGTGTCCGTCCGTTATCTCGTTCGCTAGAGATGCGTTGCGAGCCCACAGCAGTGTCGAATGGGAGGCGGCACTGAGACTGGCGACCGTTGTCCCCCACGAGCCGGCCCCGAGAACTGTCACCTTCATCGTGATCGCGACCCCTTCGCTCGCTCCCGTGTAACCGCCAGTGGGCACCTGGCGGACGCCGGCCCTAGGGACGTAGAGTCGCCGGAGCGCTCTGACGGTGGCGCGTGATCGGATGTCACTGGCTGGGGGTAGGGTAGTCGAGATGGCAGACAGCAGGCAGTTCAGCTCCGATGCTATGGAGTACATGAGCTCGCTTTACGGCGCCGCGTTGCGCATGACGCGAAACCCTGCCGACGCTGAGGATCTCGTGCAGGAGACGTATCTGAAGGCGTTCAGGGCCTATGGGTCTTTCCAGGAGGGGACAAACCTCAAGGCATGGCTGTACCGCATCCTCACGAACACTTTCATCAACACCTACAGGGCGCGACGTCGCCGACCTGAGCAGACCGAGCTGGACGAAGGAGAGGACCTGTACCTTTTCCGTCGCCTCGGCGGACTTGAAGCTGTCGCAGCCGGCCGCAGCGCCGAGGAGGAAGTTCTCGAGCACTTCACCGAGTCGGAGGTCAAGGAAGCGGTCGAGATGTTGCCTGAACAGTTTCGTATAGCGGTGCTCCTCGCAGACGTCGAGGGCTTCTCGTACAAGGAGATAGCCGAGATCCTGGACGTGCCGATCGGAACGGTGATGAGCCGTCTGCACCGGGGAAGAAAAGCCCTGGAGAAGGCGTTGCACGAATTCGGAGTAGCAAGAGGTCTCGTGGCGAGTTCCTCGGAGGCTCCTGCGTAGTTGCAGAGTTGACGGCTGCAACCTCCGGGTTTTTCACATACGTTCGAGTCACCATCGAGGCGGTCAGGCATCCACATGGACCAGGGAGAAAGTAACTTCAACGTGGAGGATCTTTTCAAGCCGTCCGACTGCGAAGACGCCCTGCACAGGCTGTACCAATTCCTCGATGGGGAACTCACCAGCGAACGCAAGACCGCCATCTCGAAGCACCTTTCCGACTGCGGGCCCTGCCTCGCAGCATTCGACTTCGAAGCCGAACTCAAAGCCGTCGTCGGTCGCTCCTGCCGGGAGCACGCGCCGAGCAGTCTCAAGGACAGGATCGCCGCTGCGATCGCGGAGGCATCCGAATCGACCCCTGGGATCGTATAGGGGTGGACCGTTGAAACTGGCATCGATACCCGACACAGCCAAAGTTGGGAGGAAACTATGAGCGAGCGTTCTCTAAGTGGGCACACGATGAGCGGAAGCGAGCGACCGTCCCGTGC
>JAKBBS010000240.1 GCA_021808425.1 Actinomycetes bacterium
GCCGAGAAGGATCCGCCGTCGCGCTCGCGATCCACCCGAAGGATCACCGGGCGGTCCACTTGGCCGGGCCTCAGGAAGTACCCGTGCAGCGAGTTCGCCATCCGACCTTCCGGAACGCTGTAGGCCGCCGCTCGCAGCGCTTGAGCAGCGACCTGTCCGCCGAACAGTGCGGGATACTTTGCTGCCGCCGTCTCGTTGCGCCCACGGTAGAGGTCCTTGTCGAGGAGTTCCAGGTCGAGAAGTTCGACGAGGTCGTCGGTAGTGGTCATCTGTGGGGTCATAACAAGCTCAGCAGTTCACTCTAGCGGTGACACCCCGGTCGCCGGTTGGCACGTGCCATGATCTCGATGGCGACTGTTCTCGGTTTAGCGCGTTCTCCATTGCTAGTCTGAATAATCGAGGGAGCAGTGGGGAAACCCTTATCGTCTCGCAAAGACGGCAAACGGGAACCGCGAGCCGCGTCAGGGAGCTCGGGGCGAGCGGCCGGGCTTACGCCGTCCTTCCGGCCACGCTCCGACCGTTGGGAGCGAAGAGCCCCGGCAAGCCCAGTGCGCCGATGGGCACCGGCGATAGCAGGAGTCGCCGCCGCGCTGGTGATTGCCGCCGGAACGGCGGGATGCGGACCCCCGACGCCACCGGGACGCACCGCTGCGTGGCGCGACGACATCGCCTACCTTGCCCAGAAGTTGCCGCAGGTGCATGTCGGGGGTCTCGACGGCGTGACCCGCTCCCAGTGGAATGCGGCCGCTGACCAGCTTGAGGCGCGAGTACCCCGTCTGAACGACAGCCAGATAATCCAGGGCCTCGAACGCATCATCGCATTGCTCCACGACGACGAAACCTATCTGGACGGCGGTCCCGTCGGTCCGGTTTACCCGATGGCCCTGCAATGGATCGGTAGCGGTCTCTACGTGGTCGGCGCGCCGCCGGGCAACCCCGGCCTGCTCGGCGCCCGGATCATCGCCGTCGGAGGCCACGCCCTCAGTCAGATACTCGCTGCCCTACGCCCCCTTGTCGACTACCAGGACCAAGGAGTACTCGCCGCGGCTGAAGTTAACGACCTGATTCAGGCCAACACCCTGAAGCTACTGGGCTTTGCCTCCTCCACCCTCCGCGCCGACTTCACCGTGCAACTGGTCGGCGCGACAGCGACCACGACGGTGGCCCTCGACTCGCGGACAGCGGATACCCTGCCATGGGCAATCAAGGCGGCACAGGTTAGCGACTTCCGCCACTACTTCCCCCGGCAGTTGGAAACGCTGACAGCTTTAGGCTCCGCGAACCTGTCGCTACCGCCTCTACCGCTCTACGAGCAAAACTTGACCGAGCCGTACTGGATGACGGTGCTCCCTGGCGGCGACGTCTACCTCAAGTACAACGAGTGCCTCGACACGTCTGGATTCGCCAAGGTCGCTGCTAATGCCATCGCAGCGGTGCGCAGCCATCCCGGCTCGGTCCTTATCGTCGACTTGCGCAACAACCCAGGTGGTTATACCGCACCGTTCCAGGCGCTCATCGAGGGGATCCGCGCCGACCCGCAACTCGATCGGCCGGGGCGGGTCATCGCGCTAGTCAACCAGCTCACCTACTCATCCGCCACCCTCGACGCCAACGCCCTCCGCGTAGAGGCGAAAGCGACACTCATCGGCGAAGCCCCCGAGGATCCCATCGACGAGTACGGCAACTCCGGCCACGTTCTCCGATTGCCCTTCAAAGGCATCAACGTGAACTACACGACCAAGATCGTCAACCCGTCCAAAGCCGCACTTGCCATCCCTGACATCCCTGTTGCGCCAACCCTGCAAGAGGTAATCGACGGACAGGACCCAGTGCTCCAACTCGCTCTCTCCTATAACCGCCCGAGCGGGTCACAGCCGTGAGCGATGCCCGATATTCGCTGATTCCGCTCGCGACCCCGTGACGTCATTTCGCCGCAACTTGCTGGTGTGGTCCCACGTGCGCTCCCGGATTCGGGTAGTTCATTGTTTCTCCTCCTCGGCGGATTAAGAAGTAGTGTCGAGGGATTGCAGACACCTCAGCGGTTAGGGCACCGCACGACCGCCGTTCGCAGAGCCAGCGGTCATGTCGTCGGGGCTCGGGCGCGCAAGAGGCGGCCGAGTGAGGCCGGAAGGAACCAGTTCCATCGTCCGAGGAGGCTGACGAGAGCCGGAACAAGGAGGCACCGCACGACGAAAGCGTCAACCAGGATGCCGGCGGCGAGGCCCGTGGCGAGGACTTTGAGAAAGGTCAGGGGAGCGGTGGCCATTGACACGAACGCGAACGTGAGAATGAGCGCCGCGCTGGTGACCAGTCGCCCGGTACGCCCGATGCCGTCGATCACCGCCTTGGAAGTGTCGCCTGTCGAGTCCCAGCTCTCGCGCATGCGGGTGAGAATGAACACCTCGTAGTCGATGGCCAGGCCGAAGAGGAATGCAAAGACTACAATCGGCACCCAGTTGGTGAGCGATCCAGTGGGGGCAAGTCCGAACAGGAGCCGGCTGCCGTAGCCGTCCTGCCACACCAGGACGAGCACGCCGTACGCAGCCCCCAAGCTGGCCAGGTTCAAGATGACGGCCTTCGCCGCGAGGAGCAGACTCCGAAAAGCACGGACGAGCACCATGAAGGTGAGGAGGCTGACCAGGAGCAGAAGCAGCCAGAAGCGGCCGTAGATTGCGTGGTCGAAGTCGATCGTGTCAGGTCCGCTTCCGCTGACGCCGAGCACCGCCGGGTCGCCGACGGCGGCCGCCCGAACCTGGGCGACAACCGCATCCCCGCCGCGCGCGCCGCTCTCGACCCTCGGCAGCACCGTCACGAGCGCAGTACCGCCCCGGGCGTCAGCAGCCCCCGCCGGGGCGATCGCGGTCCAGACCCCCGGCAGGCGTGCAAAACGGTCGGCCACCGCTGCCGCGGCAGGAGAACCGGCTGGCTCGGATACCAGGACTTGCATCGGGTTCAGGATCCCGGCGGGGATACCGCCTGCGCTCAAAGCGGCCAACCCACGACTGGCGGGACCGGACGAGCTGAGCGACGCCGCCACCGGTTGGCCAACCGATAGGCGGGTGGCAGGCAGGATCAGAGCGACCATTGTGAGCCCACCCAGCACCGCCGCAGCCCCTCGGTGCCGGGTGACGAACCGGCCCCATCGCATCCACGGCGGGCTAGCGCTGTCCGGTCTGCGCAGCCGGTGACGGTCGAGGGTCGGGCCGAGGGTGGCCAGGCACACCGGCAGCAGGGTGACGGCTGCAGCCACCGACACGAGGGGGATGAGGACTCCGCCGATACCCATAGAGTGGAGGAAGGGGACCGGCAGGATGATCAGGCTGAGCAGCCCGATGGCCACGGTTAACCCGGAGAACACCACGGAGCGCCCCGCGGTGGCCATGGCGACCACTACCGCTTCTTCGGCGCTTCGCCGCACCGACTCTTCGCGCCAGCGGGTCGTCACGAGCAGCGCATAGTCGATTGCGACGCCCAGGCCGACCAGGCCGACGAGGAACTGCACGACGAAGTTGATGGACGTGATCCCGGTCAGGCCGAGGAGCAGGAGGAAGGTGGTGGGGATGGCCGCGGCGGCGATGACAAGCGGCAGCACCGCGAGGAAGCTGGCGAAGACCACGGCAAGGATCACCAGCGCTCCGATACTGCCGAGTAGTGCCTCCACCAAGACGCCGTTGCCGCCGCCAGTGCCTCCTCCGGCCTGGAGGGCGAGGGTGCCGGTAGTCGCCTCGTGCCAACCGGCCGGCAGTACGCGTCGAACCGCCGCGGTCACTACCGGAGTGGGATCGGCTGTGCCAAACCCCTGCGGTGGGGTGAAGACCAGCAGGTACGTGCTCCGGGCGCCCCTCGTGAGCAATCGTGGGTTGTGGCTGGTCGCCCAGCCGACGACCCGGAACCTGCCATCGAGCGACGCTGCACTCGCAGCGTCCCCGACGACCACCGTCGCAGCGGGGCTCGTCACGCTGGTGCCCGCAGGCGCGGTGAGCACGGGGATCACTGGGTCACCGTCGACTCCGTAAAGCGAGACGATTCGAGCATCGGCGCGGAAGGCGGCCGCCCCCGGAAGCGAGAAAGTCTTAGCCAGCCGGCTCGTCGTCAACGATGCCGTGGAGCCCCCGGCAACGACGAGGATCAGCCATAACGCCACGACGAGCCGCTTGTGGCGAAGCACGAGCCGGGTTAGCTCAGCCATGTGCAGCCTCACTCTGCGCAGAGGGGCCGTGGTCGGCGAGAACTGCCCGCGCTGCGCGCAGGAACTCCGCCATGACCCGGAGGTCCTCATCCCGGTACTGCGCCAGGAGCCGTCCCATGGCGCGGCCCATCGGAGCGAAGACATCTCTCTCTTGCTGGCGGGTACGTTCCGTCACCTCGACCCACACCTTGCGACGGTCCGAGGCGTCGTGGCGCCGGCGGACTAGGCTGGCCGCCTCCAGACGAGCGAGGGCTATGCTCGTCCCGCCGCTGCTCAGTCCGACGGCCCGCCCTAACTCCGACGCCGTCAACGGCCCCCGGGCAGAGACAACGTCCAGGCAGCGCATGTCGGTGCGGTGGACACCGAACCTCAACGCCGCGCGATGGTCGACGCCGTCGACCTCGGTGGTGAGCAGGCGGAACTCGCGACGCACCTCGTCGACCAAGGTCTGGGAGGGCTGTAATCTTGCCACCAAGATACATTACTCTATAAGTTACTTTCTTAGCAAGGTATAGTGGGACTCACGTGGAGCTTCGTGAACCACCTCACACTTGATACGGGCTCAGACGGGTCGCGGGCTGCCGCAGGCGCTGGCTAGCGGAAATACGACATCTCAAATCCGGGGACAAGACTGTGCCGAGACGGGGTCGCACCGGCTATCCGGGCTGCGTGGCCCCGTTCGCGACGGCGTTGGGGATCGCGTTTGCGGGCGCCGTGCTTGCGGCAGCGTTCCGACCCGGGCTGAGGAATGCCGCGAGGATGCCGGCGAAGGTGACACCTACTCCGGCCCATATTGCAGGGGTGAAACCGGCAACGAAACTGGCGGGTGAGGCGTAGCCGCCCCCGTGGGCGAACACGGCGGCCAGCACGGCCACGCCCACTACCCCGCCCACCTCCCGGAATGCGCTGTTGGTGCCTGAAGCCACGCCTGCCTCGGCCATAGGTACCGATCCCATGACGGCATTGGCAACAGTGGGGAAGCACAACGATGTGCCCG
>JAKBBS010000029.1 GCA_021808425.1 Actinomycetes bacterium
ACACTACTCTCGCCTGAATGCCGCTCGAAGACGGCCCACGCGACCCCGGATCGTCCCCCGTAGACGACCTTCTCAGCCACCTCGGGGCCTGGCGAGCGCTCCAGAGCGTGTCAGATGCTGCCGCCGGTAGGGCGCGCACCCGCGACCTTCTCGCGCGATCGGCGAGCGTTGGCACCTGGGAGGGACTTCTCGTAGATCTTGCAGAAGGATCGACGCCGATCATCGCAGCTGCAGGGTCTTTCGAGCTCTCCGGTCGCCTTGTGGGAGTCGCCAAGGACTTCGTCACCTTAGAGGCGAGCAACGGCCGGCCGGCGCTACTTAGAATCGAGTCCTTGACTTCGATCAGGCGAGTCGCCCGGAGCGCGCAGGATCGGCGGGGAAGGCCGGCCGGTAGACGTACGGCCACGCCCGACGTGACATTCAGCACCGTGCTCGACCTGCTTTGCTCAGAATGCGCCCCGGTGGCCATCACGACGTCGTCGGCTACCATCCGGGGAGTCCTCGACTCCGTGGGCGAAGACGTCATAACTGTTCGGGGGTCAATCCGGGGTCCGACCACCCATATCCGACTAGGGGCGGTCATCGCCTGTGAAATATGCTGAAGACGGGGCTTTGCGCATCGACGGCGACCGCCTCCGAGCGGCCCCCTCGCAGCCCACGTCGTTAGTCCTCCTGGAATGCGGGAGTCGCCTCCTCGGTTTCGGCATCCTCGCGCGCGGCGCGGGGCTTCGGTTCCGGATAGAGGTGCTCCAAGGTACCGGGTTCGATCTTCATCCGTGAGATGAAGTCGGTGATATCCGTCGCCTGGACTCTTATGACACGACCCATCTTGTAAGCGGGAAGCTGCCCCTCATCGATGAAGCGGTAGAGAGTCCTCAAGGTCACTCCCAGCCGGTCACATGCTTCGCGCGTTCCGAGCCACTCGATTGTTTCGCTCATGCTTCAATCCTACCTTCAAATTAGACAAGAAGGTGGTTTCTCGATAGATTTCATGGCTAGTGCGGTGGCTGCCCACAGAGTATTCCGCTCGACGGCACTTGCTGGGGCGCTCCTCGGTGCGCCCTCACAAGTCGGCGTCCCAGGCCTTGGAGCCGACCACACCCGTGCCCGCAGCGGGCGTCGTCTCGGGTCGACGGTCGCGCCGCGTGAACACTCGAGCGCTCCTCGGGGGGCTTCTCGTGAGTGCCGCCGGTGTCGCCGTCTTCGCGTCGGTGCTGTCCGGTAGCGGGGCAAAAAGTAGGGATTATGTCGTCGCAGGCCGCTCGCTCCCAGCGGGCAGCGTGATCGAACCGTCGGAGCTTTCTGCAGTTGCTCTTGCGCTTCCGGCCTCAGTGGCCGGACACGCCTTCGTCGCCGCAGGATCCGTGGTCGGCCGGACGCTCACGAGCCCGGTCTACGCGGGACAGCTGATCGAGTCCTCGATGCTCGATACGCTCACCCCGACCCGCCGCCCCGTCAGCGTCGCCGTCAACCCCGACTCCTTGCTCGGACTGCTCCCCGGAGAGCTAGTCGACGTGCTGTCCGCATCGCCGGTCGTTTCCAGCGGAGTGGCAGCGCTGCCGGCGACGGTCATCATGCGCGGCGCGCTTCTCATCTCGGTCGGCCACGCGTCTTCGGGCCTTGCCGGGGCATCGGGCGCCTTGACAGACGTGACGCTCGGCGTGTCCAACCTGAGCGAGGTGGAGCTACTCGTGGCATCCTCGCAGCACTCGACCGTCGAGCTGGTCCTGGCCGAACCTTCAGACGGTGTCGGCGCCGGCGCGGGCGGCTAGCGGTGGCCTCCTCGGGGAGCGAACGCTTCGTGGTTCTGGGTCTTGCCCCAGCGCGCTCGGCGTGGTTCGACGCTTTGGGCCAGTGGGCGATGTCCGCAACGATCCCGGCCGAGTTCATAAAGTGCGTGTCCGCGGACGAGGTGAAGGCCCGGCTCGCTTCGAGTCGGATGCATTCCGCGTTGGTAGTCGACGCATCCTCCCCCGGTTTCGATCGCGACCTCATAGACGCCAGCTCTCGGGCATCTGTACCGGTGATCGTCGTTGCGAACAACCACGGGCCACGGTTCTCATTGGGCGATCTCGGGGTTGCCGCTCTCCTGGCGGCGGAGTTCAGTCAGGCAGAGTTACTTGACGCCTTGGAGGCTCACTGCGTGGCGCTCGGGCGGGGCGACAACCTCCCTCCGATCGTCGACGACTGGTCCGAGTCGCTCTGGTTCGGCCAGCTCGTAGCCGTGTGCGGTCCGGGAGGCACCGGCACATCGACTGTCGCCGCGGCGCTCGCTCAGGGATTCGGGTTCGACGCCCGCTACGGAGGCCAGGTGCTTCTCGCCGACACAGCGCTGCGCGCCGAGCAGGCGATGCTGCACGACAGCTCGGACCTCGGTCCCGGACTGCAGGAGCTCGTCGAAAATCATCGCCTTGGGCGACCAGGACCCGACGAGATCAAAAAACTTACCTTTGACGTCCCGAACAGGAGATACCGGCTACTGCTCGGTCTACGCCAACCGGAAGCGTGGGTCGCCCTCCGGCCAAGGGCGACGGACGCTGCGATAGCGGGACTTCGTCGCAGCTTCCAAGTAGTCGTCGCCGACGTGACAGGCGACGTCGAAGGCGAGAAGGAATGCGGCTCCGCCGACGTGGAGGACCGAAATCATCTCGCAAGGTCTCTGACCGCGCAAGCCAACGTGACGGTCGTCGTAGGTACGGCAGGCCTGAAGGGGATCAGCTCGCTTGCTGGCCTCATAAGGCGCCTTGTCCGCTCAGGCGTGGAGCAGAACCGCATCCTCGCAGTTGTCAACCGCGCTCCGCGCCACCCATCCAGCCGGGCGGAGTCGTCGCGCGCTCTGGCAAAGATACTCGCAGCGTCTGGTATCGAGGTTCCGCTTGCCTCTCCACTGGCGCTGCCCGAACGAAAGGTCGACGACGTTTTCCGCTACGGAGGCCTTTTTCCCGACGCGCTCGTCCGGCCGCTCACCCAGGCCGTGGATTCGCTCGCGAGTCGGGTCGCTGACACCGGCCGACCTCTGGCGTCGCCCGAACGCGTCGCTCCCGGGGCTCTGGGAACGTTATCCGACTGAATCCTCGGTTCAAAAAAGGGTCAGTTCGTCAGCCCTGAGGCCCTTCAGCTCGTCGTAGTCGACCTCGACGCAACGTATACCTCGGGCGGTCGCAAGGACGCGGGCCTGAGGCTTTACCAGTTGCGCAGCGAAAATTCCTCGAACCGGGCGTAGCCTGCCGTCGAGGTCCAGGCGCTCCAAATACCTGCAGAGTTGCTCCACGCCGTCTATCTCGCCCCTTCGTTTGATCTCCACGGCCACAGCCCTCCCGTCCGCATCCCGGCAGAGCAGATCGACTGGTCCTATATCAGTCGGATACTCCCGCTTGACCAGTCGCATACCATCCTCGAGAGTTGTCGGGTCCGCCGCGAGAAGCTCCTGGAGGTGCGCCTCTACTCCGTCCTTGCGCAACCCTGGCTCGCTGCCAAGGGCCTGCGTTGCGTCGAGGTGCACCTCGTCGAGGGTGATCGTGAGCGTCTCGCCTTTCGAGTTGGCGAAAGTCCAGGTTCGGTCACTTTCGGTCATCGTGCACGGGGGTGTCATCCAGTTGAGAGGCTTGTAGGCACGGTCATCGGAATGCACTGAGACTGAGCCGTCCGCCTTGAGCATTATGAGCCGGACCGCCGAAGGCAGATGGGCCGAAAGCCGACCGGCGTACTCGACCGAACAGGTGGCCACCACGAGGCGCATCCCGCCATTGTGTCTCACCGGGTTTGCGGATGTGGCTGTTCGAGGCGAGGCTGTTCGAGGCGAGGCTGTTCCATCTGGCGCAATCTGCCGATAGATACAGAGATGGCGTCTACCGGTGCATCACTCGGATTGTTCGGCGGCTGGGGCCTCCCGCTTCAACCGGTTCGACCCCATACCTCGATCGAAGGCCTTCGGGTAGGTCTCCCGCCCGCGCCTCCTCGTCCGCTCCCCGAATGGGCGACCGCTACCGCCGACGGGGCCGCCAGGCAGCGAGCGGCGCATGGCCGTTCGGCAATGGTCGCCCGCACCGCAAGACGGTCCCTGCCGGCCGTGTTCTTAGTCTCGTCCCTGGGCGGTATCGCTGCGCTATCCCACAACGCCGCCAACGCGCCGGCCCCCGCCGTGTCATGGGCTCAACAGCTGACACCTCACCTGAACGCCGTCGCTTCAGACATCGCCAAGCTCACTTCGCCGACGCTCGACTCGACATCAACGCAAGGACAGGTCGAGTCACTCGCGGTCGATCTGCGTGCCAGCTCGAAGTTAGGGCAGTCGCCCGTGCCGGCCTGGGGCAAGCTCTGGCTGTCAGCGCTCGACGAAGCCGGAGCCGCGCTGAACACGCCGTCGTCAGACCTCACTGCGCGCCAAGCCGATCTTACGGCTGCCGGCGACACGCTGGTCGCGTTGGGCCACGACTTGTCAAGCCGATGACCGCTACCCGGCTATAGGCTGACAGCACGCAGCATGTCGGCTGCTCGCTCCGGGGCGATGTCGTTGATGAACATCCCCATCCCTGACTCGGAACCTGCGAGCGCCTTTACCTTCGCCGGTGCTCGCAGTATCGAGAACAGCTGGAGGTGGAGGTAGGCAAGCTCTCGATCGGCACGCGACGGCGCCTGATGCCACGCAGCGATGTACGGCATTTCCAGGCCGTACACACCGTCTAGGCGCCTGAGCAGTTCAACGTAGATGGCGCCTAAAGCTTCACGTTCTACATCCGACGTCGCCGGCAGGTCGGGTACCTGACGGTGGGGATAGAGGTGGATCTCGAATGGCCAGCGTGCTGCGGCGGGGACGAATGCCGTCCAATGCTCGTTGGCTGCGACGACACGCCGTCCGTCATGGCGCTCCGAGGCTAGGACGTCGGCGAATAAGTTTCGCCCTGTCGTCAGCTGATGGCGTCGCGCCGACTCGAGCATCACCTGTGTCCGGCTGGTCACCACCGGGTACGCGTAGATCTGCCCGTGCGGATGCGACAACGTGACCCCGATCTCGGTGCCTCGATTCTCGAAGCAGAACACCTGCTCTGTCTCCGGCAAGCAGTTGAGAGCCTCGGTGCGCGCCGCCCAGGCTTCAATGACGAGTTGCACCCGCTCAGGCGAGAGGGTGGCGAAGGTAGCGGAGTGGTCGTCGCTGAACACGATCACCTCGCAACGTCCGTGACCTTCGGCGCGAATGTAGAGCGAAGCATCCAAAGTAACACCGTCGTCGGGTACCGTCGCCCTAGTCGAGAACGATGGGAAGCGATTCTCGAAAACCACCACTTCGTATGGGCCGCCGGGTATCTCCGTGAGGCGTTCGTCCGTCGACGGGCACAGCGGGCAATCATCGTCTGCGGGAAGGAAGGTACGGGTCTGCCTGTGACTAGCAACGGTAACCCATTCCCTCAAGATCGGATCCCACCGTCGCTCCGACGTTGTCGCCGTCGGTGGCAGATGGCGACGGTCCGTCACATCGCGGGGCTGTCCCGGGCTTCCGATGTCGGTTTCCGCCGAACCTTTTGGAAGATCGGAGTCGAACCAGAAGATCTCTCGACCGTCGGCGAGCCGGCCGGCCGTCAGCTGCGGCAGGGACCTAAGCACGTGTCTGCTCCCCGGCTCGCAAGCAGAGCAGCGAGTTGTTCGGGGGCGTCCCTCCAACGGGTCGTATTGTCGCCTGCATTGTCAGTCTTTCAGGATAGATGTCGCGTAACACCACGCGGTACCTCGCCGCCGGGACATCGTGCTCGCTGGCGAGTGGGCGATCAAGAAAGGGCGTCCTATTTTTTGCTAAAACGTGAGGCTGCCGGCTGCGAGTCCTGAACGCCAGAATCGCTGCAGCGAGAGGAAGGCAATGATGAGTGGTATCACCGAGATCGCGGCCCCGATGATCACGTAACTCACCAGCTGCGGAGCTTGGCCATATTCGTTGTTCCAGGTGTAGAGGCCGAGGGTTACGGGATACAGCTTCTCGTTCGACAGCATCACGAGTGGAAGAAAGAAGTTGTTCCAAATGGCGACGAACTGGAAGAGAAAGATAGTGACGAGCGCAGGCGACATGAGACGCATGGAGATCTTGAGGAAGGTCCGGCCCTCACCCGAACCGTCAACGCGTGCCGCTTCAAGCAGCTCATCAGGGACGGCGGACGTCGCATAAACCCTGGCCAGGTAGACGCCGAATGGACTGACGATTGAAGGCAACAGAACGGACCAGTAAGAGTTGGTCAGATGCACCTTGCTCATCATCAGATACAGGGGAAGCGCCAGAGCGGTTCCTGGAACCAGCACGCCACCAAGGATGATACCGAAGACGAGCTCGCGCCCTTTGAAACGGTACTTTGCGAGGGCGTATCCCGCTAACGCCGACAGCAGGGTCGCCAGGAACGACCCGACTCCGGCGTAGATGACGGTGTTGAGGATCCATCTCACAAAGATCCCACCGCTGTAGCTGAAAACGCCGCTCAAATTCTTCCATAGGTCAAAGTGGGAGAACCACAAACCTTCGGAAGAATAGAGCGATGTCGGACCCTTCGTCGAGGACACCACGAGCCAATACGCCGGAAGTAGGAAATAGATGCTCACCACGAACATGATCGCCGTGACGAGGATTGCAGATCGGTTGGGCGGCTTCCGGCGCCTCGCGAGGTCGCCCGGCTGCGGATCGGGTGGCGGACCACTAGGGGGCGACTTGTCCAGGTTGGCGTCGGTTACGAGAGTCATCGAGCGATACTCCTCCGAGACGTCAAGCGCAAGAAGGCGAACGAAAGGATAAATGTTCCTACCGCCAACACGACGGCCATTGCCGCAGCGAGGTTGGGGTCATTTAGCGTGAACGCCTGATTGTAGGCCGACAAGTTAGGGGTATAGGTGCTTACTATGTTCGTGGATATTGCCCTCAATACTTGCGGCTCGCTGAAGAGCTGCAACGTTCCGATGATGCTGAACACGGAGGTGAGCACGAGGGAGGGTACGACCAACGGAAGTTTGATCCGCATGGCTATCTTCAACTCGGACGCACCATCAACGCGAGCTGACTCGAAGAGCTCCCTCGGGATGGCCTGAAGGCCAGCGAAGATGATGAGCATGTTATAGCCCGTATACTCCCACGTGACGATGTTGGCTATCGACCACAAGACGGTGTGGGCACCGAGGAAGCTGATGGACCCGAAATGAAGACTCTTGAGGACCGAGTCGATCGGACTGAGGCTCGGCAGATAAAGGAATGACCACAGGATCGCGGCGATCACCCCGGGAATGCCATACGGCAGGAAGAACGCTAACCTGAAGAACCGGGTGAAGCGCGCTGCGACCGAGTCGATGAGCAGGGCGAGCACCGTGGCGAACACGAGCATCACAGGCACCTGTACGATCCCAAACAGCAGAACCCGCTCGATCCCGTGAATGAAGCTGGCGGTTCCGAACACAGCGCTGTAGTTGGATAGGCCCGCGAATTTTGTTGTGGGTGGCGCTAGCCCTAACCCCGACACCTGCTTTTTGAACAGGCTCTCGTAGACGGCGTAGCCGATCGGGATCAAGAAGAACAGCACGAATAGGACCAGAAACGGTGCTAGGAACGCTATATGGGCTGACGATCGGCGGGACCTCCGGGGGCGTGGAGCAACGTCGCTCACGCCCCCGGCCGTGGCCGATGACACCTCGGTTGTTACTGTCATCTAAGCCCTGCCCGCAACCGGATCAGCCCGCCGTCTGGACCGAGAATCCCTGGCTCTTCATCGTCGACACAGTCTGAGACTGCGTTGTCGCGATAGACGAGGCGAGAGTTCCGCTTCCCCCGGTGGCCTTCGAGAAGGCATTGCCCATGTCCGTCAACGTCGTGAACATGATCGGACCCCATTTGAAGCTGGTGTTGACCAACTTCCCACCGGATTCGAAGACGCTCCAGATGTTCTGGTTTCCGTAGAACGCGACGGGAGAGTTAACGGCGCTCTGCTGCTCACCGGTCAGGTCGGCAGGATAGAGGCCGCCCTTGGTGATCAAACTGGTGATGCTCTGCTGATTCGTGTTGAGCCACTCGGCAAACTGAGTCGCCTGGGCCGGATGCTTGCTGTCCTTGAACACAACCGTCGTCGAACCACCCCAGTTGCCGTCGGCCGATGTGCTCCCCCAGTTGGGAAGGGGTGCAACGCTCCAGTCCCCAGAAGTGGTAGCAGCGTTCGTCACGATCGTGTTCTCGCCCCACACGGCGGATGGCCACGTCAGCAAGGTCCCGTCGGAGAGATCCTTGTACCAGCCGTTTGCGAAGTCCGCTTCGACCTTCACAAGATGATTGCTCACGAGGTTCTGCCAGTAGTTGGCGACCTTCTGCGTGGCAGCGTCGTTAATGTTGACAACCCAGGAGTTCGAGGTCGTGTTGAACCAGTTGGCACCCGCCTGCCATGCGAGTCCGGCGAACTGACCTGTGTCTGCGGGGGAGAAGGCACCAATGTAGGCATTCGGGTTCGCGGCGTGAAGCTTCTGTGCGTCGGCCTGGTACTGCGCCCAGGTCGTGGGAACCGTGAGACCGTACTTCTTGAACAGGTCGGCACGGTAGAACAATGCCATCGGCCCGGTGTCTTGAGGTATGGCATACACGGCGCTACCCAGAGTCACCTGGCTCCACGTCCACGGCACGAAGTCACTCTGTACGCTCGCCGCCCCATACGGCGCAATGTTCATCAGCCCCCCGGTGTGCTCGAACTGGGGAAGCGCGTAGTACTCGACTTGGCCGAGGTCAGGGGCGTTGCCAGCCTGAAGGGAGCTGAACATCTTCGCATACGTACCGGCGGCCCCTGACGTGACCTCGTCCAGCGTAACGTGGATGTTCGGGTGGGTTTGGTTCCAGAGGTTCACAGACGCCGCGATGCCGGGCACCCACGACCAGAACGTTAGGTTGACCGTCGGACCTGAGTACGCGGTCGTTGGTGCTGCTGTTCCCCCACTAGCAGCCGGCGCCGTCGTCGCAGTCGACGAAGCTGACTTTGAACTGCTACCGCAGCTCGCCAACATGATCAAAGACGCTGCGGCAACGCCGCCAACTGCGATCTTCTTGCGCTTGCGCGGGCGCGGGACCCGTACGTGCTCGTTACCGACTATTGAGTTCAACGCGCCTCCTAAGCGCTCAGGCGACCGGCACCCATGGCCAACCGCGCACGATCCAACAGATTTTCACAATGAACAACACATAAATACTTGCTGAAAAATGGGTGAGTGTCAAGCGTCACAGAGGCATTTTTTGGTCGATCTTGAGGTTGCAGGGCCTAATAGTAGGTCGAAAATAGTTTGAACACGATTGAACGCGATGAGAATTGATGGGTGCCGACGATCGTCGGTGTGGGTAAGCCGTCCGAGCTCCATTGGGCGCCTCCAGGCCCGTCAGAAACGGTCAGGCCGTCACGGACGCGCGGGAATCCTGACCAAATTGCAGCCTTCTAGCAGCGAACCTTGACAACTGGCGGGAAAACCGGTGCGGCACTGGAAGCCGTGGTGCTGGCTACGACGACGATCGCGGAAGAGCTGACCCGAATTGCGCCGAAGCCAGGGATGCCCCGAGCGAACAGTCCTTGCGCAATGGCGCTTCCAGTCACCTCCACCCAGAGCCCGTCGACTGCCACTCCAATAGTTTCAGCTTGCAGACCCGGGGTGTCCTGCGCCCTCACAGACGCGCAGACCTGTTGCTCGACCTTCGACATCGAAAGCGCAAGTGCGCCGGTGGAGTAGAACGCCGATCCGTCCAACCCAGCGGCCGCCCCATCGTTAGCCGCCGCTAGCAACGTGTCGTGGAGTTGCTGGCTCGCCTTGTAGGCAACTGCGCTGTTGATTGCGAACGCCGCCAACACGATAAGGACCATAAATCCGGCCGGCACCAGGGCGAGGACGCTGCCGCGCTCGTCAGTCCTGCGGCCGGCGACGAGGGCAGAAGATCTCACGGGCATGCCGCCGCGCCGGGCAGTCCGCTGCGGTAAGGATCGACAAGCTCCGACTGGCTGGAGGCAACTGTAATTGAGTGCCCCACGTCTCCGACAAAGGGCAGTACGAACAGCGGAGCGGGATAGGAGACCGTCATGGTCACCCTTGCGCAGCGTTCCAACCCACCGCCACTGATCGACACTGCGCCGAGAGCCGGGTTCCTTCCCCATTCTGCGAGCGTCGATTCAGCAGCATTGTCGGCGGCGGCGACTGCCTGCGAGGTGCTGTCCGCGCCGACAAAGGTCCGTATCCCCTCGCGTGCCGCCTGAGCCGTCGCAGATGACGTGTCAACAACGGCCCATGCGTAAGAAACGAGGAGCGTTCCCGCCACGAAAAGTAGCATCCCGAATAGGAATCCTTCGAAGCCGGCCACAAAACCCGCTTCCCCCCTGCCTGAGACCGTGAAGCGCGTCAACGGAATCGCTCGGTCCGAACAGTTACTGTTCGCGAGATCCTGCTCCATCCGGGCAGCCCGGGCAGGAACTCCGGACTGGAGGCCTGCACCTCCAGTACCACGAGCTGATTGTCTATTTCCTTCCAGACGAACGTGGTATGCGAGGACCCAAAAGACCCCAGGGACGACTTCGCTATCGCTTCGGCGTTCGCTACGTCGCCCGCCAGTAGCGGTGACTGGGCGACACCTTGGGCGGCGCGAATAGCTACCGCCGTCAACGTAGAAGTCGCGTACAGCCTGACCACAACTTGAACTGCGAAGAGCAGTAGCACCATGAAGATCAGGAACCCGAACAGGGTCCCGAAGACCCCGATCCCGGATTCACGATCCTCTACGTCAGCACCCCGTCGTCGTCTGACCGATGCAGTTGACCTGGGTATTGACATGGGCTGCAGCATTTTGGAAAGTGGCACTGAAGGCGATCCACATCGCGACACCGAGGAATGCCATAACCAACACTGCGATCGCTGCGGATATCACACCCTCACCGCGCTCGTCTGAGCGTCTGCGGTAAGCCGCGCGATGGCGGCAGCTGGACTCGTGCGCATCTCTATGCATCGAACTCCCCTCTCTACCCAAGCGGCGATGACTCGAGAATCTCTGTGCAGCACTGAGCGAGCTGCTGTACTTGCCTCCTCTGGATCACATAATATTCGAACTACATGGATGTTATCAAGAGGTATTAAGGGCTTTGTGAGTGTTAGATCCTTTCCCGAGGGGGTAGTTCACTGCAGGAGCCGGGCACGACGGCTCGCGACCGTCAAGGCGGCGCACTGAACATCTTGCTGGGAGAACTGCATGAAGGCTGTCGTATTCCACGGACCTCGGACCCTATCTGTTGATGAGGTTCCTAACCCCCGGGTCGAGGAACCGCTGGACGCGGTTATCCGAATCACCACCTCCAACATTTGCGGCTCGGACCTCCACCCGTATGAGGGCCGTTCCCAACTCAACGAAGGGATGGTACTCGGCCACGAGAATATGGGGATCGTCGAAGAAGTTGGAGCCGGAGTGCAACGCGTCAAAGTGGGAGACCGGGTGTCGGTTCCGTTCAACTTGGCATGCGGAACGTGTCGCAACTGCAATGACGGATGGACGTCGGCGTGCCTTCGGGCGAACCCGTCGGGCCAACCAGGCGCCGGCTACGGCTACCCCAAGATGGGCCCATACTGGGGTGGCCAAGCGGAACTTCTGCGAGTCCCATGGGCCGATTTCAACCTCCTGAATCTGCCTGAAGGGACGGAGCACGAGTCCGACTTCGCCCTGTTGTCGGACATCTTCCCCACGGGCTACCACGGCGGCGAGCTGGCAATGGTGTCGCCGGGAAAAAACGTCGTGGTATTCGGGGCGGGCCCGGTCGGCTTGATGGCCGCATACAGTGCGATGCTGCGCGGGGCCGCCCGAGTATGGGTCGTGGACAAGGCACCAGATCGACTTGCGCTGGCGTCCAAGATCGGTGCAACGCCGATCAACTTCTCGGACGCCGATCCGAAGGAAGTGGTCATGGAAGCCACCGATGGTTTCGGCGCCGATTGCGGCGTAGAGTGCGTCGGCTTCCAAGCCCACGACCCGTCGGGCGATGAGCACCCCGAACTTGTCCTCGACAATCTAGTGGGCGTAGTCAGGGCCACCGGGCATATCGGAGTGGTGGGTGTTTACGTATCCGACGACCCTGGCGCGTCAAACGACATGGCAAAACGTGGGCGTGTGGCTTTCAACTACGGAGCGGCCTTCGAGAAGGGAATCAGCATCAAGTCGGGACAATGCCCGGTCAAGCGCTACAACCGAGAGCTTCGTGACATGATCCTCGCCGGGCGGGCGAACCCGTCGTTTATCGTCTCCCACGACATCGCCCTGGACGACGCACCAGGCGCGTACCAGCATTTTGACGCACGCGACGCCGGCTGGACCAAGATACTTCTCCACCCAGCGGCATGAGGCCGTGGCCGGTTCTAAGCCAAATCCGAAGCGCCGATCACCTCGGGCGAGGAGTCGCTGCCAAATCCGACCGCTCTGAGAAGCTGCGCGCAAGAACAGCCACTGCCGACAAGGTAGTCAAATCGGTATGTCCCTACTGCGCCGTCGGGTGTGGCCAGAATATCTACGTCAAAGACGGCCGGGTCGTCCAAATCGAGGGGGACCCGGACTCGCCGGCAAGCAGAGGAAGACTTTGCCCGAAGGGTTCTGCATCTCTCCAATTGACGACGGGCTCCGCGCGAGAGCATCAAGTCCTGTACCGCCGTCCGTACGGGGCGGACTGGGAACCTCTGGACTTGGAGACCGCCATGGACATGGTGGCCGACCGGGTGCTGGCAGCTCGCAGCCAAGGATGGCAGTGGGAGGCGGACGGTAAACGGGTCAGGAGAACCATGGGACTCGCAAGCCTCGGCGGGGCAACTTTGGACAACGAGGAGAACTACCTCATCAAGAAGCTCTTCACCGCCCTCGGCGTGATCCAGGTGGAGAACCAGGCGCGAATCTGCCACAGCTCGACTGTGGTTGGTCTGGGAACTTCATTCGGACGCGGCGGTGCGACCACATTCCCTGGGGATCTGCAGAACTCGGACTGCATCATCATCCAAGGATCCAACATGGCCGAAGCCCACCCGGTCGCGTTCCAGTGGGTGATGGAGGCGAAACTCAAGGGGGCGACGATCATCCACGTCGACCCCCGATTCAGCCGAACGAGCGCGTTGGCAGACGTCTTCGTCCCCGTCCGTGCGGGCGCCGACATCGCGTTCCTTGGGGGAATCATCAACTACGTGCTAACACACGACAAATGGTTCCACGAGTACGTCGTCGCCTACACGAACGCCGCAACCCTTGTCGAGGAGAGCTTCCGAGACACCGACGACCTCGACGGATTGTTCTCCGGCTTCAACGAAGAGACCCGCCACTACCGCCAAACAACCTGGCAGTACAAAGGGATGGCCGTCGCGGCTGCCTCCGGCTCGCGCGACCAATTCGACCAGATGCACGACAAGGCCAGGTCGGAGTCGTCGCACGGAGAGTCTCACGGCTCTGGTGGTCCGGCCCTACGAGGCGAGCCGACACGGGACGAGACCCTGCAGGACCCGCACTGCGTCTTTCAGATACTCAAACGCCACTATGCGCGCTACACGCCCGAGATGGTCGAGGAAATCTGCGGAGTCCCCAAGGAGCAGTTCCTTCGGGTCTGCGAATTGCTCAGCGAGAACTCCGGGCGCGACCGGACTTCCGCCTTCGTCTACGCGGTGGGCTGGACTCAACACTCAGTCGGCGTCCAATACATCCGCGCCGCCAGCATCCTGCAGCTTCTGCTCGGCAACATCGGCCGTCCCGGCGGCGGAATCATGGCCATGAGGGGCCACGCCAGCATCCAAGGATCGAGCGACATCCCGACACTGTTCGATCTTCTCCCCGGATATCTGCCAATGCCGCACGCCCACGAGCACCTGGACCTCGGCTCCTACATCGAGGCGGACTCGGCTGAAAAAGGTTACTGGTCCAAGATGGGCGCCTACACGATCAGCCTCCTCAAGGCTTACTGGGGGGACGCAGCAAACGCCGACAACGACTTCTGCTTCGACTATCTTCCGCGCATCACAGGAAGCCACTCGACATACGACACGGTCGCCGAGCAGATAGCAGGGCGTTGCAAAGGCTACTTCCTAATGGGCGAGAACCCTGCCGTAGGCTCTGCGAACGCGAAGATGCAGCGGCTCGGCATGGCGAACCTGGACTGGCTGGTCGTCCGCGACTTCTCCCTCATCGAAAGCGCCACGTGGTGGAAAGACGGACCGGAAATCGAGTCCGGCGAGATGCGCACCGCTGAACTCGCTACCGAGGTCTTCTTCTTTCCGGCGGCTGCACACACCGAGAAAGACGGCAGTTTCACCAACACCCAGCGAATGCTGCAGTGGCATCATGGCGCAGTCGAGCCCGAGGGGGACGCCCGAAGCGACCTTTGGTTCAACTTTCATCTGGGTCGAATCTTACGCTCGAAGCTCGCTGGCTCGACCGACGAAGCGGACCGCCCACTCTTGGACCTGACGTGGGATTATCCCACCCACGGGTCACTCGCCGAGCCAAGCTCAGAGGCCGTTTTGGCCGAGATCAACGGCTGGGGACCCGATCGAAAGCCGTTGTCGTCGTACGAGCAACTGGAAGACGACGGGTCGACCACGTGTGGTTGCTGGATCTACTGCGGGGTCTTTGCCGACGGCATCAACCAGGCGGACCGTCGCAAACCACACACCGAACAGAACTGGACCGGCGGCGAGTGGGGATGGGCTTGGCCGGCGAACCGGCGTGTGCTGTACAACCGGGCCTCCGCCGACCTCGAAGGTCGCCCCTGGAGTGATCGCAAGGCGCTCGTGTGGTGGGACGCAAAAAGGAAGCGCTGGGTAGGTCACGACATCCCGGACTTCCCACCGACGAAGGAACCGGGATACCGCCCAAAAGACGGCGCCAAAGGGATCGACGCCCTGTCGGGCACCGAACCTTTCATCATGCAAGCGGACGGCCGAGGTTGGCTGTACGCGCCGGCAGGGGTGGTCGATGGACCAATGCCCACACACTACGAACCTCAGGAATCTCCTTTCGTCAACGCTCTGTATCCCCAACAACGCAATCCGGCTCGAACGCTGCTGCCCACCAAATTGAACAACCGGTTCCATCCAAGTGGTGACCAGCCTGGTAGCGAAGTGTTCCCGTATGTCGTAACCACATACAGGCTCACCGAGCATTTCACTGCTGGAGGAATGAGCAGGTGGTCGCCGTACCTCTCCGAGCTGCAGCCGGAACTTTTCTGCGAGGTCTCCCCAGCGCTCGCAGCTGAGCGAGAACTCGAACACGCCGGATGGGCGACTGTGGTCACCGCCCGAGGTGCCATCGAGGCCCGTGTGCTGGTAACAGAAAGGATGACCCCGCTGGTCGTATCAGGCAGAACGGTGCACCAGATTGGGATGCCGTATCACTGGGGACCAAACGGCTACGCGAGAGGTGACGCCTTCAACGAACTGTCGTCGGTCGTGTTGGACCCTAACGCCCACATACAAGAGGTAAAGGCATTGACTGCGGACATCCGCCCAGGACGCCGACCACGGGGCGCGGAACGGTTAAGGATGGTCACTGAATACCAGTCGCGGGCCGGCATCACACCGACGACAGGAACGGAGCGCTAGCCATGGGCATCTCAGCACTGTTCGGCAGTTTCGTCGGTGGCAGCGACCCTGCGTCGGCTACTGGTTACGCCGATCATCCGCCTCGTGTGGGATTCTTCACGGATACGTCGGTCTGTATCGGCTGCAAAGCCTGCGAGGTGGCGTGCAAGGAATGGAACCACGTTCCCGAAGATGGCCTCAATTTCACCGGGATGTCGTTTGACAATACACTCGGGTTGAGCGCTGACAGCTGGCGTCACGTAGCGTTCATAGAGCCGCCACGACAAGCGAGCGCGCTCAGTGTCAGCGAGCAACCCGGTCGCCGCGACCGGGACGTCAGTCGCAACATCAAGGCTGGCTCCGAGCTGCGATGGCTGATGTCCTCAGACGTGTGCAAGCATTGCACCCACGCAGCATGCCTCGACGTTTGCCCGACCGGCGCACTGTTTCGCACTGAGTTTGGGACCGTGGTCGTTCAAGAAGACGTGTGCAACGGCTGCGGCTATTGCGTGCCTGCCTGCCCCTACGGCGTAATCGATCAGCGCAAGGACGACGGTCGGGTCTGGAAATGCACTTTGTGTTACGACCGGCTAGGTGACGGGATGGAACCGGCGTGCGCGAAGGCGTGCCCGACAGCGTCGATACAGTTCGGTCCTCTCGACGAGCTGCGCGATCGGGCGTCGTTGCGCCTCGAGCAACTCCAGGCCGGCGGTGACACGGAGGCCCGACTGTACGGCCACGACCCGAACGATGGCGTCGGCGGAGACGGGGCTTTTTTCCTCTTGTTGGGGGCGCCGGAGGTTTACGGCCTGCCACCGGACCCGGTCGTCACCACCTCGGACCTGCCAGCAATGTGGGGGCGGGCAGCTTTGGCCGCCGCCGGGCTCCTGGCAGGCGTCGCAGCAATGTTCGTCGGTGCTCACCGGTGACCGACTCCTACTACGGCCGTCCGATCATCAAGGCGCCGGTCTGGGAACCCCTCGACATCGCCGGGTACCTCTTCCTCGGAGGCTTGGCGGGCGCCTCGTCAACGCTCGCCGCCGCTGCGGAGATCACCGGTCGACCCAGGCTGGCCCGGCCGAGCAAGCTCGGAGCGGCGATAGCAGTGGGTGCCTCCCTCGTAGCGCTGATACACGATCTGGGCCGCCCTGGCAGGTTCTTCAACATGCTGCGGGTCTTGAAGCCGACTTCGCCGATGAGTGTCGGGTCATGGTTGTTGGCTGGCTACGCGCCGGCGGCCTTCGCTGCCGCAGCCAGCGACTTGACGGGGTTCGCCCCCGGGTTCGGTACGGCAGCGACTGCCATCGCCGCGCTCACCGGTCCGGCGGTCGCGTCCTACACCGCTGTCCTGATCGCTGACACAGCGGTACCAGCATGGCACTCGGCCCACCGACAACTGCCGTTCATCTTCGCCAGTTCTGCCGCTTCAGCGGCCAGCGGCTTGGCGCTTGTGGCAGCTCCGCTTGAGGAAAGCGGCCCGGCCCGACGTCTTGCAGTAGTAGCCGCAACCACCGAGATCGCGACATCGCGACAGATGAGGGCACGCATCGGCCTGCCTGCCGAAACATATACGCAAGGTAACGCAGGTGCACTCACCAAGGCAGCCGAAGCTCTGACCATCGTCGGCGCCGCTGCCGCGCTGCTGGGTCGGCGCAGCCGAGTCGCTTCCGCCGTCGGAGGCGTGGCGCTGTTGGCTGGATCCGCCTTGACACGCTTCGCGATCTTCGAGGCGGGCGTCGCGTCCGCTCGTGATCCAAAATATACTGTGATACCGCAGCGGGAGCGACTGCAAACCCGGGCGGCGATCAGCGAGCCCTCGTAACCCGAATGTCGCTGTGGGTACCTTCGGGCAGCCGACGATAAGGGTGCAGTTCGGCGGGGTATATCGACTGTGTGAGCAATTTTGAGATCGCTGACGCTTCTCTAAGCGAGGCAGACCATTTCATCATCGGAAGCGACGTGGCATGCACGGACGGCGTCTGCGGGGAACTTCGCAGAGTTGTCGTCAATCCGATCGCACGCAAGCTGACGCATCTCGTCGTCGAAGAAAAGCACCGCCAAGGCTTGGGACGCCTCGTGCCGATACAACTTGTATCGTCCTCTCAGGCAACGATAACGCTGACTTGTACAACAGCCCAGTTCAACGCTCTCGAATGGGCCGAAGAGACCCACTTTCTGGCCGGTCCGGGCAGCCCATGGGGTTACGACGACGGCCAGGTCCTGTCGCAGCCTTACTCCGCGTTGGGAGTCGGTGGAATGGGAGGCTTGGGTGGCATCGGTGGCCTTGAATCTGGTATCGCCGGAACCAGATCGCCCGTGGTCGTAGATAGGGTTCCTGCGGGCGAAGTGGAGGTTCGCCGCGGCGAATCAGTTATAGCTACAGACGGACCGATCGGAAAAGTCGCCGGACTTGCCGTCGACCCGGCTGACCACCACGTGACGCACGTGCTCCTAGACGAAGGACATCTTTGGGGGAAAAAGACGGTGGCTATCCCGATAGGCGCCGTCCGAGGTATCGAGGGAGGGGTGCACCTCGACCTTTCAAAAGACGACGTTCGCGATCTCCCGTCAGTCCAGCTCGCCGAGCCTTGAGTTGCAAACCTCCGCCGGGGAATGGTGGTCGTTTCGCTAAGCGGGGGTCACCTGAACAGAGTTGGTCCGCAACGCTCGTTCTTCGTGACGCCTGACCTCAATGCCCGCATCGCGCTCGCGTGTTTCGTAGACAGGCTGCGGCGCGACCGCAGGACCGGCAACAACCTGTCCTGTTGCCATGTCGAATCGACTTGCGTGCCACGGGCACGTCACACAATTGTCGGCGAGCTTTCCTTCGGAGAGGGGCGCGCCGCGGTGGCTGCAGCGCCCCCCTATGGCGTGTACGCTGCTTGATGAGCGGGTGACCACTAGCGGGCTCGCTCCGGCGCTCGCTCCAACCAACGTGTCCTGCGAAACTTTCACATTGATGGGTGTCCAATCGATATCGGCTACGTTGAAGGCGTTGGTGTCGACGCCCACGCCCATTGCATAGGCAAGGTGACCTCCAAGCCATCCCGAGAAAATCGCCGCCCCTGCGCCAACCATCGATAGAGCCACACCTGAGCGGTAATAGCGCCGTCGGAGTGCCCATGAACCCCCATATGCGGCTGCAGCAGCCATATTAGACGCAAAGTGCGCCGCGCCGATGCGCCGCTCCGATCCGCTGGTGTCGAGCCAGTCCGATGCTCCCGTAAGTGCAGCGGGCAGCACTGACACGACCCCGGCTCCGATCAATGTCCTTGCCGCCCGACGTTCGCCGAACAGGTCAAGCAGAGCCGCGCTCGTCCACGCACCGATCGGCGTCGCCACAAGGAGCGGGTGTACCGGATGGCCGAGCCAGGTACCCGAGAGCGTCGAACGCATTCCGGCGTTGAGCGGTAGACGACTGAGCGCGCCCTGGACCTTGTCGGCAAGTACGTCGAGCCCTTTACTGGCTTCGAGGCGACCAGCCAAGGTATTCAGCGATACCGCCATCGGTTCCTCCTTCGTGTTTTCCTTGCTCCAGCGATGCCTATACCTACCACCTCGCTCCCTTCGCCAATCCGGTCCTCTCTTTGGAGTGGTCTTCATTTAGAACTGTGGTCACGTCGCCGTTGTTGGGTAGGTGACTCTGGTGACCTCTCTCCTCCCGCAACACGTCGCTGTGGCCCTCATCGTCAACGGGAAACATCACGACTGTGTCGTCGACACCCGCTCGACTCTCCTGGACTGTCTCAGGGAACACCTTCAACTGACCGGCGCGAAGAAGGGCTGCGATCACGGACAGTGCGGCGCGTGCACAGTTCTCGTCGACGGGCGCCGGATCAACAGTTGTTTGACGCTAGTCGTCGCCGTCGACGGCTCCGCGGTCATGACGATAGAGGGCATCGCAAACGACGAGTCGTTACATCCTCTCCAGCACGCTTTCCTCGAGTTCGACGCTTACCAGTGCGGATTCTGCACGCCTGGTCAAATATGTTCAGCCGTAGGGGCAATCTCTGAGTTCGAGGCCGGCTGGCCGAGCGCTGCGACTCAGTCAGACAGACCGGACACACTGAATGCAGATGAGGTCCGGGAACGAATGAGCGGCAATCTCTGTCGCTGTGCCGCATACCCCAACCTCATCGCCGCCATTGTCGAGGCGGCGAAATGAACCCGTTGCGCTACGAGAGAGCAAGTGACCAGGCGTCGGCGCTTGCCTTGTTCGCGGGTACGCCCGGGGCGCGTTTCCTTGGGGGTGGCACGAATCTCGTTGATTTGATGAAACTCGGGGTAGAATCCGTCGACTTATTGGTCGACGTTACGCGCGCAGGGTTAAGCTTCATCGACATCGACACTGACGGTGCAACGCATATCGGGGCAGCTGCTCGCAACTCCGATGTGGCAGTGAACCCAATGATCCGAAGCCGGTATCCGCTCCTGTCCGAAGCTCTGCTCGCCGGCGCTTCCGGTCAGCTGCGCAACATGGCGACTGTAGGAGGCAACCTCCTCCAGCGGACGCGTTGCAGATACTTCCAAGACCTCGCCGTCCCCTGTAACAAACGGTCGCCTGGATCGGGATGCCCGGCGATCGAAGGCGAACACCACAACCTGGCCGTGTTCGGTGCTTCCGCGTCATGCGTGGCCACTCATCCTTCCGACATGGCTGTGGCACTCGTAGCGCTCGACGCGTACGTAGTAATCGCAGGCCCAAGCGGTGAGCGGCGCGTTCCGATAGACGACTTCTACCGATTGCCCGGTGATCATCCTGAGCGCGACACGACGATCCGCCCGGGTGAACTGATCACCGCCGTCTATCTCCCGGCCCCTACCGCTGGGCGTTCCTCCTATCGAAAGGTTCGTGAGCGGGCGTCCTATGCATTCGCAGTGGTATCAGTCGCGGCCTCGCTTCAGTTGCACCCCGACGGGGCTATAGCCGACGCGCGCATCGCGCTCGGGTCGGTAGCACACAAGCCATGGAGAGCGACTCGGGCGGAGTCGGCGCTGATTGGCGGTCGCGCTGAGCCCGGGCACGTAAGGGAAGCAATCGACGCCGAACTTGACGAAGCACGTCCGCTGCCTGGAAACACGTACAAGGTGGATTTGATCCGCAACCTTGTTGTTAGCAGCCTCGAAGGGCTTGCGCACGGCGGCGGCCGTGAGGCTCAGCTATGACAGCCACAGCTGAGCACGCCGTCGGCGCCAAGGTCACACGCCTGGAGGGAAGCGACAAAGTAACCGGCAAGGCGCGTTATGCGTCGGATTATCCCTCAGAAAACCCCGCATTTGCTTGGATAGTGCAATCACCCGTTCCTCGTGGGCAGATCGTCGGTATAGACGTCGACGGAGCGCTCAGCTCGGATGGGGTTGTAGCGGTCTTGTGGCACGGAAATACCCCGACCTTGGCAACAGATGATCCGGAGCTCGCCGTGCTGCAGTCCGATAGGGTCTCTTACAGGGGTCAGGTCGTCGCCCTCGTAGTCGCCGAGTCGATCGAAGCCGCGAGGCAGGGCTCACAGATGGTCCGACTTCGCCTGAGGGTCGAGGACCACGATGTGACTCTGGCCGAGGATTCACCGCTCCTGTATTCGCCGGAGAAGGTTAACCCTAACTACCCGGCGGATACCGAGGCGGGCGATCCGGATACGGCTCTCGCGAATGCCGACATCGTCGTGGACGCGCGCTACCAGACGCCGTCGTATCACAACAATCCGATGGAGCCTCACGCAACGATGGCAGTGTGGCGGGACGATAGCCTGACCGTCTACGACTCGAATCAAGGAGCTTCGCCGGTACAGGCCGCTCTTGCCAAGGCGTTCAGCATTGACAAGGAGCAGGTTCGGGTCGTATCTACTCACGTCGGCGGTGGTTTCGGCTCGAAGGGCACTCCTCGTCCCATCGTGGTTCTTGCAGCGCTTGCAGCACGGACGGTAGCGCGACCGGTGAAGCTCGCCGCGACCCGCCAGCAAATGTTCGCGTTCGTCGGCTACCGCACACCGACCATTCAACGAGTTCGCCTAGGAGCGACCAGCGACGGAACGTTGACTGCGATCGTCCACGACGTCGTAGAACAGACATCACAGCTCAGCGAGTTCGCGGAGCAGACAGCTGTCATCACCAGAAGCATGTACCGCTCAGCGAACCGGCGTACGACCCATCGCCTCGCCCGTCTCGACGTACCAACACCGTCATGGATGCGCGCCCCAGGCGAGGCTCCGGGCAGTTTCGCTCTCGAGTCGGCGATCGACGAGCTTGCTTTTGCCTTGGGGATCGACCCTGTCGAACTACGCGCCCGTAACGAACCGGAGTCAGATCCCGAAACCGGCTTGCGGTTCTCGAGCCGAAATCTGCTCGGATGCCTGTCGGAGGGGGCCCGCCGCTTCGGTTGGGGCGGACGGGACCCGAGACCCTGCATGCGCCGAGACGGGCGATGGCTTGTGGGAAGCGGTGTTGCCTCGTCCACGTACCCGGCGCGGGTCCAGCCTTCGAAGGCGGCGGCGACTGCGCTCGAAGGAGGAACTTTTAACTTTCAGCTGGCCGCAGCCGATATCGGGACGGGAGCAAGAACGGCGCTCACCCAGATAGCAGCTGACGCTCTCGGCGTGCCGCTCGAGCGGGTCTCGGTCGCGTTGGGTGACAGCCGTCTCCCGGAGGCGCCGCTCGCCGGCGGGTCCATGGGGACTGGATCGTGGGGTTGGGCGATATGCAAGGCCGCCGAAGCGCTAACTGAACGCCTGAGGTCGACCGGCGGTCAAGTCCCCCAAGGCGGCATTCGGGTAGAGGTGGACACGTCCTCCGATGTTGCCGATCAGACTGACCTCGCACGCTACGCCTATGGTGCGCAGTTCGTCGAGGCCAGAGTCGACGTTGACACCGGAGAGGTTCGGATACCCCGCATGGTTGGAGTCTTCGCTGCGGGTCGGATCGTCAACCCGCTCACGGCACGCTCCCAGTTGATTGGAGGAATGACGATGGGGCTATCCATGGCACTCCTCGAGGAAAGCATCGTCGATCCGCTAGTCGGCGGGTGGGTCAACACCGACTTGGCGGACTACCACATAGCGAGCTACGCGGACGTCGGTGACATCGACGTGTCGTGGCTCGACGAGGACGATCCAGATCTCAACCCCGTCGGCACCAAAGGTATTGGGGAGATCGGCATAGTCGGCACCGCGGCCGCAGTTGCCAACGCGGTACATCACGCCGTAGGTATTCGAGTGCGCGACCTACCCATTCGTCTCGACAAGCTGGTCACGCATTCGCTGTCAAGCGTTGGCGAAGATGCGCAGAGCGTCTAAGAACGGCACCGCCAAAAGGATCGTGCCGGGCACGAGTGCTGCAACTGTTACAGGAATCCAGACCTGCTCGGCGCGCCGGTCGATCTGCGCAATAGTCCGAGTGTGAAGTTCGCGACGGGCCTGTCGGGCCTCGGCAGAAACGAGTCGCGCAAGGTCTGAGGCGTCCGAATGGAGCGTCAGGACTCTGACCAGCCTCGTCACGCCGTCACATCCGGCCAGGTCGGCCCACTCGGCAAGCGCGTCTGCTTGGGATAGTCCCTGCGCCACACGGTTCATGGCGACCCGCAGATCGACTGCGACGCACCCCGCTCCGCGCGATGCACTTCTCGCCAAGGCCGCGTTCAAAGAAAATCCTGCGTTCAGTAACATCGCCAACTGTTCCTCGACAACTGGAAGCTCTAGTGCCGTCGTGGCCTGCCAACGCTTGGATCGGCGTTCGAGATCATGCTCGATCAGCAAAAACACGAGCAACGGCAGGCCCCCTAGCACAAGGACGGCGAGCGGCAACGTGAGGTGTGCGGATCCAGCGATGACCGCAGCCGCCACGAGAGTCAGGGTGCTCCAGACCATCTGACGTGTACGGAAAGTCCTCCCCGTCTGGCGAGAGTGGATCCGCCTCAATCGCTCGTCAGGGCTCGCGACGATGCCGAACAACCGCGAGACACGGTCGCCGAGATTTCCCGCCAATGGGACGAGCACGCCGGCGACCGACCCCTTCGAGATGGCGCGGGCTGCGGGCCGCAGTTGCGAGCCTGGATGGAACGGTTCGAGACGCTCAGCCAGGGACTCGGCTCCGACTCGGCGAAGCTGCGACAGTAGCAGCGAACACCCAGCCCAAAGGAATACACCCACCACCACTTCGATCCGTGTCATCCGAACACCCGCGGTGGGCGCCCAACGCGAAGGAGGCGACCCGACCACACCCAGCATGCAGCTAATGCGAGCAAGCCGGCAACGACCGCGAGCTGGCCCCCAGGGCTCGAATACGCAGCGCGGCCAGAACCGATCGACAGCCCTGCCAACGCCATTCCCAGAGGGACGAGCAAGACGAAGCGGCGAGCAAAGCGGACACCGGCCTGCTTGGCAGAAGCTTCCTTGCGCGCCTGCAAATCCGCTAAGCGGTCCTCGATCAAGTCGCCGATGCGATCGTCAAGGTCGGAACCACCCAGTTCGTGTGCGACGAGGAGCGTTTCGCACACGGCGTCGGCCGTCGAATCCACAAGCGCTTCTTTGAGCGTGGCTGTAGTTGCAGCAAAGTCAGTGGTCAACTGCCAGTCTCGTTCAGCAACCGCAAACGCTGGCGTCCACTGGTCAGGCGCCCTCCGACCCGCTTCGAAGAGAGCTTGGGGTACCGATTGACCGAGGGAGCCAGCCCTCATCCGGATCTCCTCGAGTATCGACGGCCACGCATCCATGGCAGCTTCGATGCCGGCCTGGCGCCGACGCCGGTAGCTCGCCAACGGGAACCCTCCAGCCAGGATCCCAGCGACAACCGATGACACAACCGAGTCGAAGACTAGGTAACTCCCAAGAGCACCGATCAGTCCGGCTGCAGCGAGCGCTGCGCTAAAGGTACCGGAGGATACGTCGGCCAAGCCGGCCTGCACCATCCAGGTCCTGATACTACGGCGCAGTCGCTTTCCTTGCGGTTCGGCCACCGTCGATCGGGTCCGTGCCTCTGCGCCGAAGGCGCTAAGGATCAAGTAGACACCACAGCCAGCAAGAACTGCTGCGACTGCTGCCACGTCCGGCGCGCTCACCGCGCTCCTTGCCCCGCCAGCAACGACCTCACGTCAAGCCCGCGCAACTCGAAGGCTCTCGTCAGCCGCACCGGTATGTTTCCCGACCAGCACAGTTCCTCCCCGAATCGACTCCTGGCGAAGACCGTCGTGGTGGTAAAGGCCACGGTTCCCTCCGACACCTGCAGATCCTCCACGGCGAGAATTTCGCTCACACGGATCTCCCCTCCGAGCCGAACGCAGTGGACGACCACGTCGACCGCTTCGCTGACAAGTGCTGACAGAGCCGACGTTGTGAGTTCCGAGCCAACATCTGCGAGTTGACAGACGAAGCGCAGCCGGGACAGCGCCTGACGAGCAGAACCTGCGTGTATCGTCGTGAATCCTTGCACGCCTGACGAGAGGGCCAACAGCAGCGGCAACGCTTCTCTGTCGCGAACTTCGCCGACTACCGCCACGTCAGGTGCCATTCGCAGGAAGCCTGCCACCAGGCGGCGCAGGTCGACTTCTTTTCTGTCTGAGCGGGCGGGCCGTGTCTGCATGTGCGCGACGTTGGGTAGTTCGACGATCGTCTCGAACACCTCCTCGGCGACGACCACCCGCATCGACGGGTCGATGTCAGCCGCCAGGCATCCGAGCATCGTCGTCTTCCCCGAACCAGGGGCTCCCGCGATCAGGATCGACGCTCCGCTCT